>CAZYPK010000137.1:0-13924 GCA_964649195.1 uncultured Phycisphaeraceae bacterium
GGGAGCCTCGCCCTCCCGGCGGGAGCCTCGCCCTCCCATATGCTTTTACCCTGCGGTGATGACCGAGGCGATCACTCCCGGATCAGCCGGGCGTCGCCCCAGTTGCCGTGGTCGGAGAAGTCCAGGTCTTCGCCTGCCTCCACGGCCAAGGTCAACTTCTTCGCGCCGCCCAGGCTCACGCGCACCTCTTCGGGCTGGTCGCCGCCCTTGATGCGTTTGCGGAAGAGTTCCCTGCCGTCGGCGAGGATGACGAACTCGCAGTCGCCCTTGCCCTTGGTCATGTCGTCGATGCCGATGGTCGCGGCGAAGGCGTTGAAGCGGGGGTCGATGTCGAAGGTCAGCCGGCTGGTGGCGTGGACGCCGATGCCCTTGTCGAAGGTTTTGCCTTTGATGGTGAGCGTCCTGCCGCGCACCGAGCGGTCCTTCTGCCAGGGTCCGACGTAGGCGATGGCTTTTTCATCGACGTTGGTCGGTTCGAGATCGGAGAGGAAGGTGAGGCGGTCGCTGCGGACATCGAGCCTGGCGATGGCGGCCCAGGGGAGCTTGAGTTCGTGGCCGGTGGTGAGCTTGAGCGTGGCGGCGCCGTTTTCCATGCCGGCGATGGCGGCCCAGAAGGAGGAGCCGTCGGCCAGTTGAACCAGGACGTGGCCGGTGAGGTCCGGCCGCTTGCCGCCGCCGGCCAGCGTCAGGCCGAACACCCTGCCGCGATCGAGTTCGCGGTCCTGACCTTCGAAGGAGAACCGGACCTTTTCGGGGGAAAGATCGAGAAAAACGCCCGGCAGCGACTGCACCTTGTTCTCCACCGCGACGAACAGGCGATCCTTGTCGGTCGGCGGTGTGTTCAGGTCGGCGGCGAAGGTGTCGTGGCCGGCGGGGAGTTTTTTCACATCCGATTCATCCGACAGGCGGATGCCCCGCACCGCCTCGATGGGCAGCTTGAGCTGGCCGTGGAGCCAGGTGAGTTGACAGGTTTCATCGTCGAGCGTGACCGTCGTACAGCGGATCATGCCCCCGCCGACAAGATGGACCCGGGCGGCGGCTTCGACGGCGGCGGGTTCGATGGCGCGTTCGATCCGGCGAAGGCCTTGCAGATCGACCGGCGGAGCGTCGCCGTCGAAGGTGACCTTGCCGGCGACGATCGACTTGATGTTCCGAGACACCCGCGTGCCATCGAGCAGGACGGCCGCGTCGTTTTGAGCAAGGACGGGGGATGAGACGAGCAGCGCGAAGAGGATGAAGGTGATGATGGGCTTCATTGGAATGATCCTGGCCGGGCAATGGAATACACGAGACGCACGCCGTTCGCCAAGGCGAACGGCCAAAGGGCGGCGCACCTGAAAAACAGTTTAGCCGCAACGGATCGCGTCGCGGCTAAACGAGAGTCGTGAAAATCTCAAATTGCAAATCTCAAATCTGAAATCCCAAATGGGACTTCCCAACATCCCCCGATGTACGTTGCTACGCCGCAAGCGGCTCGGACGTGAGGTTATTCCTGGAATCTCATATCCGAAATCCCAAATCCCCTCACTCATCCTTTCCTTCCTGCAACCCCTTGTAATACTCCTCCACGGCCTGGCGGTAGCGTGAGGGGAACCTGGCTTTGAAGGCGTTGATGACGTCCTGTTTTTCCTTCTTTTTGAGGTCGCCCCAGGTGTCGGCGGCCGAGCCTCGGTTGATGCGGGCCAGGTCGCCGATCTTGGCCGAGCCTTCGGGCGCGGTCGATTCGGTGGCCGGTCCGCTGGGCATGCCGCTGCGGTCGCCGCCGGGGCCTTGACCCTGCCCCTGTCCGCCGCCACCGCCACCGCCACCCCCGCCGCCGCCGTTTTCCTTTTTCTCGGCTTCCTCGATCAGCTTGTCGAGCATCACGATGATGGTTTCCTGCTGCTTCTGCGTCGGGTCGGCGGTCCTGGCCAGGTCGAGATGGCGGCGGGAGAAGTCCATCCGCTCGGTCACATCCCACAGCGAGCCGTCGGCGAGCAGCTTGAGTTCCTCCACCTTCATCCCGGCGCCGATGAGCAGCCGCTCGGCCGCGTCGGGGTTCTGGCGAAGGAAGGTGGCGAAGGCGACCAGCGCCTCGGTGCGTTCGAGCAGCTTGTCGTGGCAGATGGCCTTGAAGAAGAGGGCTTCGCCGGCGCTGAGCGTCCTGTCCGCCTTGGCCGGGCCGGCCAGTTTGTCCAGCAGCGGCAGGGCCTCCTCGTAACGCTCGTCGATCATGTAGGCCCGGGCCAGGTAAAACTCGGCATGGGCGGCCAGGTAGGCGTCATCCGACTTCGACAGCTCGCCCAGCAGCTTGATCGCCTCGGCAAACTCCTCATCCGCAAACTTGCCCAGCGCCAGGCTGAACTTCGGATGAGCGGCAACCAACGCGCGGGTCAACGCGAAGTCGCCCGCCCCTTCCCTGGTCGCTTCGTCCAGCTCGGCCAGCATCGCCGTCCGCTGCTGGGCGGAAAGCCCCTTGGCGGTCAGCGCATCCTGCATGAAGCGGGCGATGACCTGATCACTGGCCACCGGCTTGAACGGCAACGAGGGAATGGTCACATCATCAGCCAGCGCCGCAGGCCCCAGCGCGAAAGCCAGTGCGAGAAAAGCAACTTTGATCGGGCGAAGGAGCATGGGAATCTCCAAAAAAGTTCTGAGTTCTGAGTTCTGAGTCAAAAAGGCATCGAAGTTCCAGGTTCCAAGTTCCAGGTTGACAAGGCGGCGGAGTTCGATGTTCGGGTTCCTATTCCTGTTCCTGTTCCGACAACTTGGAACATGGAACCTGGAACATGGAACTTCTGCCTTTATTTGTTGCCGCGTTCGACGATGTCCTCGGCCATCTTGTGTACGTCTTCCTGACGGCGGGCGATGTCGTTCACCGCTTTGGTGTCGTTGGGGTTGAGCTCGGCGGGACGGTTCTTGTCGAAGCTGGTGGTCAGGCGGTTGACGCGAAGCTGGGCGTTCTTGATCAGCTTCAGTTCCGCCGAGTCAGGCACCAGCGGCTGGGGCTGGGGCTGACCGGGCTGGCCTTCGCCGGGCTGGCCCTGCTGGTCGCTCACTTCCTGGGCGCGTTGCAGCGCTTCGATCAGGTCCTGCAAGGTGCGCTCGATTTCCTGCTGGAGGTCCTGCGTGTAGCCGTCGGTCTGCTCGGCCTTGAGGCGTTCGCTGACGGCGTAGAGATCGTCGCGAAGACGCTCGACGATGCGCGGGAAGACGATCGTGGTGCCGTCCTCCTTGATGATCTGGAGGGCGACATCCGCCAGTGAACCGATGAACTTTTCCTCATCGCTGAGCTTGGCGCAGTTGAGCTTCTCGGCCCGCTTCCATTCGCGCTGCTTGCGGATGCCGTCGAGGCTGGCGGTTTCGAGCGTCACCGGCTTCTGCTTGTTGAGCATTTCGCGGAAGCGGGCTTCGAGGGCGGCCAGCAGTTCCTCCTGCATCTCCTTGCGAAGCTGGGCGAGGCGCTTTTCGATTTCCTCGCGGGCCTGCTTGAGCTTATCGACGGCGTCCTTCTGCGGCTTCTGGGCGGACTTGGGGTCCTTTTCGCCCAGCTTTTTGGCGGCCTGCTGCATCTGCTGCTGGGCCTGCTGCACCTCTTCGGTGCCGGGGGCGCCTTCGCCGCCTTCACCCCCCTCGCCGCCTTCGCCGGGCTGGCCGCCGGAACTGGAGCCGGAGGAACTGCTCTGGGCCTGGGCCATTTTCTTGGCGAGGTCGCCGGTGTCGTCGCCGGTCTTGTCCTGGGCCTTGGCCATGGCATCGTTGTGCTCCGGGGGCAGCTTGGCGATGCGGTCGCGTTCCTTCTTCAGGTCATCGAGGGCCTTCTTGAGATTGTCGAGGGCGACCTTTTCATTCTGTTCCGCGGCTTTGCCCTTGCCATCGGCCAGGTCCTTTTCAGCGGCCTTCTGAGCTTCGATCGCTTTTTCAAGCGGCTCCTGACCCGGCTGCTTGGGGCCTTGCTCACCCCCGGATTGACCCCCGGATTGACCGCCGGATTGCCCCCCGGCCTGGCCACCCGCTTGACCGCCAGCCTGGCCGCCTGCTTCACCACCTGCTTCGCCACCGGGCTGTCCACCGGCTTCACCACCAGGTTGACCGGGTTGGTCGCCGGGCTTGCCACCGGGTTCACCAGGCTGATCACCGGGCTGACCGGGCTGATCACCGGGCTTGCCGCCCGCTTCGCCGGGCTGTTCGCCACTGACATCCTTCTTGGCTTTTTCGGTTTCCTGACGGACATCCTTCTGGTCCTTGGTGACCTTGTTGACTTCATGCACGCCCTTCTCGCGGGCGGCGGAGGTCTTCTTGATGACTTCCTCCTGCTTGCCGATGAGCTTCTGCACGCCGGCGATCTGCTTGTCGAGGTCCTTGGTGGCCGCGTCGGGGTCGGCGGCTTTCTTGCTTTCGTTGAGATGCTCGTTCTCGCGGTTGATGAGCTTCTCCACTTCCGCCTTGAACTTTTCCAGCTCGCGCATCTCGCGCAGCTTTTCATCGAGATCGCTGGGGTCTTCGGTCAGAAGCTGGGCCAGCTCCTTGAGGCTGTTCACGATGTCTTCCTGATCCTGCATGATGGTCCGCGTCACCCGCTGGCCGTTGACTTCGACGGTGTACTCGAACTCGCTCGTCTTCATCTTCTCGACGATGGTCTTCAGTCGCGGCTGAATCAGCTCCTGCTTGCTCTTGTTGAGCGCGGCAATCAGTCGCTTGGCCTGCTCCGGCTCGGTCTTCTCCAGCGCCGAGGCGAGGCTGCGGAACTTCTCCTCCAACTCGACCATCATGTGTACCACGCGATCCTGCCGAATGGCCACGGAATCCGCCCCGGCCTTGGCGGCATCGGTCTTGGCGTCATTGGCGATGGTCGGCACCGGCAGCGAGAACGCCGCCAGCAACAGGGCGATCACCGGAAGGGGGGAACGGAAAGGCAAACGCAGAAGAGAGGCGATCATCATGAGAGCGCTCCGCAGAAAGTTGTCACATCAAAATCGTCGCAACCATCGTCAACCCCGGAACCCGGAACCCGAAACCCGGTCGATCAGCCGCGATACCATCATAACATCGGTCAACGCGCTGCGGGAAGTGGAATGTCCGGTTCGTGTCGGTATCGCGGACAGCCGTGCGGTTTTTATCTGGAAAACAGGCACTTTTTGACAAGCGGCGAGCGCGTAACGGGTTGGTAAATCGGGAACCCACGCACAGGAGTGCGTGGGCTTTCACGGCTTTCTGTCCCCTGTCTCCTGTTTTTCCGCCGGGTCGATGTCGCGCAGGTATTCCCAGGTGTAGATGCCTGTGTCGTGGCCGTCGGAGAAGCGGATTTTGATGGCGTAGTGGCCCACGAGTTCGGCGCCCAGCGCGGTGAGCGGGCCGCCGCTCACCGCCGAGGCGGGCAGCACGGTGAGCGGGTTGGAAGCCATCTGTTCGCGCAGCACCCGGGCGTCGGCCGAGGGTGACCTGCGGCGAAGGAAGGCGATCGAAAAAAAGCTGGTCGTGCCATCGTCCCAGGCGATGGTCAGGCCGCGATCCTTTTTCAGATCGATGGCGGTGGGACGAGGAGAAGCCGGGGGAGGTTGAGACATGGGGGATCAAATAGGATTTCGGATTTCGGATTTCGGATTTGGGATTCCTGAATAACCTCACGCCCAAGCCGCTTGCGGCGTAGCAACGTACATCGGGGGGTTATCCAGAAGTCCCATTTGAGATTTCAGAATCGGTTTCAAAAAAGTGGGTCACCACCGCGTCGCGCATCGCCTGGGCGGTGACGACCTCTTCGACGGTGACGTGATCCGCCCCCGCCTTGGATGCGAGCATGCCCCGGCTCAGGAAGCTGGTCCGGGCGGCGATGAAAACCTTCGGCGCCAGACGGCGGGCCTGGGCACAGGCCTCAACCGCGGAATCCTCGTCGGGCACCGTCAGAATCAGGGCGTCGGCATGGGCGATGTCCGCTTCGCCCAGCACCGCCGGGTCGGTGACATCGCCCCGCACCGCGCGGAAGCCCAATCGCGTCTGGGTGGCGATGGTGTTGCCGTTCATGTCGATGATCACCACCTCGACCCCCTGGCCCCGCAACTGCTCGGTGACGCAGCGGCCGACAAGACCAAACCCCGCCACGATCACCCGACGAAGCGAAGGCGGAACCTGTTTCAACGGCGGCGGGCAGGGGTCAGGCATGGGGAAAGCATAGCAGAGAGGTCAGGGGTCAGAGGTCAGGAGACAGGAGACAGGGGACAAGGGACGGGAGACAAAAGCCGCTTGCGGCTTCGCTCTGTTTCCTGTTCCCTGTCCCCTGTTCCGCAGACGCGCAGCGAGGACGCTGCGGCTATGAACTTCCTGTCTTCTGTCCCCTGTCTCCTTCACCCCGGAGGAACGAGGCCCGCGGCTTCATAGACTGCGGCGATCATCTCCTGCGGTTCGAACGGCTTGGCGAGGAAGCGGAACACGCCGCTTTGGGTGGCCTCGACGCGAAGCTGGTCCGAGGGGTAGCCGGACATCATGATCACCGGGCAATCGATGCCCGCCTGTCGCAGGGCGTAGAGCAGATCGAGGCCATCGTGAAAGTTGCGCAGCATCCAGTCGGCCACGACGACCTGCGGCCGGTGGATGCTGGCGATGGCGATGGCGCTGTGGGCGTCGCCTGCGATGTGGACTTCGCACGACTGCCGGGCGAGGATGCGCGACAGCAGCGTGCAATAGACCGGCTCATCATCAACGATCAAGACCCTGGGCATCTTCTTTCTCCACCCCCCGGAACTGGGGGGGACTGATCCGAGGCAGATCGAACGTGACGGTGGCGCCCCGGCCTTGGGCGCTGGCCAGGGCCATTTTTCCGCCGTGCGCCAGCACGATGCCTTGCGCGATGCACAACCCCAGGCCGATGCCGCCGGTGTTGGGGCGGCCGGTGTAGAAGGGGTCGAAGGCGCGGGCGACCTGTTCGCCGGTCATGCCGTGGCCGTTGTCGATGACCTGCACGCTGACCCGTTCGGTTCCAGGCATCGGGCGAACCTGCACCTGGATGCGCGAAGCCTGGGCATCGATCGCGTTGTGCAAGAGGTTGACCAGGGCCTGTTCGATCTCCATCGCCCCGACGAGCACCCAGGGCGATTCATCGGGACCGCGCACCTTGATCTCCACCGCTTTGCCGGCGGCATAACGCAGGGCATGGACGCGGGCGCCGAGCATCAGGTCGCGCAGCCGCGCCGCTTTCCGATCCGCGGGTTCCCGTCTGGCGAACTGAAGCACGCTGCGGACGATCTGCGAACCGCGACGGGTATCGACCATGATCTGTTCGAGCATCTGATCGACCATCTCCCGCTTGCCGTCCTGTTTGTTGAATTCGCGGGCGGCATGGGCGGCCATGAGGATGGCGCCCAGCGGGTTGTTGATCTCGTGGGCGATGCCCGCCGCCAGCGTGCCCAGCGACGCCAGCCGTTCCGAATGGCGCAGGTTGTCCTGGGCGTGTTTGCGTTCGGTGATGTCGCGCACGCTGGCGATGACCTGGCGCGGCCGGCCCTGATCATCACGAACGATCAGCACGCTGGTCTGGGCCCAGATGTAGCGATCATCCTTGCGGCGCAGGCGATACTCGCCCAGCGGGAGGTCGGCCTGTCCGCCCGTGCCGCCAATCGCCGCCGGCAGCGCGGCGCGATCTTCGGGGTGAATCAGTTCGGCCTTGCTCCGGCCGATCAGTTCTTCGGGTTCGTACCCCAGCACCTTCAGGCTGGCCGCCGAGACATGGAGAAAGAAGCCTTGGGGAGTCAGGCGGCAAAGCATGTCGGTGGACTGATCGATCAGCAGCCGATATTCGCAATGATCCCCGCCATCGTCGGCCAACGACTCACCCGCCGCCCCCACCCCTGTCAAGAGTGATGAAGCAGGTTCGTTTTTCGACGTTGGCTGTTCGGACGACACTGCGAAGCCTCCCGGGCTTTGTGGGGATGCGGAACCTCCGCCACCGGTTGATGCCGCCCCCTGTGCGCGATGATGGACGCGCTTGAATGTGGCACACATGACCCCGACCCGCCTTCTCCCCGCTCTCCTTGGAACCGCCTGCCTGCCGATGATCACCTGCTGCCGATGATGATCGCTCTTATTAAACAGTCGCACCGAACCGGTCGTCTCACAACAATGTGTTCACCCCGTTTGCCATAGGTGCGACCACTTATGGCGAGAATACCATCTTGGGGCCTGCGTGCAAACCTGAGTTCGGGAATAAGAGCCGCGACGTAACACGTCGCGGAGGTGAACGGAAAGAAGGGTGGTCCGTTTCACGAAGGTTGCCGGGTGAGAGCGCCCGTATCGCGCAGAGATGTTCGAGGCCTGCAACGCAAGGTGCGCGCGACGCTCCTTCAGGCTGCCGATCTCCGCGACGTGTTACGTCGCGGCTGGTTTCATTCCTTGTCGGCGGCATGAACTCCGGTGTGGAACTTGTACTTGCGTTTGAGCAGGTCCAGCAGCATGCCCACTTCGTTGTCCAAGCCCGGGGTCCACGAAGCCCAGTGGAAGTTGACCGCGCACTTGGCGCTGCGGATGCCGTCGCGGATGAACTTGCTCAGCCGGCGGATCGGCAGCGTGCCGACGAACTCCACGCTGAAAGGCATGGCGACCAAGGGCGTCTCGACCGCGGGCACGATGTAGCACATGGTGTTCGCTTCATCACCTTCGCTGTCGGCCATCTTGTAATGCAGGGTCCACTTCCAACTGGCGCCGTACCAGATCAGCGACCGCTCAAGCCGGGCGTATTCGCCCAGGGCATCGAGGATGCGGTTGAAGTTCTTCTGCTGGTGGGGTTTGAGCGCATCAATCAGTTGCTCAACCGTGGGTTCATTCCAGCGATCCAGCCAGGGAACACGACGTGACAGGGTGTAGGTGCTCATGGGTTCGTTCATACCCGAAAGATGGATAAATCAAGCAAGAAAAGGGCGTTACACGCTCGAACCGGTTTTAAGGAACTACATGGGAAAACTCTTTGCAAAAATGGTGAAAAAGGGGCTGAACCGCGATCTCCAGCCTGTTCAAAACCAACGCACCATCGGATATCAACTCATTGACAAAGCCTTACGTCGGTTACAACACCGGTTACAGGCTCAAGAGCATTGAAAACTTTCTATCCATCACAATCATAGGCAGTTAAAATTTATTCTTGGCGGAAAACCCCTGCCGATCTTGCAGCCGGTCGGCTGAATCGGCGCACCACAAGACCAAAGCCCGATCCACGGATCGCCTCTACCACAACTCCAAAACAGCAAAATACTTGTGAACATCAACCCCACCGACACCTGGCTTGGATCTTTCCTTGCCAGCCGAACAACCACACAGGGTCCTCTTTGAGCAACTCAGCCCTGTCTGAGTCGGACCACCGGGCGGTGACATGCATGTCGAAAAGGATGATACCAAAAACCGCCCCCCATCGCAAGGGCGGCGCATTTAACCGTTCGCCTTGGCGAACGGAGTGTTCCATGGCTCCGTTCGCCAAGGCGAACGGCTAAAAATACACCGGGCGATGGGATTCGTTCCTCCCCATCGACTCGCCACCGACAAAGGCTTATCATCTGTTCGCTGCCGCGAATCCCCCGGCAGGGTTTTTCAGAGGTCAGAGGTCAGAGCGAAGCCGCAAGCGGCTGTGGGCTTCTTCCTGTCTCCTGTTCTCTGTTCCCTGTCTCCTGTCCCCTGTCCCCTGACTTCTGCCCTCTGACCAGGAACCGATCATGACCACGCCCGCGTCATCCACCACCTCGACCGAAGAAGAATGGGCCAACATGGCGCAATCGACCATTCTCATCGTCGATGACAACGTGCAGAACGTCGAACTGCTCCAGGCTTATCTCGAATCGCTCCCCTGCAAGATCGTCACCGCCTTCGATGGCCTGGAGGCGATGAGGATCATCGAGCAGTCCGGCACGAGCAAGCCTGATCTCGTCCTGCTCGATGTCATGATGCCTCGCATGAGCGGCTTCGAGGTCTGCCAGAAAATCAAGGAAGACCCGGCCACCCGCTCCATCCCGGTGATGATGGTCACCGCCCTCAACGAGCTGGGCGACATCGAGCGCGGCGTCGAGGCCGGCACCGATGACTTCCTCACCAAGCCGGTCAACAAACTGGAACTGATCACCCGGGTCAAAAGCCTGCTGCGCGTGCGGCACCTGAAGCGCGAACTCGATCGCACGATGGCGTACATCAACGACATCGAAAACCGCGAAGGCAGAGGCGATGACGCAGCCGGAAGTGATGATGAAGGGCCTGTGGGGTGAGCGTTCGTTCGCCAAGGCGAACGGCTAACTCCTGCCACTGCCGCTGCCCCTGCTCCTGCCCCTGCCGCTTTTCCCCCGAGGCTTCTGATGATTCGATTTCGTTGTCACCGATGCAAACGTCCCCTGGCGGTGCCTGACCGCAAGTTTGTGGGCAAGAAGGTCAAGTGTCCCGGCTGCGCGATCGTGACCATCGTGCCGGACATCCCCGGCGCCCAGAAAGCCAAGGCGAAGATGCAGGCCAAGGCCGCCCCGGCACCGGTGGCGACGACGGCGGCGGAATCGGAATATGTCGATGCCGGCGATGTCTATGACGACCCGCTGGCGGCGCTGGCCGGTGCGACCGAGGGGTTTGCGGTGGAGGATGATGTGCCGGTGCGTCCGCGCGACCAGGCGGATCGCAAGTCCCGCCGTCCGGTTCGCAGATCGCACCGCGATGCCGGGCCGTTCATGTTCTTCGGGGCCGTGCTGGTGATCGCCGGGATCGTCGGCGCCGCCGCCACCGGTCTGCGGGCCGATGAAGATGATCAGATGCTCTTTTTCATCCTCAGCGGCGCGGGCGGGCTGGCCGGGTTCATTCTCTTTTTTGTCGGGTTGTCGCGGGCGTAAAGGGAAAGCCGCTTGCGGCTTCGCGAGGAAGCAGGAAAGGCACACGAAGGCGCGAAGGGGAAAGAAAAAGGGAAAAATCGCATGTTGCTCTATCGCACGCCAGGCGGTCCGGTCGTCGAACGCGAAAACCAGTTTTTCCATGTGGGAAACACCACCTGGGAGGAGCTGGTCAATCGCGATGATCTGTACGCCTTTCTCTCCTCCAAGCCGCTTGCGGCTTCGCTCCCCGCTTCCTCTCTTCTCCCGAACCTCCTCGCGCCCATCGGCGACCATCAGGAAATCTGGGCCGCCGGCGTCACCTACTTCCGCAGCCGCGCCGCCCGCATGGAGGAGGCCCGGGCCGGGGGCAACGACGGCAACTTCTACGACAAGGTCTATCACGCCGACCGACCCGAACTTTTCTTCAAGGCCACCCCCCACCGCTGCGTCGGCCACCTTCAGCCGATGCACCTCCGCCGCGATTCCACATGGATGGTCCCCGAACCGGAACTGACCCTCGTCATCACCCGCACCGGCAAAGTCATCGGCTACACCGCGGGCAACGACCTCTCCTGCCGGGATATCGAAGGCGAAAACCCGCTCTACCTCCCCCAGGCCAAGACCTTCGCCCGCTGTGCCGCCATCGGACCGGCCATCCGCGTCATCGAAACGCTCCCCGCCCCGCAGACCGCCATCGAAATCCAAATCCAACGCGGCAACGACACCCTCTTCACCGGCGCCACCGAACTGGCGCAGATGAAAAAGCAACTGCCCGACCTCGTCCAATACCTCTTCCGCGACAATCCCTTCCCCCACGGCTGCCTCCTCATGACCGGCACCGGCACCGTGCCCGAAAGCGACTTCACCCTCCAAATCGGCGACACCGTCCACATCACCATCCAGGGCCTGCCCACCCTCTCCAACCCCATGACTTGAGTTCGGGATAAGCGTGAGCCGCGATGTAACACGTCGCGGACGTGAACAGCCTGAAGGGGTGGCCCAGCGCACCTTTTTCTTTCAGCCTCGATCAATGCCCGATCGTTTTCGCATCCCGTGATCCGCTGCGCGACGGTCACGCCATTCTTGTCGCTCACGTCCGCGACGTGTTACGTCGCGGCTCACGCTTATTCCGAACTCAGGTCATGGGTGACCGGCGGCGGCGAGAATCGGGCGGTTCAATCCCGCTGGAGAAAGCGCCTGATCTTGTAGGCATCGGATTCTTCGACGCGCTTGCTGATTGCCTTGATCGCCTCTTCCAAATCACCTTGCCCCTCTGCGACAGCTCGCGCGAGCGAAAAGGCGTTCTTCTCGGGACGATCCGCATCGTTTTCCGACTGCATTGAGGCTGAATCTCTCTTTGTTGATTTCATGGAATCACCTCGTCATTGCAAATGGGAAGAGTCATACCTGCATTGCACACACACGGCGTTCTTTGGATACGTGAGCGCCAAACCGACCAGGTAAGGCATGATGAAAACGGCGATCTCCTCCACAAGCCCAAGAAAATCATATGGTCGTTCACTGTCAATGCAAAGCGCGCCAAGCGCAAAATCTCCGCGAGTCAAGGGGACCGCCATCACGGATCGATATCTGCGTTTCCCGATGTTGGCCCATCGGTCATCATGGCGAATGTCATCCACAACTTCGGGCACTCCGGTTTGGATCGATTGAAAGGCCAGCGAACCGGACGAGCGATAGCTGTTGCCGATGCCGCGTGTTTTGTCCGACCGGGCCACAACTCTCATTTCTTCAGTTGAACCGCCGGAGAAGTCCAAAAGAGAAACCATCAGTCGATCAGTGCCCACTTCATCAATAAGATCTGAGACGATCATCTTGATGCACCGCAGCGTGGATTCACGATGACTCTGCCGCGCATCTTCACTGATGTTCGATTTCATGACGCGCGGCAAATCCAAAAGCAACCTCGCCGCACTCAGGTTGATATTTCGCCGCTTGTTTCGCCGCTGTTTTCGTTGGTTTTTACCGGTCACGAGTTTGTCTGACCATTTGAGCCACGCGGCGGCCAGAAACGAGGCCACGGATGCAACGATCAACGGCATGTTGGGCAATGCCTCACGTAACGACGACGCCAGAGATGTCCAGGCGAACGCGATGAAAGTAAGACAGCCAAAGACAAGGCCCGTCACTGTAATGCGAGTGGGCCACCATCGGATGACGAGGTGCCACCTGCGTCGAACCCAATCGAACTTTTCAGCCATGAAAACCCCCGATGCTTGGAATCTCGCAACCCAATGCCGACTGTCTGAAAATGCGGCCTCACAACATCTGCCTCAAATCGCCGCCGGCGCGGGCACCGGGAAGTTGTTTTCGCGGGCCGCCTGTTTCGTGCCGCGTGGCAGGCCGATGGTCTGGCGATCGATCTTGTCCATCAGGCGCATCAGGCCTTCCTGGAGGGCTTCGGGGCGGGGCGGGCAGCCGGGGACATAGACATCGACAGGCACGACGAGATCGACGCCTTTGACGACGTGGTAGCCATACTTGAAGTACGGCCCGCCGCCGACGGTGCAGGCGCCCATGGCGATGACGTACTTGGGTTCGGGCATCTGGTTGTAGAGCCTGCGAACGCGGGCCGCCATTTTGTAAGTCACCGTGCCGGCGACGATCATCAGGTCCGCCTGGCGCGGCGTGGCGCGAAAGGCGCCGGCGCCAAAGCGATCCACGTCATACCGCGAAGCCGCGAACGCCATCATCTCGATGGCGCAGCACGCCAGGCCGAAGGTCATGGGCCACAGCGAACTCTTGCGGGCCCAGTTGATCGCCCAGTCCACGCTCGTGACAATCAGGCCTTCCTCAAAGCGGTTTTCGATCCAGCTCATGGCGGTCCCTTTTAGGAAACAACAAATGATGGACGAGTGTCCGGTGAGAACCGCCGTGATTCTAATGACAACGGCAGCGGATCGCCAGCGAAGTGACGGCAGGGTCAGGGCAATCGCATATAGCCTTGGGCGGGAGGGCGAAGCTCCCGCTGAGCCGTTCTTCACGAGGCCTCAAGGGCCGAGTGAAGAAACTTGCGCCTTGCACGACCTGTCATCAGGCAAACTTCCGCGCAAGTTCCGCTTTCATCGGCCCGCTGCGGGCCTCGAAAGCGGATCGGCTCGGCGGGA
>CAZYPK010000138.1:0-13870 GCA_964649195.1 uncultured Phycisphaeraceae bacterium
TGTGATAACGGAAAAGAGACGTTTGGAAAAGTTCTCAGGCTCCGGGCGGGGCTGAAACATTGCGAAAAAGCCATATGCTTTTACCTTGGATAGCCTTGTCTTCGCCAAGCCTTGACACATCCTGCCGTTCTATAATGTTCCCGGTCTGATTTCATTCCAACGAGGGATCGCCACATGAATCACCCACGACCTTTTCTGCTCTTCCTGTTGGCGCTGCTTTCATCGATGGGTTTCGCGCTGGGGGCTGAAACGAAGGAGCCCGTGTCGGAGGATAAGATGGCCGCACTGGAGAAGCGGTTTGAAACCACGCTGACCAACGCGGCGCTGGTCGGATCGTTCACGGTCAAGGGCAAAAATGACGGCAAACTGCATCAGGAGCGTTACGTCATCAGCAGCGTGAAGAAAATGGAAGGCGAATCGTGGCTGTTCATGGCCCGCATTCAGTACGGCGGCAAGGATGCGACGCTGCCGCTGATTCTTCGCGTCAAGTGGGCCGGGGATACGCCGGTCATCACGCTGGACAACTTCAAGGTGCCCGGCTTCGGCACGTTCACCGCCCGGGTCATGATCTTCGACAACCAGTACGCCGGCACCTGGAGCGGCGGCGAGCACGGCGGGCAGATGTTCGGCCGCATCGAACGCGCCGATGCGGAGAAACCCAAGTCGGAATGACCTGTCGTCGTCAGCCGTTCGCCTCGGCGAACGGCGTATCAGATTTCATTTCATCCACGGATAATCCCATGCTCCGATCATTCACCCTCTCTTTCTTCTGTTTCACCCTGATCGCCTGCGGCGGTGAAAAGCCCCGGCAGGAACCGGATGGCAAGACGTTCCCGTCGCCTGTGAAGAAGGACGCCGCCGGGAACGACCTCAAGCTCGAAGCCGTCACCATCGGCGACCTCAAGCTTCAAAAGTTCGGCAACGTCTATCTCGGCGCCCAGCCTTCCGAGGCGGATTTCGCCAGGCTCAAGGAGGCGGGCGTCAAGACCGTGATCAACCTTCGCAGCGAGGGGGAGAACACGAAGTTTGATGAAGGCAAAACGCTCGTTGACCTGGGCGTCGATCCGGCCTCCTACCACAACCCCGGATTCAAATCGGCGGACACGCTCACCGATCCGATCTTCCGCAGGGTCCGCGATCTGCTGACCAACAAAACCAACGAACCGGTGCTGCTGCACTGCGCTTCGGGCAATCGTGTCGGAGCCGTCTGGCTGGCGCACCGCGTGCTCGATGACGGTGTGCCTTACGAGAAGGCGCTCGAGGAGGCCAAGGCGATCGGCATGAAGCCCGAGGCGTTCGAGGCCCGCGTGAAGGAATATCTCGACTCGAAACCGGAATGAACGGAAGTCGGAGGTCAGGGAACAGGAGACAGGGGACAGGGAACAGGAGACAGGGGACAGGAGACAGGAAGAAGCCCACAGCCGCTTGCGGCTTCGCGCCGATCTCTGCCCTCTGATTTTTCACTACACAGGAGGCCTGATGAATCGTTTCCTTTCATTCGTGTTCGTCCTCTGTTTCTCCCTGATGGCCATGTCATCACTGGCGCTGGCGCAGGAAAAAAAGACCGAATCATCCAAGGGCGAGGAGGAAATTCCACCCGCGGCGACGCATTATCTGGGCAGGGAGATCGCCCAGACGATGCACTATGCGGGCGCACCCTGGCTGACGCGGGAATCGCGCGATCGGGAGGAGGATTCGCGCACGATGCTGAAGATGCTCGGCCTCAAGGAGGGGCTGACGGTCTGCGACCTGGGCGCGGGCAACGGCTTCTACACGCTGCCGATCGCCAGGGCGGTGGGGGAGAAGGGGAAGGTTTACGCGGTGGAGATTCAGCCGGAGATGCTGCGGTTTCTCAAGAAGCGGGCCGCGGCGCAGAAGGTGGAGAACATCGAGTACGTGCTGGGCACGCTTGTCGATCCGAAGCTGCCTGACAACTCGCAGGACATCATCCTGCTCGTCGATGTGTATCACGAGTTCTCCCATCCCGCCCAGATGCTGGCGAAAATCCGCAAGGCGTTGAAGCCTGATGGCAGGCTGGTGCTCGTCGAGTTCCGGGCCGAGGATGACAAGGTGCCCATCAAGCCGCTGCACAAGATGAGCAAGAAGCAGATCGATCTTGAAATGAAAGCCAACGGCTTCAGGCAGGTGGATTCGTTCGACAAACTGCCCTGGCAGCACATGCTCTTCTTCCAGCGCGATCAGGAGAAGAAAGACGAAGGGAATGACAAGGTTGAAAAAGGCGCGGACGGGGGGTGATGTTGCCATCGGAGGTACATGCGATTGCCCTGGGGTGTGCCCATCTTTTCCGGCAGGACATATTCCGGGTGGCTGGGGCTGAGTCCGCGAAGTCCCGGCTCCCCCCGGTTCACCTTGCCGGGGCTTCGCAGAGGTCAGAGATCAGAGAATCAGAAAGACACTCTATTTCCATGTATTTTGCTCTGTGCTGACTTCTGACCTCTGACCTCTTTTCCCACGGGCTGTTTTGCCGCACATCAACAGTGCATGGGAGGTCGCCGCGTGACCGAGGCCGTTCATCCACGGCGCGAAGAACGCTCCTTCAGGCCGGTCACGTCCGCGACTCGTTGAGTCGCGGCTCTTACTTTTCCAGTTCCGCGATGCGATTCTCCAGTTCCTTCACTTCCTTGATGAGGTCCGGCAGCCGCATCAGCGCCAGGATGGTGCGTTTGGCCTGGCTCAGCGGCATCGCGGGCTGGCCGCCGTATTTTTCTCCCGCAGGCACATCGGTCATCACGCCGGCCTGGGCCGCAAGCTGGGCGCCGGCGCCGATGGAGAGGTGGCCCGCGACGCCGACCTGTCCGCCCATGACCACGTAGTCGCCGGTGTCGGTCGAGCCGGCGATGCCGACCTGGGCGACCATGAGATTGTGCCTGCCCAACGAGGCCCCGTGGCCGATGGCGATCAGGTCGGAGAACTTGGTGCCCCTGCCGATGCGGGTGGAGCCGAGCGTGGCGCGGTCGATGGCGCAGTTGGCGCCCATTTCGACATCATCCTCGATCACTGCGCTGCCGATCTGCGGAATCTTGTGGTGCCGCAGTTCCTCATCGGGCAGTTTCTGCGTCGCATAGCCGAAGCCGTCCTGTCCGATGACGCAGCCTGCATGAAGCGTGACGCGGTTGCCCAGCACGCAGTGATCGTAGATGGTCACGTTGGGAAACAGAACGCAATCCTCGCCGATGACCGCATCCGGGCCGATGTAGCAATGCGGATAGATGACGGTCCGCGCCCCGATCTTCGCCCCGGCCGCGATCACCACAAACGGCTGCACGCAGCAACCCTCGCCAAGAGTCGCGGCAGGGTCGATGACGGCCTGCGCACTGACGCCCGCCGGCGGATGTTTGCGGAATCCATGCAGGGCCACGACCGCCTGCCGAAAGGCGAAGTAGGGATCCCCGGCGATGAGCACGGTCAATCCTGCCGGGGCCTGGGCTGCATCACCGGCGGACAAAATGACCGCCCCGGCCTTGGTGGTCCCCAGCGATGAAACATATTTGCGATTGGAGAGGAAGCTGATGTCGCCGGGCGTTGCGTCATCAAGTCCGGCACAGCCGGTGAGGGTTGACGTGCCATCCCCCTGAAGCTGCGCCTGAATCATCGTCGCCAGTTGTTGAGTGGTCAGAGCCATCGCAAACAGGATAGCGAAAGTCGGAAGGGGGGAGGGAGGCACGGAGGGGGAGAGATTGAAAAATGGCCATTGCAAAATGCAAAATGCAAATTGAAGAGAGGCAGATGCGCATCCCCAGATGATCGGTTGCCTGCTCCGCCATTTTGCAATTTGCACTTTGCAATGGCCATTGGCCATTCTCCCCCCTTCGTCCCTTCGTGCCTTCGTGCCTCAATGCCTCCGTGCCTTCCCCCTCCGTGCCTTCGTGCCTCCGTGCCTTCCTCCCTTCACCTTTCCTGACGGGCTGATGTGGGCGTCGATCACGCGATGGGCCACGCTTCTGGCGATCTCCACCGCCTGGGCGTTGCAGGTCACGGTGTAAGTGACATAGGCCCCTTCGACGATCAGACAGAGTTCGCGGGCCAGCACTGCCGGTTCCGCCACGCCGGCCTGCGCGGCAATCTCGCTGACGATCATCTCGATCGCCTCCTTGTTCTTCGCCGCCGCCAGGTGCGCCGGTTCGTGAGGCAGCGGAAACTCCATGGCGGCATTCACGAAGATGCAGCCGTGAAAGTCCTCGGAGTGAATGACTTCATGCACCACGTCCATCAGCGCATGGAGTTGATCGACGGGATCCGTCCCGCCGTGCTTTCGGATCATCTGCCCGAACGCATTTCGGAACCAGATGTCGTGCACCTCCAGGGCGGCGAGCATCAGGTCTTCCTTGCAGGCGAAATGCTTGTAGAACGCCGTCTTGCTGATGCCCACATCACCGAGAATCTGATCGATGCCCACGTTGCGGAAACCATCGCGGTAGAACCGCCTGGTGGCTGTGTCGATGAGCCGTTGTTTCGTGTTGCTGGCCATGTTCTGCCTCCTTTCCGACTGTCGGGGTTTACCGGAAGTCAACCCCAAGGTTTACCACAAGTTCACTTGCGGGTCATCTCCCGTCCGCAACAATCCCGCAACCTGAGTTCGGGATAAGAATGAGCCGCGACGTAACACGTCGCGGACGTGAGCGACAAGAATGGAGCGGCCATCGCGCAACGGATCACGGGACGCGAACACGACCGGGCACTGATCGAGGCAGAAAGAAAAAGGAGAGATGGGCCACCCCTTGAGGCTGTTCGCGTCCGCGACTCGTTGAGTCGCGGCTCTTATCCCGGCTTACGCCGGGCCGTTCGCCGGGCCGAGCGATTGCCCTGCGTTCGACACCCTCGCCTCTGGCACAACCCGATGCTTTGGTTATGATAAAGCCGGTCAGTCCGATCAGAGGGTCAGTTCCGGCGGGTCAGGCGACAGGGGTGTGTGCCTTCTCTCGTTGATTTTCTCTCATCGGCGATCCAGCGGTGGCGATCATTTGTGCGATCGCCCAGGCGGATGGGGTGTCCTGATGCAATGCCCCAACGGAAACGGTGACCTATGAAAATCTATGTCGGCAATCTCAGCGAGAAGACCACGGCGGAAGACCTCAACGCCATGTTCGCCAAACACGGCGTCGTCCAGGACGCCTACCTCGTCAACGACAAGGCGACCAAGGCCACGCGATGCTTCGGCTTCGTCTTCATGAAGGACGACCTCGAAGCCAAGGCCGCCATCCGCCACCTCAACGGCCTGCTCGTGGCGGGCAGCAAGATCAAGGTCAGCGAGTCGCTGCCCAAGAAAAAGAAATCCGCCGAGGGCGATGCGGAAGGCAAACGCTCAGGCCCCCTGGGCCCCGGCCCGCAGCGACGCATGAGCAGCCGCCCGCGCGGCAGAGGCAGCAGCGGCGGCGGAAGCGGTGGCGGTGGCTTCCGTGGAGGCGGGGGCGGTGGATTCCGTGGGGGCGGCGGTGGGGGTGGTGGTGGATTCCGCGGCGGAGGGGGTGGCGGTGGTGGCTACCGCGGCGGATCAGGCGGCGGGTCCGGCGGATCGAGTGGATCCGGGGGGTCGAGCGGGTATCGGTGAACCGGAAATCAACCAGCATCAACAAAAACCTTGGCAATCGCCGGTGTTTTTTGTTGTTGCGTCTTGAATACCTGAGTTCGGAATAAGAGCCGCGACTCAACGAGTCGCGGACGCGAACAGCCTCAAGGGTGGCCCAGCGCACCCTTTTCTTTCAGCCTCGATCGGCGCCCGGTTGTTTTCGCGTCCCATGATCCTCCGCAAGACGAACACACCGTCTCTCCGTTCATCTCCGCGACGTGTTACGTCGCGGCTCACTCTTATTTCCCGAACTCAGCTTGGAAAACCCTCGGAACATATCACCCCGGCTCACTCCGCCATCACCTCCCACAACCTGCGGTAATACTTCATCACCCGCAGCGGGTCGCCGGATTCGGGAATCTCCGCCAGCGTGTAGCGGTCGTAGCCGATCGACTTGAGCAGGCCGAACAGTTCGACGAAGGGGTAATCGACGAATAGGTCGCGCATGTGGACGTTGCGGATGTATTTTGCGAGCATGTGGAAGTGCCCGGTGATGCTCCCGTTCTTGTCCTTGTCGGTGTCGTTGCTGTTCCATGTGACGCCGACCCAGGGATGGGCGCAGGTGTCCATGATCGTCTTCATATGCGGCGGATGGCTGGTGCCTCCGCCATGCACTTCGACATGAATCTCCACCTTGTGCTTCTCGGCGTGTTTGCCGCATTCCTGTAGCGCGTGGCCGATCTGCCTGAGGGTGGCTTCGACGGGCACGCCCCTGGGCAGGCCGTTGGGCCGGACCTTCACACCCACCGCGCCGACATCCGCGCCAAGCTCGATGAAGGCTTTGCAGGTCTCGATATTCTGCCTGACCACCTCCGCCTTCTCCGAGTGAAATTCGCAGACCGAACCCAGGCCGAACAACTTCACCGCGGACCTGGCAAAGCGCTCGCGCACCGCCTTGCGCCTGGCCGCATCCATGCCCGGCTCCACGCCGTGCGCATGGGTCGTCCGCAGTTCTACCGCCTTGAATCCGCCTTTTTCACAGGTCGTGATCAACTCCTCCAAAGGCATCTTCGCCCCCAGGTTGTAGGTGACCGTGCCCACCTCGAACCGGCGAGGCTTGGCTGTCTGCGCGGGAATCTCCACCGGTTCCTCCGCGTGTGCGACGGCTGCGCCGCCGATGGCCGACAGGCCGCCGGCGAGGGCTGCGGTATGGGCGATAAAACGGCGGCGATTGAACGTGTGCGACATGAAAACCTCCGGCTGGCGTGGGTGCGGGCGGACAACCGATCTATGATACTGGCTGAGTTGCAAAATCGCAGAGGAAGACGCAACGTCAAAATTCAAAATCCAACAACCAAACTCCAAACAAGCTCCAAAATCAAATGGCTGAAACAACCAAAGGGACTTCCGAATAACCCCCGATGTACCGCGAACCGGGGATTGCCACGCCGCAAGCGGCTTGGATGTGGGGTTGTTCAGGAATTCCCGTTGTCATTTGAGATTTACTCCGAAGGATTCCGACCATGACCAAAAAACTGGCCACCCTCGGCTTCATCGCCATCACCGTTGTGGCGTTCGTGCTGGGCTACAACTTCATGCGCTCGAACATCGCCGCCGACCTCTACCGCGATCGGCTGCGCGAAGCGGTGAAAAAGAACGAAGCCCTGCGGCAAACCTTCAACGAAGCGGTGAAGAAGACCATCGTCACCGAGCTGCTCGTGCAGGATGACGAATCGATCTGCGTGGTCTTCGTGAGCGCGGACAACACCGAGCGCGTGGTGCCCACCCCCTTCAGGATGGGCGCGGTGGTCTATGTCGATTTCATCGTGCTGGACAATCGCGTGTTTCTTCGCCGGGTCTATGATGAGGACACCAAGCCCAGCGAGGCCCTGTTCATCGATCCGCAGATGCAGACGATCGACTGGAAGAAAGTGGACGACCTGCAAGGCAACGCCCCCTTCGCCAGGCTCAACAAAAAAGGCCGGTGGACCGTCAGCGTCACGGGCAACAACGCGCTGCAACTGACCAAGGCCGATGACACCGCCAGACGGCAGCCCCTGACCTACGCGCCCACGGTGAAGGACTACGACGAGATCGAAAAAGAGATGGAGGCCAGGATCGAGGAGATCGGCGTGGGCGATGTGATTCGTTCCATCTTCGGCGGCAGGAAGTGACGCCTACCTGACAGGGTGAGTGCATAGGGACGTCGGGTGGCTGGGGCTGAAGGCTCTGCGCAAGCCCCGGCCAGGATGCACGAAGCAAGATGGCGCAACTGAAGGCTGAAGGTCGCCGGGCCGGGGCTTCGCGGACTCAGCCCCAGCCACCCGCCGCCACTCACAGACGCGGCGCCGCAGGCTTGATCGGCGGGTGAGAGTTTAAGGAATCAGTTCGAGGTAGTCGGGATTCGGTTCGGTACCGCTCTCTTTTGGATCGTTCAAACGGTTGGACAGAAAGGTAATGCTCGCCACGATGCCTTTGTGCGGCCCGCTTTGAATCTCCGCCAAGGCGCTGGAAAGGCCTATGTTATAGGGATACATGTAAAACTTCACAATCTTCAACTCCGTGCCGGGCGGCAATGCCGCGAAGACTTCCGGCCATTCGCGCGGCGATGATTCATACGCTTCAATCGCTTCAGGAATGTCGTGGTACGGGCGATAGGGATTGGAAGGCGGGTAAATGTCGTAATAGGTTTCCCACTCCAGGCTGCCGAGCTTGTGCAGGAATGTATCGTTGCTCTTTGTCAGAAATGAATGAATCCTGGTGCGATAACGCTGCTCCAATCGAAACTTTCCCCAATAGTAAGGGTCGCCTGTGACATCAACGACTCGCGGGCTGCATCCGGCGAGCATGATCGCCACGAAGGCGAGAAGGAACAGTCGCATGGGGAAGGCTGTCATTTGTTACTTAACAGTCATTCCAGATGACGGTGCCCTTTTCTTACGCTTACGGCGGGTGGCTGGGGCTGAGTCTGCGAAGCCCCGGCCCAGATGCACGAAACAAGGTGGCACGACTGAGAAGTCGATGGTCCCCTGGCCGGGGCTTGCGCAAAGCCTCCAGCCCCAGCCACCCTTCGCAGCCTTCAGCCCCACCCGACGCGGACTCAGCCACCCACCTACCTAAAAGTCATTTCGGCCACGTTCCTCACTTGACCACAATCACCTGCGGCATCACCGTCAGCACCCGTTCTCTGTGCAGCAGCGACATGCCTTCAAGCGACTGCTGAATCGCCGGCCAGGCGCGCGGCCCCATCGTGGCCTTGAGGGCGCCGAGCATTCCCATCTGTTCCGTCGTGAGGCGCGGGGCCTGCACCGTGCCGCCGAACACGGAGTTGAGGAACTCGGTCATGCTCATCGGTTTGGGGAGGTCGATGACATCGTACCGGCCCGGCTCCAGTTTCAGATGGGCCGCGAAGTCATCGAGCGCGATTTCGATGCCGCCCAGCTCATCCACCAGGCCGTTCTTCTGCGCCTGCCTTCCGGTGAAGAGCCTGCCTTGGGCGACGGCGGCGATGTCCTTGACCTTGTTGCCGCGACCCTTCTTCACGCGGTCGGTGAACTGCTCGTAGATGCGCTGGCTCATCGCGGTCAGTGCCTTGCGCTGATCGGGGGTGAACGGCTCGACGGAGTTGAACATGTCACCGAGCGGACCGCGGCTGCGGCGATGGACGGTGATGCCCGCCCATTCGTACAGGCCGCCCATGGCGATCTTGCCGCTGACCACGCCGATGGAGCCGACGATCGACTGCGGCGAGGCATAAACCTTGTCCGCTCCGCAGGCCATGTAATACCCGCCGCTGGCTGCGAGGCTGCCGATGGAAACCCAGACCGGCTTCTCGCGGGCGACATCGCGCATCGCCTGCCACATGACTTCGCTGGCCAGCGCCGAGCCGCCGGGCGAATTGATGCGGACGATGACGCCTTTGATCAGGGGCTCTTTTTTGGCGGTTTTCAGCGCTTCGAGAATGGTGTTGCTGCCGACGATGGACCCGCCGAACAATCCGCCGGGCGAGCTCTTGCCGCTGTTGATCACGCCGTCGCAGTGAATGACGGCGATGGAGTTTCGCTTGGGTGCCAGGGGCTGATCGGTGAACATCGCCTGGAGGGCGGCAAAGGGGTTGGTCATGTCGAGCGATTCGCCCGCTTTGCCCCGGCCGATGGACTGGTCCCAGTCGAAGTTGTCGCCAAAGACCTTGGTGGTGACATCGAGGATGTCGCGGTCGGTGGCGCGGTCGATCAGCCCCGCCTTGACCAGTTCGCCGTCGCCCATCGAGAGCGTGCCCGCCATCGCCTTCTCCATCGCCTGCCTGTTGAGCTTGCGTCCCTTGGCGAGATGGGTCACGACCTGGCCGTACATGTCATCGAGCAGCTTGTCGAAGTTTTCGCTCCACTCGGCGCTGGGGCCTTTGCGCATGAACTGCTCGTCGGCGCCCTTGAATTTTCCGGTTTGAACGAAGTCGGGCTTGAGGCCGATCTTCTCGAAGAGGCCGGCCAGATACATCTCCTCGATGCCCATGCCGGTGAGTTCGAGAAAGCCTTTCTGCTGCATGAGAATCTGATCGCCGGAGCTGGCCAGGAGGTAGCTGTGGAGGTCGTAGGCCTCGGCGAAGAAGATGATTTTCTTCCCGGCCTTGCGGGTTTCCTGGATCGCGGCGGAAAGCTCGTCGATCTGGGCGAGCGTGAGCGCGGGCCGATCAAGGAAGAAGACGATGCCCTTGTGGTTGTCGCTCTTGGCCACATGCCGAAGCTGGGCGATGATGGAACGCAGCGACGGTCCCATGTCGGCATCGGAGACCCACGAGAAAGGCGCAGGCCCTTCACGCAGCGGGCCGGCCAGCTTGATCGCCCCGACCCGCGGCACCGCGGCCGCAGCCTCATCACCAACCCGCACTGGAACAAGATCAGCTTCCACATCCGCCGCCCGCAGCGGAGATGACCAGCCGCAGCCCAGCGCAAGCAGACAGGCAACAACACGAATGAGATTGACTGGCATGTTTCGCTCCCTGAAAGGGTGAAGAAGAATGACATTCAGTATAGCCAGCGGCGGGGACGGCAGAGATTTGAAATTTGAGATTTGAAATTTGAAATCAGAGATCGAAAATCGGAAACTGATCATATTTGAATACTCCGACCTCCGCTCTCACAACTGAATGACGGCTTCCCCTGCTCCTGCTCCTGCCACTGTTCCTGCCCCCGCCCCGTTCCGTTTGTAGCGAATCGGGAGTCTTTGACACGGCGGCCAAACGGGTCCTGCCGCATTGCGTTCCGCACCCTCAAGTGACGCCTGGGATTCGGCGATGGAGTGGATGGCCCCCTGCACAACGTCGGCCAAGGCGCGAGGCGTCTTTCCATTCACATTGCGAGGCACACATGCGAGCCAAGACCCCGAAGTTCTCAAGAGCGTTCACCCTGGTGGAACTGACCATCGTCGTGGCGATCCTGGGCATCCTCGCCGCCATCGTGATTCCCAAACTGTCCAGCGCCACCGATGTCGCCCGCTCCAACGGCGCCATGTCGCAGCTCACCTCGGTGCGCAAGCAGCTTGAAGTCTGGAAGCTCAATCACGGCGACGCCTACCCGACGCTCGCCCAGATTCAGGCGGGCACCGGCGACTGGGAAATCTTCACCGGCAAGACCGTCGAAACCGGGGACGTGGATGCCGAGGGCGATCTTGGCCCCTACTTCCCCACCCCGCCGATCAATCCCTTCACCAACAGCAGCCTCGTGGTCGAAGCCGGCAGCGCGGTGCTGTCGGCAGGCTGGACCTACAACGAGACGACCGGCGTATTGAAACTGGTGCTGCCCGGCAACGTCAACCCCGCGACCACGGAACTGGGGCCCAACGACTACGAACGGATCGCCGAGGAGGAGTGAATCCCGCCGCTTGCGGCGTAGCACCGTCAGCGCAATCATTCAACAATGAAACGATTCATTATTGACAACGGCCCATCATCAAAGGATGATGGGTCGCTGTCGTTTTTCGTTCGGTTTCCGCGATGATCTTGCTACGCCGCAAGCGGCTTTGGAGCAACATCATGTCCAATCCGATCGTGATTGCGTATCACCTGATCTGGACCGCGTATGGTTGGTGGCTGCCCAACGATCCGCGAGGCAGCGGGTCGCATTCGATCGCCAGCGATGTGATTTCGCAACTGGGTGAGCTTCATTACGGACGCAAGCGCGTGCAGCCGTTGGGTCGTGTCGTTCGGGAGTTCTACGAAGAGGCGAAGCATCACCTCAAGCATCCGCTGCTTACTTTCGACGCGGCGGCAAGAACAGGCATTGCGAAAGCCTTTGCCGATACGATTTCAAAACAGAATTACACCTGCTACGCCTGCGCGATCATGCCGGATCATGTGCATATTCTGATTCGCAAGCATCGGGATACGTATGAAGAGATGATGGAATACTTCAAGCTTTGGAGCGCCCGCGCCCTGCGTGCAGCCGGGCTGCGGACCAATGATCATCCCGTCTGGAGCGGCGGCGATGGGTATGGCGTGTTTCTCGATCATCCCGATGATGTTCGCCGGACGATTCCGTACATCGAGAGAAATCCGAATCCGTTGAAACTGCCGCGACAGGTGTATGACTTTGTGAAGCCTTATGACAACTGGCCGCTGCATGAGGGGCATTCGTTGAGTTCGCCGTATGTCAGGGCGCTCAAGGCGGCGGGGCGGTATCCGCGATGAACGGTGCTACGCCGCAAGCGGCGGGAATCACTCCGCCTTCATCTTCTCCGCCTTGGCGCGGGCGTCATCCAAAGTACCGACGTACATGAACGCGCTCTCGGGCAGATCATCGCCTTCGCCCTCACACAACCGACGGAAGCTGTCGATCGTCTCCTTCAAAGGCGTGTAAACACCCTGGAATCCCGTGAACTGGAACGCCACGAAGAACGGCTGGCTCAGGAACCGCTCGATCTTACGCGCACGGCTCACCACCAGCTTGTCCTCCGGGCTCAGCTCATCCACACCCAGAATAGCGATGATGTCCTGAAGGCTCTTGTATTTCTGAAGAATCGACTGCACCTGCCGCGTCACCGCATAATGTTCTTCGCCGATGATGCCCGGATCGAGAATACGGCTGGTCGAAGCGAGCGGATCGACCGCCGGATAAATGCCCTTCTCCGCGATCGATCGGCTGAGCACGACGAACGCATCCAGATGGCTGAACGCCGTCGCGGGAGCGGGATCGGTCAGATCGTCGGCAGGCACGTAAATCGCCTGCACCGAGGTGATCGCACCCTTATCCGTCGAGGTGATGCGCTCCTGAAGCTGCCCCATCTCCGTCGAAAGCGTCGGCTGATAACCGACCGCCGAGGGCATGCGGCCCAGCAGCGCGGACACCTCCGAACCGGCCTGGGTGAAACGGAAAACGTTGTCAACGAAAATCAGCGTCTCCTTGCCCGACGCATCGCGGAACTCTTCCGCCATCGTCAGGCCCGACAGCGCGACGCGCAGACGTGCGCCCGGCGGCTCGTTCATCTGGCCGAACACCATCGCCACCTTGTCGAGCACGTGGGCCTTGTTGCCTTCCGCATCGGTGTATTCCGCTTCCTGCATTTCCAGCCAGAGGTCGTTGCCTTCGCGGGTGCGTTCGCCCACGCCGCAGAACACGGAGTAGCCGCCGAACTCACGGGCGACACGGGCGATCATTTCCTGAATGATGACGGTCTTGCCGACGCCCGCGCCGCCGAAGAGGCCGATCTTGCCGCCGCGGACGAAAGGGCAGAGCAGGTCGATGACCTTGATGCCTGTTTCGAGCACTTCGGTTTTGGGGTTGAGGTCCACGAACCTGGGCGGCTCGCGGTGAATGGGCATGCGCTTCTTGACGTTGATGTCGCCACGCTTGTCGATCGGCTTGCCCAGCAGGTTGAAGACGCGGCCGAGCACCTCTTCGCCGACAGGCACGGTGACGGGCGACCCGGTATCGACGCAGGTCATGCCGCGCGTCATGCCGTCGGTGGAGCCGAGTGCGACGGCCCGCACCTGCCCGCCGCCCAGATGCTGCTGCACCTCGCCGACGATATCGATGTCGCCGCTGGAGTTCTGGGCCTTGACTTCGACCGCGTTGTAGATGTCTGGCATCTGGCCATCGGGAAACCTTGCGTCGAAGGTGGAGCCGATGACCTGGGTGATCACGCCTTGGGTAGCCATGGATTTTCCCTTGTGAGAAACGAGCGTTTGAAACCGATGCCGCCCCAACCGCCGGCCATAGGGAGGCGGGAACCCGCTGGAACGGGATGAGAAGAATAGTGGAAGGCGAATCGCTTGCCAAGTGGAAGGTTCTCACCAGGGCAAACGCATATGACTTCGGGAGGGCGAGGCTTCGGGAGGGCGAGGCTCCC
>CAZYPK010000139.1:0-13784 GCA_964649195.1 uncultured Phycisphaeraceae bacterium
CGGGAGCCTCGCCCTCCCAGCGGGAGCCTCGCCCTCCCATATGCTTTTACCCTGGGATCGGCTGGTTTATTGAGGTTCACTTTTCCCGCGGGTCTTCAGATCGTAGCGATCCCCTGCGGCGAGCTTCGTGTAGGCCGCCTCGCCTGTCGCCGGTTCGCTTTTGTCATAGACATAAACATGGTTCTTTCCCACGATGCGCATCTCGTATCCGGTGACGATGGCGGCGGTGGCTTCGTCGATGCCCAGGCCCAGGAGCTGCGGGAATCTGTTTTTCACGGCTTCCATGTCCTTGAAGCGGTTGCGCTGGGCGAAGTGCTGATCGATGGCGGTGGAGCGCATGAAGGCGAGGCCGCGTTCGTAGCCCAGGGCCATCATGTCGGTGTTGCCCAGCGGGTTGCCGCGCACGAGGTAGTCGGCCTGGATGGTCGCGCCTGCGGAGGAGCCGCCGATAACGCCGCCTGCCTTGAGCACATCGTGAAACGCCTTCTGGGCCGGGGTGTCGAGGTATTTATCGACGAAGCGCCACTGTCTGCCGCCGCTGAACCAGACGCCCTTGCACTGGCGGATCGATGCGAGAAATTTCGCATCGCCTGCGGCCTCGATCGTCGGCGCGTGCAGCACGCGGATGTTTTTCGCCCCGGCGCGGGTGAGCATGATCACCTCGCCGGGTTTTTCGGGCGGCACATCATCGAGCGCGGTGGAGATGATGGCGATGGGCGCATCGGGGCCGCCTGATTTTTCGATGAAGATGTCCAGCGCTTCCCTGGGTGTTCCGCCGCCGCCGACGATGACCAGCGTCCCGGCGACGCCTTTGGCGGGCGGCAGCTTCTCCGCGGGAAACGGCGGCCGGGTCCGTTCGATCGCCGCCCTGCTCATCGCCACGAGGTCCGCAACCTGTCCTTCCTTCACTTCGATGATTTTCGCCTCGCTGTTTTTCGTTGCAGGCAGACAGATGGAAACCGTTGACGCTCCGAGCGCGCGAATGGCGCGTCCCTTGACCATCATCACCGTGCCTTCATCGACGCCGAAGCCGACGTGCCCCGGATGTTTCGCCAGCGCCGCGAGCAGTCTTGCCCTGCGATCGCGGGCGACGAAGTGCTGATCGACGATGCTTGAGGGAAGCAGGTCGAAGCCCGCGCCGATCAGCGGGTGATCATCCTTGCCGCCGGTGATCATCGTGCGCGACATGATCGCGGCGCCGGCGGAAGTGCCGGCGATGACGCCGTCGCGCGACAGGAGCTTGATGAGTTCCTTTTCGACGGGGGTGGCGGTGTACGCTTTTTCCAGCCGCGATTGCAGCCCGCCATCGATCCAGACCGCGGTGGCCTGATGGAGCGGCCGGCTGAATGCGGCGTCGTTGGCTTTGTCGCGCGAGGTGGTGTGAAGGATGGTCACGTGCTTGAAGCCGCGTGCCTGCCATGATTTCGTAATCGCATCAATGTCCGCCTCTTCATCGGTGACGTTGGCGGTGGGAATGACGACGAGTTTCGCCTGATCGCCGCCGGCGAGTTTTAGGAAGTGGGAAAAGAAAGTCGCGGGCAGGTTGCCGCCGCCGTGGATCAGGAGCGTGCCGGGGATGGGCCGGGCGACAGGCGGCGCCGACGGCAGCCTGGCGGGCGGGTCGGCATGGATGTGGGTGGCGAGGATGCAGGTCAGAAGCAGAGCGATCAGCGGGCGCGGGTGGAGATGGTGATGCTGCATGGCGCCAGTTTAGGGCAAACTCGACGCATTTACAGCGGGAAATTCCAAGGGATCGCGAAGCCGCAAGCGGCTTGGGTTCACGCGCCGGCGGTGGCGGGTTCGGGGGTCTTGGTCTCTTTGACGGATGCGGTGGTTGCCTCCGTGGTCTCGACCAGTGAACCCAGGCCCCGGCGCTTGTCGCGCAGACGGCGGCTCTTGCCCACACGTTCGCGCAGGTAATAGAGCTTGCTGCGGCGGGTGTGGCCGTGGCGCTGGACTTCGATCTTGGCGATGCGGGGGCTATGCACCGGGAAGGTGCGCTCGACACCTTCGTTGGCCACGATGCGGCGGACGAGGACCATCTTGGTCAGGCCGCGGCCGGAGAAGGAGATCACCACGCCGCTGAACACCTGAATGCGTTCCTTGGAGCCTTCCACGATGCGGACGTGGACATCAATGGTGTCGCCCACGCTGATCCTGGGCAGATCGCTCTTGATCTGGGACTGTTCAACGCTACGAATGATCGCATCCGACATGGCTGTTCTCGTCTGCTTGGACCACGCCTGAGCTGCACCGGCAGCGTAAACGGGTCAGTTGCCTGCGGTTCCATCCCCGGCGCAGCCGCCGCGGCCGCCCTCTCAGGGGAAGACCGGGAATTGTACCAAACTTCTTTTTCGCTGTCGAATGGGGGCGATGGGCTTGCAGGGGGCGTTTAATTCTCCGCCACATCACCGGAAGCAAAAGCTCCAAATCCCAAAATCCAAATCTCAAACAAACTCGAAAGCGAGCCAAAGCAGGCAAAACCGATCCGAATCCGGATTCTGTTTGATCGCATTTTTGGTTCTTTGGAGCTTGTTTGGAACTTGGGCTTTGTCATTTGGAGTTTTTCGAATCGGGCGCGGAGGCTACTGCGCCATCGCCGGCATCGGTTCGCCCTCTTCAGGTTCATCGAGTGAAGGCGTGGGGAGGGTTGGCGCGGCAACGGTCTCGCGGTGTACCGAATGATCGAAGCAGTAAACCATCAGCGGGACGATGATCAGTTGCAGGACGGTGGCGAAGCCCAGGCCGAAGATGATGGTCACGGCCAAGGGCTGCCACATCTCCGCGCCGCCGCCCCAGTTCATGGCGACGGGGAGCATGCCCACGATGTTGGTCGCCGTGGTGATCAGCAGCGGCCGGACGCGGAACTGCCCGGCGTAGATCATCGCCTTCTTGAGCGGGACGCCGGTCTTTCGCATCTCGTTGATGAACTCGATCATGACCATCGCGTTATCGACGACGATGCCCGACAGGGCGACGATGCCGATCATCGCCATGATAGAGAAGTTGAGATCGAACAGCAGCAGTCCGACGGCGATGCCGATGATCGAGATCGGAACGCTGGCGAGGACGATCAGCGGCTGCACGAAGCTGTTGAACTGCACCACGAGGATGATGAGCATGAGGATCATGGCGACGGTGAGGGCCATCTGCATGTCCTGCGCCGCCTCGTCACGCACCTCGTTTTCGCCGCCGAACTCGACGATGACTTCATCGTCCACCGCGATGGCGCCCTTGGAGGAGGTGACCAGCGCCAGTTGCTCGGCTGCGCCGAGATCGGGCCGCATCGCCGCGACGAGAGACGCCTTGACATCATCCGGCAGCACGCCCCGCATCACCTCGGCGCGAACCGTCACGGCCCGCTTGCGATCGTGATGCTGAATGGTGTTGGCGGTCTGCACCCGTTCGATGGTGGCCACTTCGCCCAGCGTGAGCACCTTGCCGGTCTGGCTTCGCAGGGAAAGATTGGCCAGATCGGTGAGCTGGTCGCGGCTGCCGGCCTGGTTGCGCAGCCGCATGTCGATCTGCTCATCGCCGCCGAAATCGACCTCGCCGATGAGCACGCCCTCCAGGGCGTAGTTGACGCTGCTGGAAATCTCCGTGGAATCAATGTCGTAAAGCGAGGCGACGGTGCGATTGGGATTGACCACCAGTTCCGAGCGCGTGCGGTAATCGTTGCTCACATCGTAAACGCCCGGCACGCTGCGCAGCAGATCCTCGATCTTCGCGGCGCGGTCGGCCAGCACTTCCAGCGGCGTTTCCTTCTGCCCCAGCACGCGAATGGCCACCGGCGAGCCGGCGGGCGGGCCTTCGTTGGGCGAGGTGATCTGCACGATCACGCCGGGCAGCGGCGGCAGGGCCTCCTGAATGGCCCGGCGAATCTGGGCGTTGGTGCGGTTGCGTTTGTCGCCCCGTTCGAGTTCGAGGTAAACCATGCCGAACTCAGGGCCGGTGCCGCGCAGCACATCAAGACGGATGTTCAGCGCGCCGGGGTCGCCGATGGTCGTCACGGGCAAGGCGTGCGGCGAGCTTTCACCGGGACGGTACCACTCGTCGGGCCGCACCGCCTCCATCACGGCCTTCTCGATCTTCGCCGCGACTTCCACGCTCTTGCGTTCCATCGACGAACCCAGCGGCAACTCGAAGTAAACCTCGATCACCGGCTGATCGCCTTCGGGCATGAACTCGAAGCCGACCGCGCCGCTGTAAAACAATCCGACCGGCACGATCGAGAGCACCGCCGTCAGCGTCAGCACCAGCACGCGATGGCGGAAGGCGATGTTGAAAATCTTTTCGTAAACCTGCTTGAGCCAGCTTGCGGCGACCAGCGCATCGGCGTTGGCGATCATCTCCTCATCCTCGCTCATCGGCGTGCCGTCGGCGCGGCGCGGCGGCGTGAGCACCCGCCTGGGCCTGGACATCACATAGACGCTCATCGCGGGCAGCAGCAGGAACGCCACCACCACCGCGGCGCAGAGGGCGAGAATGGTGACGATGGGCATCAGTTCGAGGAAGTCGCCCATGATGCCGCGGATGAACAGCAGCGGCGCGAAGCCCGCCATGGTGGTGAGGTAGGCCGAGATCAGCGGGCCGCTCACTTCGCGCAGGCCGTGGCGCGCCGCTTCAACGGGGCTCTTGCCCATCTCGCGGTGGCGGTAGATGTTTTCGCCGACGATGATCGCGCCGTCGGCCACTTCGCCGACCACGACGATGATGGCGAAGAGCGTCATGTTGTTGATGGCCAGGTTCGGATTGATGGTCAGCTTGGCGAGCCAGAGAAACGCGGCGGTGCCCAGGATGCAGAAGGGGAAACTCACCGCGATCAGCGAGGCGTTGCGCCAGCCGAAGGAGAACCAGAGCATGAGAATGACCAGGATCGTGCCGTAGAGGGCGTTGGATCCGAGTTGTTCGAGCATGTAATGAATTTCGCGGGCCTGGGAGCGAACGGTGCCGATTTTGGTGTCTTCCGCGCCGCCCTGGGCGATGAAGCGATCGACCATGGCCTGCACCGTGTTGGCGGTGGCGAGCATGTCGATGTCGGTCTTGGGCCGAACGAGCAGAACGACGGCGTCCTGCGAGCCGTAGCGGGCGATGCTCGTCAGCGGCTTGTTGCCCATGCGGACGTTGGCGACATCATCGAGCAGGATCGGCTTGCCCTCGTGGACGCCGATGGGCAGCGTGGCGATGTCTTCGAGTTTTTCGATTCGTCCGCGCGTGCGGACGCGCTGATCGTTGCCGCCGGATTCGATGGAGCCGCTGGGCGTTTCGGTGTTGGCCCGGCGCACGGCCATTTCGATCTGGCCGTAGGAGAAGCCGTAGAGCACCATGAGATTGGGATCGACCTCGATCTGCAATTCGCGTTCGAGGCCGCCGAAGATATCGACGCCCGCCACCCCGCCGACCGGTTCGAGTTCGGTCTGCAATCGCTCGGCGATCCGCCTGCGTTGCGAGCCATCCTTGCCGCCGGCGATGAAGACCTGGATCACCGGCCAGTTGTCGTAGCCGATGTCCGCCACGATGGGTCCGGGGTTCTGCTGCGCTTCGCGCGGAAACTGCCCGCGGATACGGTTGATCATGCTCTCCACATCGCGCTTGGCGTCATCCACATTGATCGAATGATCGAACACGAACTGCACCATCGCGGCGCCATGCACCGATTGCGAAAGCACCGACCGTTCATCGCGGAGGCCCTTGAGCGTGGTCGATTCCTCTTCGATGCGGCGGACGATCTGCGATTCATTCACCGAAGCGGGCGCACCAGGATTGGGCACCACGACCGAGACCACCGGCAGCTTCACCCGCGGCGTGCGCTCCTTGGGCAGCGCAACAATCGCCGCGATGCCCGCCGCACAAAGCAGGATGGCGCCGAGCATGATCAGTCGCGGCTTGTCAATGGCCCTGTCAACCAAGCGCATGAGATAAGTTCCGAGTTCCGAGTTTCGAGTTCCGAGTTTCGAGTTCCGATCTTTAAGTTTCGAGCTTCAAGTTTCGAGTGAACGAGTGCGGAATCAGGCTCTTGCCTTTTAACTCGGAACTCGGAACTCGAAACTCGGAACTTATTCTTCAATCCGCCCCCGCCGTGCTGTGCAGCGGCTCGATCAACTGCTTGTCCGTGTTCACCACCAGCACCGGCTTGCCATCGGAAACGCGGGTCTGGCCTTCAACGACCAGGTGGGAGACGCCTTTGGGCAACCCGCTGATGAGGTAGTGATCCTCCACCAACACCGCCTTGTCAATCGTGAACTCGCGCACCACCATCGTGGGCACGGTCAGGTGTGACTTGCCGATCCCCCCAAGGTCGAGGCCCACGGTCAGCCCTTCAGAGACGAAGTAGGCGGTGAGCTTGTTGCCTTTTCGCTTGACCGCCTCGGCAGGCACCGCGACGACCTGCGCATCCTCGCGCAGGGTGATCGTGGCCTTGGCGATCATGCCGGGCTTGAGCGAGCCATCCTTGTTGTCCAGTTCGACTTCGACATCGAACAGCCCCGTCACCGGATTGGCCGCGGGAGGCACCATCGTGATGTACCCGGTGCGCGGCGGAAGTTTGGATTCTTCACCGTCGCCATGCACCGCCGCATGACTGGCCTGAAGCGCCAGCACTTCGACGGAGACCTTCTGCCCCTGGCTGACCTGCGGGCGCTTGCTCTGCACCACGCCGATGAGCAGTTTCACCTTGGTCATGTCAACCAGGCGAACCACCAGATCGCCGGGACGCACCATCGTGCCCACTTCCAAAGGCAGTGCCGCGACCTTGGCCTTGATCGGTGCGCGAAGGATGGCGTCGTCGTGATTCACCTTCGCCACGGTCATCGCGGCGTTGGCCGAGTCGTAGGTGGCGACGGCCCGGTCGTAGCGGGCCTTGGAGACATCGTGCTGGGCCTTGGCGACCTTGAGCGCGGTTTCCGCGCGATCGACATCGCGCTGCTTGGCCGCTTCCTTCTCGAGCAGTTCCACCTGCCTGTCGTATTCGCGCCGGGCGTCATCCACCACCGCATTGGCCTGACTGACGGCGCCCTCGGCGGCGAGCATCTCGGCGCTGGCCTCGTTTCGCTGGGCGGCAGCCTGGGCGACCGCCGCCTTGAACCGGGCCGGTTCGAGCATGGCGATGATGTCGCCTTTCTCAACGATGTCATTCTCCTTCACCGCGGGACCATCTTCCGTTCCAAGCTGCGACAGCCGGCCAACGATCTGGAAGGACATGTTCAACTCGGCGCGGGCATGGATGCGGCCATAGAACGATTCGGTCACGGTGTATGGCCGCAGCTCCAGCGGGGCGCAGCGAACGACTTCGGGCTTGATGATCGGCACCACCTGATGGGCCTGGGCCTCCCTGGCGCGATGGTAGCCCACGGCAGCCACGCCGCCCACGGCGACCAGAAAGACCGATAACGCGATGATCTTGTAACCCATGATCGATGACCTGGGCCATCGCAAAGCGACGGCAGGATGGAGCAGCGGTCAAAACTGATGCGGGAAGACGGATCAACACACCGAGGCGGGACACGGTCATGGCCTGCCATCCGATCATGCAGGCTCTGCACCGGCGTTGCGGCATCCCTTCATCTTCCAACTGCTCTGCATCCTACATCGACCCGATATGGGGGGCAATGTAGTGGTTCCCATCAGGGTGAAAGCATATGGCTAAAAGAACAGGTGAAGCCCCCCGGAAGCCCCGCCCGGAAGGGCGCGGGCCAAGGGTCGTCCAATTCACGGCTTGCTCCCGACCGAACCTCCGGTCTCAACGGAAGCTGCACTCTTGCACCGTGTTCGGGATGGCGCTGTTGATTGGACGCCCTCTGGCCCGCGCCCTTCCGGGCGGGACTTATCCCGAACTCAGATCAGGTGAACCGGCCGGAGCACCGTCCCGACAGGGCGGTGCCGTGACGGCGACACCTGCGCCCTCACGGCTGAACCACAGGCTTGCCGGTGGGGGCGAATTCGAAAACGGTGATGTGATAGGTCCGCCCGGAAACAGCATGTGCCAGCGCGAGGGAGCAGGTCCGCCATCGCGTTTCCCAATAGTTCAACTCCGCACGGGCCTCAGCCTGCTCTTCTGTGATCCTGCGCCATATCTTTTTTTCTGCGGCGTGGTTCCTGAGAAAAGCCTCAACCCGCTCTTCCATCTCGATCGATTCATTCTCCTTCGATACCGCCTCGGCCGCGTCCACTTCCGACTGCAACCGCGCGAGCTCGATGACATACAGATCGCCGGTGGCCTTGTCCTTGCCCGCCTCCCTGAGCCGCGCAAGCCTTTGCCTGGCGGTCGCAAGAGCGGTTCCCTCTTTCAGCATCTTCAAGTCGCGTTCCACTTGCGAGACTGCCGGGAATCCTTCATCGACCACGCGATAGAGCGGCGGCAGCGACAACGAGAATCTCCGAAGCGCGCCTTCCAACTCAAAAGACTTCTTCTGATACCTTTCCACCTCCTTGCCGTACTGGTTCTTCAGGCTCAGGAGGGAATCATCCAGGGACATGCGCAGGTCTCGCCTGTAGTTCTCCGATAGCTTGTCGGCGATCTCCCTCGCCATCTTTTCGTCCGAATACCGCACGCGGATGGCAATGAGTTGCACCTCATTCGTATCGACCTCCGCCACGATCGTGACCTGTTTCTGAATCCGTTCGACAAGGGCGTCGTGGTTCTTCCTGCCGACACTTGAAAAGGTTCCGTCTTCGATTCGCGGAAAGTCCTTGCCCTGGTCGATGTTCAGATCCTTGACGACACGTTCAATCGCCTTGCGGCAGGTCAGGTGATGGTTGCGCAGTGCCTTCAACCGGCGGTACTCGTTGGCCAGGGAGTCGGGAGGCATGTATTCCGGATTGACGGATATCTGCATCCGTGCTGTTGTTTCGTAGAGGCGCGGCTCGGTGTCGGACTGCGCCATCAGGTACTGTCCGCAACAGATGGTCATGAATACGATGAAGGCAGGGAAAAGGGCGGATGATGTTCGCATGGCGTGACTCCTTAAGGCTTCATTTCATCCGAAGGCGTGGGGTAGTGCGACCAACAGCCTGACGTAAGTAACGTTGCCATTGTTCGTGCGCCTGGGCCGGGGCTTCGCGGACTCAGCCCCAGCCACCTCAACCGCCCCGGCCGCCCGGCAATGATCATTCCTTCCTCACTTCACTTCCCCCCCACCCGTTTCTTCCAGTCCTTGCTCTCCTCGTGTTCCTGTTCCATGATCTTTTCCATCTCCGCGACGATTTCCGGGTGATCCCCCGCGATGTTTTTCGTTTCACCAAGGTCGGCGGCGAGGTCGTAGAGTTCGGTCCTGCCTTGCGTGTGGCCCTTGCGCACCGCCTTCCATTTCCCCTGTCGCACCGCCTGGGCGAAGGGGCCTTCATAAAACTCCCAGTAGAAGTGGCGATCGGTCAGGTCCCGCGGCGTTTCATTCCTGAGCAGAGGCACGATCGACCGGCCATCGAGTTCCCTGGGCATCGATTCCTTCCGGGCATTGGCCAGGGCTGCGGCGGTGGGCAGGAAATCCTGGAAGGCCCAAGGCGTGTCGTTCACCGTGCCTGCGGGAATCTTGCCGGGCCAGCGGGCGATGACGGGCACGCGGATGCCGCCTTCGTAGAGGTCGCGCTTCATGCCTCGCAGCGGACCGGAGGGGTTGAAGAGCTTCGGGTCGTTGCCGCCTTCCCTGTGCGGGCCGTTGTCGCTGGTGAAGATGACCAGGGTGTTGTCATCCAGGCGAAGTTCCTTGAGCAAGGCGAAGAGGCGGCCGATGTCGCGGTCCATGCGGGTGATCATCGCGGCCTGTCCCTTGTTCTGGATGGACCAGTCTTCCTTTTCGTACTCGCCCAGTTCGGGGACTTCCTGTCCGTTGCCCGTGCCCCGTGCGCCTTCGTTGTTGGCGTGGGGCGTGGTGAGGGCGAGGTAGAGGAAGAAGGGACGAATGGCCCGGGTGATGGAACTGTCGTGGACCCACTGGAGAGCCTCGGCCATGATGAGGTCGTGGCTGTAGTCGATTCGCTTGGTGGCGTAACCGACGCCGAAGTCGCCTTTTTCGGGGGCGCCGCCGGGATTGGGATGAGGTGCGACGACATTGCGGAGTTGGACGCGGTTCTGATTGCGCCAGAGGAAGGCGGGGTAGTAGTTGTGGGCGTGATGCTGATTGAGGTAGCCGTAGAAGTGATCGAAGCCTTGCTTGTTGGGGATGCCGGTGCTCTCCGCTTCACCCAGGCCCCACTTGCCGCAGAGGGCGGTGGAATAACCGGCGGCCTTGAGCACCTGGGCAACGGTGACATCGCCAGGCTCAAGCGGGATGCGTGCGTTGCCTCGGATTCGGCAATGGCCCGTGTGCAGGCCGGTCATGAGAACGCAGCGCGACGGGGCGCAGACGGTGGAACCGGCATAGGCGCTGGTGAACCTCATGCCTTCGCGGGCCATCTGATCGAGGACGGGGGTCTTGATGAGTTTCTGGCCGAAGGAGCCCAGGTCGCCGTAGCCCAGATCATCGGCCATGATCCAGATGATGTTGGGCCTGCCGCCGTCGAGCCCGGCATTGCGTGCGGAAGCCGTGCTGATGCCCGGCCAGCAGACCGCCAACGGAAGAAGGATGGCCGATGCGAGCCGGTGGAAAAGATTCAAAGTCATGAAGCCCTCGCGCAGTGAGTGGAGCCGTTCGGTGGGCACGATGCGATGATTTTCATGATAGCGAAGCCGGGGGAGCAGGGGGAGCCGGAGGAGCCGGAGGAGCAGGGGGAGCCGGAGGAGCAGGGGGAGCAGGCTGGGTGGCTGGGGCTGAGTCCGCGAAGCCCCGGCCCAGATGCACGAAGCAAGGTGGCGTAACTGAAGGTTGAAGACTGAAGGCTGAAGGCTGAAGGCTGAAAACTGAAGGCTGAAGGCTGAAGGCTGAAGGCTGAAAACTGAAGGCTGAAGGCTGAAGGTCGCCGGGCCGGGGCTTGCGCAGAGCCCCAGCCACCCAAAAGTTCTATGAGTCCGAGTTCAGACACCGCTCCGGCGAAATATTGATTCCCAGTTAACAAAATCCGCTCAACGCCGGTTTTGGGCGGTTTTGGGGGCCATGCAGAGGGGTAAACCGCTCATTGCCGCGTTTCCCCCGGTTCCCCCTGATCTGTCGGCTGTAAAGAGGGATTTCCCCGATATTCGACTTTTTACACAAAATAAACAAAGAACGGTATTGAAAATTAATAATATTGATTTATGATCAACAGGAGTTCACCGGTGGTTGATTGCGGATCAAGCAAGGCCATGTTGTCCATGGCCCGTTTCCCATGATGCATTCTTTGCAATCGCCACGAACCCTTACGGACTTTTTAGGAGAGACCCAAATGAAATCGAACAGGAACAAATGGCAATGGTTGTTGATGATGGCGGCGCTGGTGCTTTCCATGGGGGGGGGGCGCAAGGGGCCTTGACCTCCGGGCTGATCGGCTATTACGACTTTGAATCAGGTCTGAACAACATCGCCAACACGGCACTCAATCCGACCGTCATCAGCGGCACCCCCACCGCAGGCACTGCCGGCGGAATCGTCGGCAACGCGCTGGGCCTGGACAAGGCGGAGTTCGACGCCATCCGTGTTGCGGTCGTCGCCCATCCGACCAACCCCACCAACCTCGCTCAGAATTTCAGCATCAGCGCCTGGTTCAAGAACGAGCACGTCGGCGCCGATCCAAGCCGCAGCTTCGTGTATGAAGCAGCCAACAACTTCGACGTTTCACTTGGAACGGGTAGTGCGTCGGGGCCGGACACCTACACCCATTATGTCGCTGAAACCAGCGCGGGCACCTCTTCTCTTCAGCGCGATGTCTGGAACCATGTGATCCACACCTTCAGTTCCGACGGAACCATCACCACACTCCAGGTCTATGTCAACGGTGTCAACACCCACACGCAGACCGCAAACACCGCCAGCATGAGCTTCACGGACCTCAACATCGGCAAGGCCCGCAACGGCACGGGCACCGGTGTCGCCGCCGGCCGCTACTTTGAAGGCCTGATCGACGAGTTCGCCATCTGGAACCGCACCATCACCGCCAGTGAAGCGGCCGAGGTTCATTCACGCGGTCTCAACGGCTTCGGATTGTTCGACCAGATCACCACGGGTCCCGTCACGAAGTACGTCTTCGATGCCGACGGCACCGAACCCGGCGCCGCCCTCGGCGCCTCCATCACCATGACCGGCTGGAACAACAACTTCACCTTCGCAAGCGTGGCCGGCCCCAACAACGACCTGGGCGACGGCGGCTTCGCAGGCAACTTCTTCCGCACCACCGGTACGGAGGCCGCCCCACAACCCAACGGCAACCATGTCATCACCATCACCCTCACCGACCTGGCGGAGCACACGCATGTCAACCTCGGCATGTTGCTGGCGCAGATCGATTCGCTGGACCCCAATCGGGACGGCGACCGCTTCATCGTCAGGCTCGACGGCGCGGAGATCCTCAACGCCGGATTCGGCTGGGGCACGACCGTCGGCTCCAACACCGAGCCGTTCGTCACCACCGGCGACCCGGCGCTGGATGCCGAGCTTCTGGCCCTGCGGACCCAGCATAGCGCGAACCTGTATCTGGACGGGTCTTACTGGGACAACATCTACGACCTGAGCCAGTTGTCGCTGTTCCAGAACATCGCCCACACCGGCAGTTCGCTGACGCTGGAAATCATCGGCCGGCAGAATCAGAGCAGCGGTGAGTTCTACGGACTGGACAATATCTCCATCACGTTGGCCAACAACCCCGTTCCCGAACCGGCCACCATCGGCCTGCTCGGTCTGGCCGGCATGGCGCTGCTGCGCCGCCGGCGCGTCGCCTGATGCGATGTGAAAACCTTCACGGCGCGGGAGGTTGATTCCTGCCGCGCCGCTTTGTCCAGGGCTTCCAGGCACGGCGGCTTGAAGCCGCCGTGCCTTACATCCAACTCCTTCGGAGTTCGCAACATGGACCAACGTCGCGCTTTCACACTGGTGGAAATGCTCGTGGTGGTGGCACTCATCGTCCTGCTCATTTCCATGCTGCTGCCGGGTCTGGCCGCCTCCCGCGCCAACACCCGCACCGCGCTGTGCATGAGCCAGCAGAGGCAGATTCACTCGGCGGTGGTGGCCTACCAGAGCGCCAACATGGGGCGTTATCACCCGCGCCGCAACTGGGGCCGGTGGTACGACAACATCACCACCAAGACGCCCATCGCCGCCTCCCACGCCAACGCCTACTGGGGCGTGGCCTACGCCGACGCCGCCGGCCGCGACGGGCTGCGCCCGCTGTTCCAATGCCCGGAGGCCAAAACCTCCGACCAGAACACCAGCAGTTCCAACGCCTCGCTGGGCTACACCGATGGCCCGTTCGAGACCGGCAACGTCCACTGCACCTACGGCTTCAACGGGCTTGATGTCTCCTATGCCAGTTCGCAGGGCGTGCTGCCCAGCCCGTTCTTCAACTACGCCGTCTCCGCCCGCCCGGGCCGAACGCAGAAATACCTGAAAAACCCGTCGAAAGTCATCATGTTCCAGGACGCCTTCGAGCACCTGCTCGACGGCAACGGCGACATGCCCTGGAGCTTCACCCAGTGGAACACCGCCCAAAACCGCGAATACTTCCGGCACAACATGAATCAGGTCGGCAACATCGTCTGGGCCGACGGCCACATCGACAGCGTATCGAGAACATTCGCCTGGACCGCATCGATGTACGCGGGGCAGCCGTAGAAAGGGCCTAAGTAAAACCATGAAATCAGGAAAGCACGAAAGCAGGAAATGCGATATGGAAATATCGTGTGGACCGCGTTGATTTCATGTTTTCCTGCTTTCCTGATTTCA
>CAZYPK010000140.1:0-4179 GCA_964649195.1 uncultured Phycisphaeraceae bacterium
TTCTTCCCCCCTGCCTTTCAACTCGGAACCCGGAACTCGGAACTCGGAACTTTTCATCCTACAATCCCCGCGTGACTGACACTCCCTCCCCCACCCCCGGCCATCTGCCTGTTCTTGTCGCCCCGATTCTTGACCTCTTCGCCCCCCGGCCGGGCATGGTCATGCTCGACTGCACCGTCGGCCGCGGCGGACATGCCGCCGCCATCATTCCGCACCTGACGCCGGGCGGCCGCTACATCGGCCTCGATGTCGATCCGGGCAATCTCGCCTTCACACGACAGCGGCTGGCAGGCTCATCGATTCAGGTCGATCTGATTCATCGCAACTTCGCACAGGCCCGCCAAGCGCTCGACGATCTGAACATCGATCGGGTCGATCTGCTGCTGGCGGATTTCGGCTTTTCATCCAATCAGATGTCGGATGCGATGCGCGGCTTTTCCTTTCAGAACGATGGCCCGCTCGACATGCGTCTGGACCCGACCTTGCCGACCACCGCGGCTGACCTGGTGAACGAACTGCCCGAGCGCGAGCTGGCGGATGTGATCTATCAATACGGCGAGGATCGGGCCTCGCGCCGGATCGCGCGAAAGATTGCGGAAGCGCGGGTCCGATCACCGATAACGACTACGCAAGAGCTTGCCGATGTGGTCCGCCTTGCGCTGGGACAGCGGCCCGAGGCATGGAAGAAACATCCGGGGGATCCGGGGGATCCGGGGCGGCCGCGCAGGCGCAAGCCCGGACGCATCGACCCGGCCACGCGGACGTTCATGGCCCTGCGCATCGCGGTCAACGGCGAACTGGATGTCATCAGGCGGCTGCTCGCCGATGTCACCGGCCTCGTCAAACCCGGCGGCATCGCGGGCATGATCAGCTTCCACTCGCTGGAGGACCGCCCGGTGAAACAGGCCTTCCTCGAACTGGCGCAGCAGGAAAAAGCCCGGCGCGTGACTCGAAAACCGGTCGTGGCCGACGCGGCGGAACGGGACGAAAACCCGCGAAGCAGGTCGGCCAAATTGAGAGTGATTCAGGTGACGGGGTAGGCGGAACTTCTGAAAACGGATGGACTCCATGACGCGAGAAACGAAAGTCGGACTGGTCGTCGGCACGGGCATCATCCTCCTGATCGGGATCGTGGTCAGCGACCATCTCGCCTCCCAGCAGCGCGGCCAGCAGCAGACCGCCGCCCCCACCGGCTATCAGGATTACGCCACCGGCGCCCCGACGCGCACCATCGATCCGCGGAACCAGGCCCGCCCCCCTGCCGACCCCCAGCCCGCCATCGGCGGCAACACGCCTGCCCCCCTGCCGCCTGCCGGCACCCGCGGCAACAACATCGGCAACGGCCAGCGCACCGAACCGATCGGACTCAACAACATCGATCGCGGCGCCCCGACGGACCACCCCGCCACGCAGCCCGGCAACCCGGTCATCGATCGCAATCTCTCCGCAGCACTCACCCCCGGAACCCCCGGAGTCCCCGGAACCAACAACCCCAACACCCCCGGCATCCCCGGCGCCCCCGGTGCGCGAACGCCTGACGCCGGCCTGCCTGCCGGGCTGACGACCGATCTGGACCGCCACGGTTTTCTGCCGGAGGACAACACGCCTCGCCTGGCCAACCCGACGGGCAGCGTGACCGATGCCGGCCGCACGTCCGGCGCCGGCGTCACGCAGCCTTTGATTCATCATGTGCAGCCGGGCGAATCGCTGTGGGCCATCAGCCAGAAGTTTTACGGTGATGGCAAACACTTTGCCGACATCGCCCGGGCCAACGCGGACAAACTGCTGCCCGACGGCGGCGTGCGCGAAGGGGTTCGCCTGGTCATTCCCAACAGGACCATCGCCGCCCCCGGCAGTCACACGGCCACATCCCTCGAACGCGCGAACCCCGTCACCGCAACCGCCGCCGCACCGACGATGCGCACCATCAAGGTCGAGCCGGGCGACGCCCTGAGCGCCATCGCCAGCCGGGAGCTGGGTTCGATTCGGCACATGCAACTGATCATCGAGGCGAACAAGGATCAGATCAACAACGCCAACGACATCAAGGCCGGCATGATGCTGAAGATTCCCGCGATCGCCGCGACCGGCAACACAAGCAGCGCGAACAACACGAGCAGCGCCGCCCCGGTTCGCAGCCTCACGGAAAGCGGCACGACGCGGGCGGCGAAAACCTACACGGTTCAGCCTCGCGACACGTTCTCCTCCATCGCCCGCACCCGGCTGGGCGATGAGCGACGCTGGAAGGAACTTTTCGATCTCAACAAGGACAAGGTCCGCAGCGCCGATGCGCTCAAGGCCGGCGTGGTGATCACGCTGCCCGCCGATGCGCGATGAGGCGGTTTTGCCCTGTTGAAAACAACAAGCCCGATGCAGGGCAAAAACATATGGCGGGAGAGCGGAAGCCTCCGACCGGGAGGGCGAGGCTCCCACTGGGAGGGCGAGGCTCCCGCCGGGAGGGCGAGGCTCCCGCCGAGCCGTTCGTTTGCGAAGCCCGTCCGCGGGCTGAAGCAAACGAAACTCGCGCGGCCGATGATCGTGCCTGATCGTTCGCCGTCCGCGCGAGTTTCTTTTACCCCCAAGCCCGATGGCGAGTCCGCGAGCCGTCGGGGTATTCCGCGCGAAAATACCCCGACGGCTCGCGGACTCGCCATCGGGCTTGGGCGCTGAAGGTGATGATTTCAACGGGGGGCGCTCCGGGGTTCGGATGCGTATCTGACGACCTTAAAAAAAGTCCAGGCCCGATGACAAATCCGTGATTCGTCACCGGGCCTGGTGTTTTTGGCGGAGCAGGTTTCAAGCCATCGGATCATGCCGTGCGACGCCGCCGCGCCGCCAGGCTGAGGATGCCGACGGTTCCCAGCAGAGCGATGGAAGGCTCAGGCACAGCCGACGAGGCCGCGTTGGGATCGGTGGTGCTGAAGTAGCCGGTGGTGGTGTAGACTTGAGTGGCACCACCTGGGAACCATTCAAGCCTCCAGCTATCATTACCGCCTTGCAGGACATTGCCGCCCTCGACAGGCAGGATGACGGCCGGATCGAAGCGGAGAAACCGGTCGGCGCCGGTGGAGAAGAGAAAGAGGTCGCCGCCGCTGATGATGCTCCTGCTGTGGCCGGAGATGAGGTTGGAATAGGTGAACTCGGGGCTGTTCTGTAAGGGCGCACCGGGGGTACCGAAGAGGTTGTAACTCGCAGGAGAGACCGTGATGTTCCAGGATGTGATGGTGTTGTTGCTGGTCTCGTAAACAAACCATCCCTCCGCGGTTCTCCCGTCTCCGCCTTGTGGGCCGTCCTCAAACGCCCAGTCCACCAGGTACCACGTCACCGGCACCGCATCCGCCTGGGATGCCGGGAGAAGCCCGGCCAGCAGAGCCGCGACCAACGTCATTGCTTGAAAACGATTCATTCGATATCTCCTTGTCTTTTGTGAAACCATTGAAACCGTCCGAGCGCGGACACCGCCGGCTCATTTCAGCATGGAAATGAGCACCATCGGCATCGCCTCATTCGTTCCGCGACTCGCTTCGCTCGCTGCTCCACTCGAACATTTCAAATGGAGCGCGAAGGTCGGCATCTCCGACGCGCGGTTCCGGGAACAGGTCCGGAAATAATTCCAAAGGCTGTTCCGGGGGGGCAGTTCCCTTGTAAAACCAGGTGTGGTGCGGTCAACGGTTCTCTGCCCTGTCAGTGATCCTTCTGCATTCTCCATGCACGGGCAGCGAAAACTAACAGAGAATTTTTCCGAGTCAATGCTTTTACGAACTTTTCCGTTTATTTTTTGAAAATGGCGGAATTCAAGGCGAATACCTCAAGGTGAATACCCCAGGTCGGAGAAGCCGGAAACTCCAAAATCGCAAGCGCCAAATCTCAAACAAGCTCCAAATTTCAAGCAAGGCATCGAATGGCCTGCCAATGGACGGCGAATTTGTATGCTTCCGCCCCCTGCTCCTGCTCCTGCCCCTGCCCCCTGCTCATAGAGGCCGGTGACACACGGCGCGATCGACGCCCCCTTCAGGTTGTTTGCGTCCGCGACTCGTTGAGTCGCGGCTCTGTCACAGCCGCGACTCAACGAGTCGCGGAGATGGACGACAACCAAGGGTGGTTGGATGAAACCTTTGATGAACGACAACGAACGCGGAGGCCGGGGGTGACCGGTTGAGGCCGGCGACACACGGCGTG
>CAZYPK010000140.1:4279-7268 GCA_964649195.1 uncultured Phycisphaeraceae bacterium
ATCGACGCTTCTTCCAGGCTGTTCACGTCCGCGACTCGTTGAGTCGCGGCTCGGTCGCAGCCGCGACGTAACACGTCGCGGAGATGGACGGCAACCAAGAGTGGTTGGATGAAACCTTTGATGAACGACAACGAACGCGGAGGCCGGGGGTGGACCGGTTGAGGCCGGCGACACACGGCGTGATCGACGCTTCTTCCAGGCTGTTCACGTCCGCGACTCGTTGAGTCGCGGCTCGGTGGAGCGCGTTGAAATTATGTCTTGCGTCGCCCCGCTTCTGGCCGATGTTTCATGGGCGTTTTGCGTGATGTTTTTGTCCATGTTCTTCAGGGGCATGATGTATCTCAAAGCGGCGGTCATGATCGTATTCCTTGCGGCGGTGGGCGCCGGCATGTTGTCGCTGCGCCAGCAGCGGTGGGAGGTGCGGCATTCGATTGCGCAGATGCACCGGCAGATCGAGCAGGCCCGCCGGGCGACGTGGGAAAGCCAGGCCAAGGTCGCGGCGGAGCTTCACCCGGCCAAGCTCGAACACAAACTGATGATCGCCCGGATCGAGATGGACCCGATCACCGCCAGCCACGACCCCGCCCTGCGGCGAATCCGCGTGATGGAAAAAGCCGCGCCGCAGCCGGCGATGAAAACCAGGAGCAATGTGAAGACAAGCACGGTGAAATCGAAGACGAAACGGAATATATGAATCGATTTGGGATTTCGGATTTCGGATTTCGGATTTCGGATTTGAAATCTCAAATCTCAAATCTCAGACTTCAACCTTCAGCATTCAGCATTCAGCATTCAAACCTCAGCCTTCAGATTTCAGATTAGCCCCCTCCTGCCGTTGATCATGAAAAGTTTCTACGAAAAGCCTTACGAATCGCAGAACCTTCCGCCGCAGGCGTTGGCCGGCTCGGCTGCGCCGATGCCGCCCGGGTCATCGCTCTCGTCCAGGAAGGCGGCTTCCGCTCCGCTGTTTGAATCGCTGATTCAGCCCAAGCCCAAGGCGGAGGAACCGGCGATCATCGAGCCGAGCGAAGAGACGCCGAAGCACAAACCCCCGGAGCACAAGCCCGCTGCCAAGCCTTCCGTGAAGTTCGAGCAACCGCGCCCCGCCCCCGTGTTTTCGCACGCACCGGCCAGAGGCAGGAGCAGCGGCAGGAGCAGACCACCGGCACCCCCCCTCCAAAAAAAAACCACCGTTCTCCCCTCCCCTGCTCCTGCCACTGCCGCTGCCGCTGCTCCCGCCGCTGCCCGCGTGCTGATCGTCGGCCGCGTGGTGGCCACGGTGATCACCCTCGCCATGATCGGCCTCATCGGCCGGGTGGCTCATCTTCAGACCAGCCCGCCGCCGCAGATTCAGGCGCTCATCGGTTCGCAGTACAACACCACCACGCTCATGGGCCGGCGCGGCGCCATCACCGATCGCGAAGGCCGCATCCTCGCCACCACCGGCATCGCCCATCGCCTTTACGTCGATCCCCGGCGCGTGGCCGACCCGGGCACCTTCCCCGAATTCCTCGGCTACGCCCTGGGCTACGATCCGGCAAAAATCGGCAAGCGTCTGCATGATCTGGCTGACAAACGGTACGTCGTCATCGATCAGAAGCTCGATGATGAGCAGTGGCTCAAGCTCGAATCGATCCGCTCCAAGGCTGCGCGATCCCGTTCGCCGCAGGCCGCCGGCGCGGGCAACGTCGGCGGCGTGGAGGATGTGCAGTGGCAGCGGCTGACGGGCCTCTACACCGATCTCTGGCTCGAACGGCAATACCCGCAGGGCGCGGTCGGCGGACACGTCATCGGCTTCGTCGGGCAGGAGGGGCACGGCTTCGAGGGTGTCGAGCGCATCTTCAACCGCACCCTCACCGGCACGCCGGGCAAGCTCGGCTACCTCCGCGATGCCGGTCAGCGGCCGATGGAGTTGAACGTCGCCGCTTACGAACAACCCAGGGATGGCCGGCCGGTCCGCCTGAGCATCGACATCACCATTCAGGCGATCGCCGAGGCGGAGCTGGCCAAAACCTGCCGCGAGTTCGGCGCCAGGACCGGTGAGATGGTGATCATGGATCCGTACACCGGCGAGATCATCGCCATGGCGAACTACCCGGCGTTCGATCCCAACGAGGTGCGCACCACGCATCCCGATGTCCGCCGCAATCGCTGTGTCACCGATCCGTTCGAGCCCGGCTCGACGTTCAAGCCTTTCATCTGGGCCGCGGCGGTCGAGCAAGGCTACGCAAGGCCTGAGCAGATGATCAACACCGATGAATCGCTCGGCCGCCCGCTGCGCGACACGCAGAACCACGGCACCATCTCCTGGTCACAGGTGCTCATCAAATCCAGCAACCGGGGCATGGCCGTCGTCGGCAACAGGATGGGCAACACGAAACTCCACAACGCGGTCAAGTCCTTCGGCTTCGGCGAACTGACCCACACCGGCTTCCCCGGCGAGTCGCGCGGCATGGTCAACCCGCTGCAAAAATGGAACCCGCGCTTCAGCCCCACCAGCGTGCCGATGGGGCAGGAAATCGCCGTGACGCCGCTCCAGCTTTGCCGGGCTTTCGCGGTGTTCGCCAACGGCGGCTACCTGGTCAGCCCGTCGATCACGGCCAAGGATCCTGATGATCCCCGTTCGCTCACCGTGGTGCAGCGGGTGCTCTCGCCCCGCACCGCGCAGATCACCAGGGATGTGATGCGGCAGGTCGTCACCGAAGGCACCGGCCGCAAGGCCAACAGTTCGCAGTACGCACTCTTCGGCAAGACCGGCACCGCCCAGATCGCCAAAAGAAACGGCGGCGGCTACGAACCCGACGCCTACTCGGGCGTCTTCGTCGGCGGCGCGCCGCTGGACAAGCCGCGACTGGTCATCGCCTGCGCCATTCACAGGCCTGATGTGAAAAAAGGATACTACGGCGGCATCATCGCGGCCCCCGCCGTCATGCGAACCTTCGAGCAAAGCCTCAACTACCTGGGCGTCGCGCCTCTCCCAGCCGCGACT
>CAZYPK010000140.1:7368-13765 GCA_964649195.1 uncultured Phycisphaeraceae bacterium
CAACGAGTCGCGGAGATGCACCGCAACCAAGGGTGGTCGGTTCAACCTTTGATGAGCGACAACGAACGCGGGGGGACCGGGGGTGAATCAATTGTGGCCGGTGATCGGGGGTGAACCGGTCGAGGCCGGCGACACACCGCGCGATCGACGCTTCTTCAGGCTGCTCCGGGGGGCGCGTCCGCGACTGGTTGAGTCGCGGCTGTAACAGAGCCGCGACTCAACGAGTCGCGGAGATGCACCGCAACCAAGGGTGGTCGGTTCAACCTTTGATGAACAACAACGAACGCGGCGGGACCGGGGGTGAATCGGTTGTGACCGGTGATCGGGGGTAACCGGTCGAGGCCGGCGACACACGGCACGATCGACGCTCCTTCAGGCTGTTTGCGTCCGCGACTCGTTGAGTCGCGGCTGTGAGTCGCGGCTCCATCGCATTTCCCCTTGCGCTTTGCTACGTTGTATCCCCATTGAGCATCGCCATTCCAGCGAGGGGCATCCATGCACAGCGGTGAACACTTCGAAAAACCCAAAATTTCCAGTGGCAAACCGTGGTACGCGGAGATGACCCGCTATCACTGGTTCGTCTTTTTCGTCGCGGCGCTGGGCTGGCTGTTTGACTGCCTGGATCAGGCGCTGTTCGTGCTGGCCAGGCCCAAGGCGATGGAGGACCTGGTCCGGGAAACCGCCACGCTCACCGGTGCGGACCTCGCCGCCCGACGCACCCTGGCCGGTGATGTCGTCACCTCCATCTTCATCCTCGGCTGGGCGACGGGCGGGCTCTTCTTCGGCATCCTTGGCGACCGCATCGGCCGCGCCAAGACGATGATGATCACCATTCTGCTCTACTCGCTGTTCACCGGCCTCAGTTCGCTTTCGGTGGGCGTGTGGGATTTCGCCATCTATCGCTTTCTCACGGGGCTGGGCGTCGGCGGCGAGTTCGCCGTCGGCGTGGCGCTGGTGGCCGAGGTGCTGCCGGACAGCGCCCGCGCCCGTGCCCTGGGGCTGCTTCAGGCGCTGTCGGCGGTGGGCAACATCAGCGCCGCCATGATCAACCTGGGACTGGGCATCGCCCAGGAACAAGGCATGGTCGATAGCCCATGGCGCATCATGTTCCTCATCGGCGCCCTGCCCGCGCTGCTGGCCGTGGTCATCCGATGGAAGCTCAAGGAACCGGAACGGTGGCAGCAGGTCTCGCACGTGGGCGCCGCGAAAAAGCAACTGGGTTCCTACCGCGAGCTGCTGGGCAATCCCGTGCTTCGCAAGCATGCGCTGCTGGGCCTGGTGCTGGGCTGTTCGGGCATCGTCGGCCTGTGGTCGGTGGGGTTCTTCACGCCCGACCTGATTCGGCAGGTGCAGATGAAATCGGTGCGGGCCCAGGTCATCGCCGACCAGATCGCCGAGGCGGGAAGCGATGAAGCGAAACTCGCCGTGATTCGGAGGGTTGAGGCCCACTACGTTCCCAACGCGGCGGTGGAGCTGGATGGCGCCGCACTTGAGGCAAGGAAGGAGATCGACAAGATCACCAGCGGCCGGCTGACCACCTGGCAGAGCTACACCTATCTCGCGCAGAACATCGGCGCGGCCCTGGGCATGTTCGGCTTCGGCTGGCTGGCGCAGCGGATCGGCCGCAAGCCGACCTTCCGCATCGCCTTCATCGCGGCATTCTTCAGCACCGCCGCCGTGTTCTGGTTCCTTCAGGACCTGTGGCAGATTTTCGTGCTCGTGCCGATCATGGGCTTCTGCCAGCTCTCGCTCTTTGCCGGTTATGCGATCTATTTCCCGGAGCTGTTTCCCACGCGCCTGCGATCGACCGGCACCAGCTTCTGCTACAACGTGGGCCGCTTCGTGGCGGCGCTGGGACCCCTGGGCAAGTCCGCGCTGGAGGCGATCTTTGCCGGGGTGTCTTCCGATCATGTGGATCGCCTGCGCTACGCGGGGGTGACGATGTGCCTGGTGTTCCTGGTGGGTCTGCTCGTGCTGCCGTTCCTCCCGGAAACGCACGGCAAACCGCTGGAGGATTAGCAGCCCGTTGAAGAGGTCAGAAGTCAGAGGTCAGAGGTCAGAGGTCAGAGATCAGAGGTCAATGAGCCGCTTCATCGGTTCTTCTCCAACTCATCGACCATCTGCTGCATCTGCTCGCGGAACCGTTCCAGCAGCCGGGCATCATCACCTGCCGTCTGCAACTGCTCGCCGGTCACGGGATCGCCGAATCGCACCGTGATGCGGCCGGTCAGATGAGGCAGCTTTCGTCTGCGAGGCCAGGCTTCAAACGAGCCGGCGATCGCCATGGGGACGATCATGGCGCCGGATCGCCGGGCGATCAGCAGCATGCCCGACTTGAACGGCAGCACGCGGCCATCCTCCGTCCGCGTGCCTTCGGGGAAAATCGACAGGCCGACGCCTTCCTTGATGATCTCGATGCATCGCCGCATGGAGGCGATGTCCGCCGTCCCCCGATCGACGGGGATGCCGTTGAGCGACTTGAGCAGCCAGCCCATGAAGAACGGCTTGAACAGATTGCGCCTGGCCAGCATGTGCATCGGCCGGGGGCCTGTCGCCATGCCGATCAGCAGCGGATCGAGAAAGGATTGATGGTTGCACACCAGCAGCACCGGCCCGGTGAGGGGCAGCTTTTCGCGTCCTTCGATCCGCAGGCGATAGAACAAACGAAACCAGCACCAGGTGATGAAACGGGCGGCCTGATACCAGAGCCAGCGGACCACGGATCGACGCGGGCAGCCTCGGATCAGTTCCGCAAAGCCGACGCGCTTCAAGGCAGACTCTCCGCAGGCTGCCGGGCCGTCTGCGCGCGAACCTTTCGCTCCAGAAGATCAAGCACCTGGTCCAGCGACATGTCGGACGTGTCGATCTCAACGGCATCGTCGGGCTTGATCAGCGGCCCTTCGCTGCGCGTGCTGTCGCGCTCATCCCGGCTGACGATCTGCTGAAGGATCACCCGTTCATCAGCATCGCGGCCGGCGGCCCGCAACTGCTCGGCGCGGCGCATCGCCCGCACCTGTGGCGAAGCGGTGATGAAGAACTTGAACCGGGCCTGCGGAAAGACCACCGATCCCTGATCGCGCCCTTCGGTGACCAGCCGCGGATGCAGCCGCCCGATCTGACGCTGCTCCTGCACCAGCACCCGGCGGACCTCGCCGATGGCGGCGACTTCGCTGACGCAGCTCGTCACGTCGCTGTCGCGCAGCCGGTGGGTGACATCGCGATTGTTGATGAACAGCCGGGGCGGATCGGTTTTCCAGTCGAAGCGGATCATGCAGTCACGGGCGAACTCTTCGACGATTTGCAAATGGCTGCGCGGATCGATGCCATCATCGAGGCACTGGGCCGTGATGCCGCGGTACATCGCCCCGGTGTCGAGAAACTCCACCCCCAGCCGCCTGGCCAGTTGCCTGGCGACGGAGGATTTTCCCGAACCGGCCGGGCCGTCCAACGTGATGATCAATGGTTCCATCGGTGACGAGTTTAGCAAAAAAGGATGGAGCCGAGGCCATGCAAACCTATCCGGTGGCCGTCGATGATGAAGCGGTTGTTTCAGTGGCTGTCGGAGAAGGACCGGCGATGCCACGCGGCGGTCGAGGCGGCCTCATCGCTGGCGTTTTTCCTCGATTCCGTTAGTCTTCTCCCTTCACCCCTCAAGGATTCACGTGTGCTGCGAACCCCTTTCCATAAACAACACGTCGAAAACGGCGCCAAGCTGGTTGATTTCGCCGGCTGGGAAATGCCCATCATGTACAAGTCCATCATCGAGGAACACCGCCAGGTGCGAACCGTCGGCGGCCTCTTCGATGTCTCCCACATGGGCCGCCTGAAGTTCACCGGCAAGGATGCGCGCAGACTCATCGAACGCATCACCACCCGCCGGGTCAGCGACATGAAGGAGTTCACCTGCCGCTACGGCCTCGTCTGCAACGAGCAAGGCGGCGTGCTCGATGACATCCTCATCTATCGCTATGAAGACCACTGGCTGCTGGTGGTCAACGCCTCCAATCGCGAAAAGATTCTGAGCCACATCAAAGCCGTCGCCGCAGCCGATGGTCTGAGCGTCAAGGTTGAAGACATCACGCAGTCCACCGGCATGCTCGCCCTGCAAGGCCCCAGGGTGATCGAGCAGATCGCGCGGTTCAGCAGCGAAGTGCCCGCCCTCAAGCGGTACGGCTTCTGCGTCAAGAGCCTGCTCATCGTGAAGCTGACCATCAGCCGAACGGGTTACACGGGCGAGGACGGCGTGGAAGTGATCATGCCCGCGCGCATGCCGGACATGGCGATCAAGATGATGCTCAGCAGCGGCGGCGCCGAGGGGCAGGCGATCATGCAGCCGATCGGACTGGGGGCGCGCGACACGCTGCGCATGGAGGCCGCGATGCCGCTCTATGGGCACGAGCTGGATGAACAGACCGATCCGCTTTCCGCGGGGCTGAACTTCGCCGTGAGCCTGGACAAAGGTGATGTGACCGGCGATGCCGGCCCCTTCATCGGGCAGAAGGCGCTGCAACAGATCGCGGCGCAAGGCGTCAAACGAAAACTCATCGGACTCAGGCTCAACAGCAAGCGCACCGCCAGGCAAGGCATGCCCCTGAAGCGGCACGACGCCACCGTCGGCATCGTCACCAGCGGGTGCATGTCGCCGACGCTGGGCTACCCGATCGCGATGGCTTACGTGGAGGCCGCGCACGCGGAGGCGGGCAACATGATGCAGGTCGCCCTCGGCGGCAGCATGATCGATGCACAGGTCGTGCCGCTGCCGTTCTACAAACGCGCCAGGTGATGCGGTTGCTCCGAATAAGAGCCGCGACTCAACGAGTCGCGGACGTGAACAGCCTGAAGAAGGGAAAATCGCGCGGTTGTGAAAGGCCTCGAAAACCGTGGGACAAGAGACGGGAGACAAGACGCGGGACCGTGGCCGCCCATCCACCGCGCCGCTCCACACCCTTTCAGGCCGTTCACGTCCGCGACGTGTTACGTCGCGGCTCTGACAGACATCTCATCACCGTAGCGCCGCGAACTCGCCACTGCTCATGAATGACCGATAGACCTGCGCCCCCTGCCGGATGTCGCGCAGCGAGACAAACTCATCCTTCGTGTGGGCCGAATAGGGTTCGCCCGGTCCCCACACGATGGCCGGCAGACCCGCCGCCGCCAGATCACCCGCGTGCGTTGCGAAGGGCGCACCCATCGCGACCCTGGGCATCTGATGCGAAACGAGCACGCCTTGCACGATCGGCAGGATCGCGGCGCTGGCGCCGGCATTGAGCGGCGGGGCATCGCGGAACATTTCCAGCGCCACCTTGATCTCCGGCTCCGCCCTCACCAGATCATCCAGCACGCGCCGCAATTGAGCGGTCGCCTGTGCCGCGGTTTCACCCGGCGCAAGCCTGCGGTCGATCTCGATGACGCAACGGTCCGGGATGATGTTGACCTGCGAGCCGCCGTGAATCGTGGTGATGTTGCAGACCGCCCCGCCGGTGAGCGGATCGGGAACATCGAGCGTGGCGATGTAATGCTTCTCGATGGCGTCGATGACCCTGGTCATCATGCGGATCGCCGAGTTGCCCAGGTAGCTCGCGGCGGCGTGCGCCGCCACGCCGGCGGTGGTGACGCTCCAGCGCGTGACGCCGTTGTGGGCGACGACCGGGCGCATCATCGTCGGTTCTCCCACGATCACGGCGACAGGCTTGAAGCCGATCGCCGGCAGGTGATGCTCGATGAACGAGGCGATGCCGGTCATGGCATATTCTTCATCCACGCTGAACAGCAGGGCCACATGATTGGGACGATGGGCCTGCGCCGCGTACTCCTTCAGCGCCCAGAGCATCGCCGCCCCGGTGCCTTTCGTGTCGCATGCTCCGCGGCCCAGCAGCCGATCGCCATCGAGCGCACCGCCGAACGGATCGATGGTCATGCCATCGACCGCCACCGTATCGAGATGACTGTCAAACAGCAGCCACGGCGCATCACCGGCATCATCACCATCCGTGCCGGCTGAAACGGTGATCAGCAGTTGATCCCCCGGCCGCGGATTTTCTCCACCGGTTTCAAGACGCTTGGCCTCGGTCAGCGACCAGGGAAGCCGGCGGGTCCGCAACCCCCAGGCGCCGGCGGTCCGCTCCAGCCAGTCCGCCAGTTCCTGCTCCGGGCGCTGACGGCCGGAACTGACCGCGTTGACCGTATCAAACTGCACCATCCGCTGAAGCAGTTCATCCACCGTTTGAGGAATTGCGGGTGACATGCGTGACACCATATCAGATGCGATGGCAAGTGCCGCTGCCACTGCCACTGCCGCCGACTGCCCCTGCCCCTCAGGGCAACCGCATATGACTTCGGAAAGGCGAGGCTTCGGGAGGGCGAGGCTCCCGCCGAGCCGTCTGTTGACGAAGCCTGT
>CAZYPK010000141.1:0-13674 GCA_964649195.1 uncultured Phycisphaeraceae bacterium
CTCCCGGCGGGAGACGCGCCCTCCCCGCAGGAGACTTCCGCTCTCCCGTCATATGCTTTTACCTTGAATCAACCGCTCCACCGTTTGGCGTTTGCAGTCGTGCGGGCTATCCTACGGGGCTGGCGTTTTCGGGCTTTATCATGATGTGGAGATCGTCACCATGACACGACCGCACCACCTGTTTCGATGGTCATTGCCGCACCTGCCGGTGATGGTGGCGATGTTGTTTGCAGCAACCCACCTGGTGGCCGGCGGGGAGGCCGGCGGCGAGGCGGAGATGAAGCCTTATAAGGAGAAGGTGGGCCGGTGGCTGGAGATGGTGCCCATCAAAGGGGGCAAGGTGGTGATGGGTTCGCCCGCATCCGAGAAGGAGCGGCAGGAACACGAAGGCCCGCAGTTCACCGTTGAGATCGAGCCGTTCTGGATGGGCAAGTACGAGATCACCTGGGATGACTTCGCCCTGTTTCAGGCGGAGTATGACGAGGAGGCGGTCAAGAAAAAGAACTGGACCATCCCCAGGGACCGCGAAGCGGATGCGGTAAGCATCCCGACGCAGGTGTGGGGACAGGAGTTCACGCCGATCCTCAATCCGCTGGGTACCAGGGGCGGCTACCCGGTGGCGGACCTGTCGCAATTCAACGCGACTCAGTTCACCAAGTGGCTCAGCAAAAAGACGGGGCGCTTCTACCGGCTGCCCACCGAAGCGGAGTGGGAATATGCCGCTCGTGCCGGCGGCAAGACCGCCTACTACTGGGGCGATGACCCGGCCCATCTCGAAAAGGCCGCGTGGTTCTTCGACAACTCCTCTTATGAAAATCCGCTCAAGCAAGGCTTCCCGCGCGACACCGACCGCTACACCGCCGGCATGGGCTACCGCATCGTCGGCAAGCTCGAAGCCAACCCGTGGGGCCTGCACGACATGTACGGCAACGTCGCCGAGTGGGTGATCGACGGCTACGCGGCGGATCACTACGCGAAGTTCGCGGGCAAGACCGTTTCATGGAAGGATGCCATCCGCTGGCCGGAGAAGAGCACGTACCCGACGGTCTATCGCGGCGGCGACTTCAGCGCCGGCCCCGAAGCCTGCCGGTCGGCCTACCGCGAAGCCTCCGACATGAAATCTTTGCAGGACAAGGACCCCAACCTGCCCAAAAGCCCCTGGTGGTATTCCGATGCGTTTCACATTGGTTTCCGCGTCGTTCGGCCGCTCAAGGAACCCTCGGAAGAGGAAAAGCTCAAGTTCTGGGACCACGGCAAAACGCTGCGCGAGGTCGTTTCAACGTATGAAGATCAGAACACCTCGCTCAAGCAGTTCCGCAAGGTGATCGAACCGATGAAGAAACCATGAGTCCCTGCCGCTTGCGGCGTAGCAATCCCCTGGCTCACGGTATATCGGGGATTATCCAGAAGTCCCTGGAGCTTGTTTGAGATTTGAGATTAGGGATTTGAAATTTCAGATTTGAAATTTGAGATTTCAGATTCGAGATTTAACTCTATTCCTTCGGAGATTTCTTCCATGCCTCGAAGCACGAAAAAGACCGCAGGGCTGCTGGCCGTGGCGCTGGCGCTGGGCGCCATCACCGCCAACGTGATGGCCGACGAGAACGCCAGGACCGCAGCGGAGATGAAGCCTTACAAGGCGGGCATCGGCAAGCATCTGGAATTCGTGCCCGTGCCCGGCGGCAAGTTCACGATGGGTTCGCCGGCCGGCGAGGCCGATCGCGGCACGGATGAAGGGCCGCAGTTTGAGGTCGAGGTGGAGCCGTTCTGGATGGGCAAGTTCGAAGTGACTTGGGACGACTACCAGCTTTTCCGCGATGAGTACCCGCTGCGCAAGGAGAAGAACGAGCGCGTGCCCAAGGAGAAGTATGCCGACGGCGTGAGCATTCCCACGCCTCTGTGGGAGCAGGACTCGCAGCCGATTCTCAAGGGCATGGGGCAGCACGGCGGCTACCCCGCCGCCGACATCTCCCAGTTCGCCGCCAAGCAGTTCTCCAAGTGGCTCAGCAAACGCACCGGTCATTTCTACCGCCTGCCCACCGAGGCCGAGTGGGAATATGCCGCCCGTGCCGGCACGAAGACCGCCTATTCCTTCGGTGATTCGCCTGATGCGCTGGGCGATTACGCCATCAACTTCGACAACTCCGCCTACGATGATCCGTCCCAGGGCCATCCGCAGTTCGGCTCCGGCTATCGCAAGGTCGGCTCCAAGAAGGCGAACCCCTGGGGCCTGCATGACATGCACGGCAACGTCGCCGAGTGGGTCATCGATGGTTACGACGCCAAGTGGTATGAGAAGTTCGCAGGCAAGAGCGTCAAGGCAGGCGAAGTGATCAACTGGCCCACCAACATCTTCCCCACCGTCGCCCGCGGCGGTCACTGGGATGCGCCGCCCGAACAATGCCGCTCCGCTTCACGCCTGGCCTCCGACAAGCAACTCCAACACCGCGATCCGCAGCTCCCCAAGAGCGTCTGGTGGTTCACCGATTCCTTCCACATCGGTTTCCGCGTCGTCCGCCCGCTCAAGGAACCCTCGGAAGAGGAAAAACTCAAATACTGGGAAGCCCACGCGGAAGACATCAAGACCGTGCTGACCACCAGCGAAAAGGAACTGCGGGCGATCGTGGAGAAGAAATGACCTTCGGGATCTGAGCCACGACGTAACACGTCGCGGACGTGAACAGCCTGAAGGGGCGCAAGACAGCACGGCGGATCAAAGCCGCTTGCGGCTTCGCTCTGATTCCTGTCCCCTGTTCCGCAGACGCGCAGCGAGGACGCTGCGGCTACGAATCTCCTGCTTCTGTCCCGCTCACCTCCGCGACTCGTTGAGTCGCGACTCATTCAGCCCGGATCACCCATCTTCTCCAATGTGACATTTCACTTTTCTGCACGTCTTTCTTGATTTTCTCATCTGTTCAAACGGGGATCGGTTAGCATCAGCGGATCGTTCGGGAGGGACGCGAGCCGAAGGAGGCGAGCATTTCGGACGGTTGTCGATGGTTTGCATGAGCCTTGGTTGATTGGAACCACCCAGTCCCCTGATCGTGTTGTCAGGGCATCGGAGTCGGGTGTTTCCATATCCGCCGTTGGCTCATCAAGGAGTGGCATCATGTCAATCAATGTGTCCATGAAGTTCGTTTCAGCCTTGTTTTGCGGTTTGACGGTCGGTGCGTTGGCGCCCGCGGCCGATGCCGTGACGGTCACCATCGATTTTGGAAACACGCATATCCCGAACTTCCTACCGACTCAGACCTATTCCGAGGACGGCTTTACTTTCACGGTCAACTCCGGGACCGAGTGGGCGATACGAAACGCCGGCTCCGGATTCCCGGTGGGAAATCCGCCCTCAGGCCTTGTCGCAGGCGATGCGGAGCCGAACCTGCCGGGGGATTATATTTCGGTCAAAGAGGACAACGGCAGCCTCTTCACGTTTGATGCGTTTGATTACGCATCTTTCGGCTCTTCCTTGGCCGACAGTGTTGACTTTGTCGGTCTTGTGGGCGGCGTTCCAACGGAACTGCTGGCAGACATCACCAAAAGCGGCGACGATTTCATCGTCGCTTTCAATCCGCTCTTCGGCAATCCCATCGATGAACTGCGCATTGTTGCCAAAACAGACGGTGCCACCGCACTCATCATGGACAATTTCGTCTTCACCACCGTGTCAGCCTCATCATCCATCATCCCCGAACCCGCCACCGCCTCGCTGGGCCTGCTCGCCTTGGGCGGTCTGATGATGCGCCGCCGGCGGCTGGTCTGAGCTTTGACCGACAACATTTGAGTTTCACCACCCCGGTTGATGCCGGGGTTTTTTGTTGACTGCGCGGGACGGCGTGAGAAGAGTGATGATGTGATAAGACCGAGCCGCGACGTAACACGTCGCGGACGTGAACAGCCTGATGGGGCGCGAAACAGCACGATGGATCGACGGCAGGAATCAGAGCGAAGCCGCAAGCGGCTCCTGTCTTCTCCCCCTGTCCTGCTGCCCACGGGTTTCGAGGTCTTTTACCACCGCGCGATTTCCGCTCCTTCAGGCCGCTCACCTCCGCGACTCGTTGAGTCGCGGCTCTTTTCCCCGCGTCAGCCTTGCTCCTTCACGCTATACTGACCCTGTTTCACGGCTGCGAATGTCGAACTGTTTCCGCCGGATTTCACAGGGTTTTTCATGCGATTGAAGATCATGCCGATGCGCCTCCCGCCTGCCGTCCTTGCCCTGCTGTGCGCGGTCTGTTTCGCTCCATCAGCGGCGCAGGCCCAGGAAAACTTCAAGGTCACCCGCAGCGGGGCGCAGTACGTTCACCACATCCAGCTTTACGACGCCAGCGGCGTGCTGATCGATCCGGCCGCCCCCAATGCCCGGCCTTATTCGCCCAAGCATACGTGCATGAAATGCCACGATTACAAGGCCATTTCGCACGGGTTCCATTTCAATGCCGCCCGGACAATGGCCATGGGCGACGAGGACAAGGTGAACGACCGCCCCGGTGAGCCTTGGATTTACACCGACCCGCGCACCGGCACGCAGATGCCCATGTCCCACCGCGATCGGCCCGGCCTCTTCAAGCCCGGCGATGCGGGGCTGACGCGCTTCAAGTTCCTGCTCGAGTTCGGCAGGCAGATGCCCGGTGGCGGGGTCGGGGAGGAGGCGATTGTTTCTTCAACGGGAGAACCGGAGAACGCCGATGCCACGCCGCAAGCGGCGGATGCGGATGAAGCGCGCTTCAAAATTTCCGGTCCGCTGGAAATCGACTGCATGATGTGTCACGGCAACTCGCGCGAATACAGCCACGAGAAGTGGATCAAGCAGATCGGCGAGCAGAACTTCGAGTGGGCCGCGACCTACGCCCTGGGCATCGCCTCGGTGAAGGGTTCGGTCAAGACGCTGCCGAGCGACTTCGATCCCAAAGCCGAGGGCGCCGGCGAGAAGCTGCCGGTGACGAAGTACGATGCCCATCGCTTTGCGGATGACAAGTCGATCTTCTTCGACATCATCCGCAAGCCTTCGAACAATGCGTGCTACCAGTGCCACTCGACGCGCGAGGTCGGTGAAGGATCGCCGCCGCGCTGGACGCATGATCAGGATGTTCACATCAAGGCCGGCCTCTCCTGCGTCGATTGCCACCGCAACGACATCGGCCACCACACCGTGCGCGGCTTCGAGGGCGAGAAACACCCGACCGGCGTCGCGGTACACACGCTCTCCTGTCGCGGCTGCCACATGGATCAGAACGAAGGCGCGACCCGCGGCGAACTCGGCGGCAGGCTCGGGGCGCCCAAGCCGCTGCACAAGGGCATTCCGCCGATCCATTTCGAGCGCATGTCCTGCACCAGTTGCCACAGCGGACCGCTGCCCGGCAACACCGCCACGGCGGTGCAGACATCGATGGCGCATGCGCTGGGCCTGGCGACGCAGACGCGGACGGACAACGATCCGCCGGGCATCGTGCAGCCGGTGTTTTTGAATGATGCGCAAGGCGTGCTGACGCCGCATCGCGTGGTCTGGCCGTCGTACTGGGCGTGGTACGAAATGACTCGTTCGTTTCCGGGCGACATCCTGACGCCGATGGACCCCAACGAGGTTTACACCAGGACGCTGCGGCGCGTGCTGCGAATTCGCAGCAATTTCCGCGATGAAGCGGGCAAGGCGACGCTGACGGCGGAGGATCGCAAAGCGACGCTGGGCGATGCGGCGGACAAGCCTGATGCGGAGCTCGACGCGGAGCAGAAGGCGAAGCTTGATTCGCTGCTGAAACGGAAATCCGCCGAGGTCTTCCGCGCCAATCTGGCGAAGGTGCTGGCGGACATGGCGAAGACGAAACCGAGAGAGGGCGTTGTGCCCGCGTATGTTTCGGGCGGGAAAATTTACCTGCTCGATGCAAACGATGCGACCAAGGTGACGACCAAGGAGAGCCACGCGGTGCGGCATTACGCCTGGCCCCTGGGTCATGATGTGCGACCGGCGCGGCAGTCGCTGGGCGTCACCGGCTGCACCGAGTGCCACGCGAAGGACTCGCCGATCTTCCACGGCACCGCCGTCGCCGTCGGCCCCGCCGCGGATGATCAACCGGTCACCAGGACGATGCACGAACTGATGGGCCAGGACCTGAAACTGCTGCAAACCTGGGAACAAAGCTTCGGTGGCCGGCCTGTTTTCAAATGGGTCGGCTTCATCACCATCGGTTGCGTCGCGCTGATCCTCGTGCTCTTCGCGCTGCTGGGATTGAATGGGATACTGAAGATCGTGACGCGCAGAGGTTGAAGGGGATACTGAAGACGGTGACGCGAAGAAGCTGAAAGGGCACGCATGGAGGATTGGAAACCTCCGCGTTCTTTATGGTGAGTGCTTGCGAGTTCCCATTTGAAATTTGAAATCTCAGATTTGAAATCCAAAATCCGACATCCAAAATCCGCATCGATATGACTCCAACCCTCGCCAACCTGATCGACGACCTGGGCAACACCCCCGCCGCGATGTACCCCAAGGTGATCGTTGCCGCGCTCATCGCCACGGCTGTCCTGCTGCTGATTCATCTGCTCATCAGCCTGGCGAAGGGCCACCGCCCGGCCCGGCCGCGCTGGCGCCTGATCACGAAGCTGATTTACATCGGCGCGGTCACCTCGGTGGTGATCCTCGGCGCCACCTCCTTCATCTCCGTGCTCCGTCACGGCGCGATGCACGGCTGGTTTCTCTTCGCCCACCTGTTCGGCGCCGGGGCGTTCGTCGTGTTTCTCATGCTCATCGCGGTCATGTGGGCCGTGCCTTCGAAGCTGTGCGGCGACACCTGCCCGGCGATGAAGCACGACCCCGCGACGGCGGTCACGGTGGATGATGACGGCCCGCAGGCCCCGCGTTTTCACTGCATCACCAAGCTCGCCTTCTGGCTGATCCTCCTGAGCGGCGTCGTCACCGCGGGCACGATGCTCCTGAGCATGTTGCCGCTGCTGGGCACGCAGGAGATGAACCAGATGATCACCGTGCATCGTTATGCCGGGCTGGTGCTGGTCGTGGCGACGATCGTGCATCTCTATACGGTGGCGCTGGCGAAGATGCGGAGGCTGTAGGGTGCATCAGGATGGAGGATGTGGAGAGTTTGAATTTGAGATTTGAAATTTGAGATTCGAGATTTGAGATTTCGCATTTGCCTTTTCGCCCCGTTCTCCCCAGTTGGTACACTGAAACGCCCGATTCCGTGCGTCCCGGCACGCGATTGAGAAGCGGAAGGTCCGATCGAAACCATTTAACGGAGTTCATCCCATGACTCAGCCATCGCAAGGTTCGTCCGACGCCACCCGGCGTGACTTCATCAAGACCTCGGCCGCGATCTCCACCGCCGCCATTGCCGCCAACCTGGGCATCGCCCGCACCGCTCACGCGGCAGGCAGCGATGAGATCAAGGTCGGCCTCGTCGGCTGCGGCGGCCGGGGAACCGGCGCGGCAGGGCAGGCGCTCTCCACCGAGGGCAAGGTCAAGATCGTCGCCATGGCCGATGCGTTCGGCGACCGGCTCAACGGCGCCGCCAACCAGCTCAAGAAGTTCGGCGACAAGTTCGGCGTGGATGACGGCTCCAAGTACGTCGGCTTCGACGCCTACAAGAAGGTCATCGACCGCGATGACATCAACCTCGTCGTCCTCGCCACGCCGCCGGGCTTCCGTCCGATTCACTTCGAGTACGCGATCGCCAAGGGCAAGCATGTGTTCATGGAGAAGCCCGTCGCCGTCGATGCCGCCGGCGTGCGCCAGGTGCTCGCCGCCGCCAAGGCCGCCGATGAGAAGAAGCTCAAGGTCGGCGTCGGCCTCCAGCGCCATCACGAGGCCCACTACATCGAGACCGTCAAGAAAGTTCAGGACGGCTTCATCGGCAAGGTCATCGCCCTGCGGGCCTACTGGAACGACGGCGGCGTCTGGGTCCGCCCGCGCCAACCCGGCCAGACCGAAATGGAATACCAGATGCGCAACTGGTATTACTTCAACTGGCTCTGCGGCGACCACATCTGCGAACAGCACATTCACAACCTCGATGTCGCCAACTGGGTCATGGACGATCACCCGGTCATCGCCCAAGGCATGGGCGGACGCGAAGTCCGCAAGGGCAAGGAATACGGCGAAATCTTCGATCATCACGCCGTCGAATACACGTACAAGGACGGCACCAAGCTCTTCAGCCAGTGCCGCCACATCCGCGGCTGTCGCAACGAGGTGGCCGAGCATGTGCATGGCGAAAAGGGAGCGGGCAACCTCAGCGGCTCACTGAAGCTCTACACCGGTGAAAATTTCGGCGCCAAGCGCGGCGGCAAAAACGGATATCAACAGGAACACGACGACCTCTTCGACGCGATCCGCAACGACAAGCCGTTCAACGAGGCCTACTACGGCGCCACCAGCTCGATGACCTCGATCATCGGCCGCATGGCGACCTACTCGGGCAAGGAGATCAAGTGGGATGACGCGATGAAGGCGCCGTCGATCATGCCCAAGAGTTTCGCCTTTGACGCCCAGCCGCCGGTCCTGCCGGACCAGGATGGCCACTACCCGATCGCGGTGCCCGGACAGACGAACGTGATCTGAGCCTATGGCCTCGTTTCTCAGCCGCAGCGTCTTCGCTGCGCGTCAGGCGCAGACGCGCAGCGAGGACGCTGCGGCTGTGATGCAATGCAACAACGCCTCTTTTCAACCGCAGCGTCTTCGCTGCGCGTCAGCGCGATGAGTCTTCGAGCAGTTCGTCAAACCGCGAGATCAACGGTTCCTCGGCGATCTGTTCGAATTGTCCGAGCCAATGCCGGATGTAGGAAAAATCAACCTTGGTGTGCCTGGCGAGAAGTTCGACGACATCGATGCGGTCCTGCGGACGATTGGCGATGACTTTCTGAAGGAGCAGGTCTTCGAGGGTGAGGAAGCGGACCATGCGACCCGCGATGGGAAACGGCGTCGCTCGCTCAATGGCATTTTGAAGGTAAGGCGAACTGACGAAGCTGATGTCAACCCCCATCCCGGCCGAAATGTCGAGGCAGGGAAGAACCATCACCTGGGCGACGAACCCGTGCGGATCCGAAACCTGCAACTGCAATCCCGCAGCCTTGACCGCATCGAGCACCGGATCAATTTTCCAAGGCTCCACCGCCACGGTGAAATCGACATCGCGCGTGAAGCGGATATGCCCGTGATAATTGACCGCCTGCCCGCCGATGACCACCGATTGAATCCTGCGGGCATCGAACGCATCAACCACCCTGCGTATCAGTTGTTCGTTGGGAGAGGACATGGGCGAGTCGGGCCTCCGCTGCGTCTTCCCGCGCATCATCGATGAAGGGACCTTGGTGGACCCGGCGGCCCTGCTCCAGAAGCACATCGAGCGTGCGCCCGTTGGCCTGCGGATCATTGGGCTGCCCCCGCAAACGCAAACGCCGCTGACGGTCCCACGATTTGGCGGCCTGGAAATACCGCTTCATCGCGAGCTTGTCAGCGGCGGTCATGGTGGGAAGAGGTTCCATCGAGGCATTGTACGTTGCTACGCCGCAAACGGCGATCAAACCCGCAAGCGGCTCAGTCCAGGTTCATCGTCAGCAGGAACTCGGCGTTGCTCTTGACGCGCTCCAGCCTGCTCTTCATCAACTCCATCGCTTCGACCGGGTTCATGTCGGCCAGCACCTTGCGCAGGCGATAGACCAGCTTCAGCTCGCGGGCATCGAGCAGCAGCTCCTCGCGGCGGGTGCCTGAGGCGGCGATGTCGATGGCGGGATAGATGCGCTTTTCAACGAGGCGGCGATCCAGGTGCAGCTCGCTGTTGCCCGTGCCTTTGAACTCCTCGAAGATGATGTCATCCGCCTTGGAGCCGGTATCGACCAGGGCGGTGGCGAGGATGGTGAGCGACCCGCCGTTCTCGATGGCGCGGGCCGAGCCGAAGAATTTCTTGGGACGCTGCAAGGCGTTGCTGTCGAGGCCGCCGGTGAGGATCTTGCCCGAGTGAGGCATCTCCTCGTTGTAGGCGCGGGCCATGCGGGTGATCGAGTCCATGAGGATGACGACATCGTCGCCGAACTCCACCATGCGCCGGCTCTTCTCGATCACCATCTCGCAGACCTGCACGTGCCGCGTCGAGCTTTCATCGAACGAGCTGGCGACGACCTCCACATCAGGCGGCGTATTCCGGCGGAAGTCGGTGACTTCCTCGGGACGCTCGGCGATCAGCAGCACGATCACCTTGCAGTTGGGGTAATTGGTGATGATCGATTTGGCGATCTTCTGGAGCAGCACCGTCTTGCCGGTGCGGGGCGGCGCGACGATCAGGCCGCGCTGGCCTTTGCCCACGGGCGCGACGAGATCGACGATGCGCATCGAGATTTCATCGGGTTCGGTTTCGAGGACGAACCGCTCGAAGGGATGCAGCGGGGTGAGGTCCTCGTAGTTCTTGCAATCGTTGAGCGCGTCGGGCGGGTGGCCGTTGACCGCATCGACGCGCAGCAGGGCGAAATATTTTTCGCTCTCTTTCGGAGGACGAATGGTGCCCTGCACGACATGCCCGGGCCGCAGGCCGAAGCGGCGGATCTGCGACGGGCTGACGTAGATGTCATCGGGGCAGGCGAGGTAGGAGTATTCGGGCGAGCGGAGGAAGCCGAAGCCGTCGGGCAGGATTTCGAGCACGCCTTCGCCGTACATGAGGCCTTGCTTCATGACCTTCTTTTCGAGGACCTTGAAGATGAGCTTCTGCTTGTTGAGTTTGTCGATGTCGGCCACGCCCTCTTCCTGGGCCATGACCTTGATGGCGTCCATTTCCAATCGCTGGAGGTCGCGGATGGTCAGGTCGCTGCGCTTGGCCTGCTCGTAGCGCTGCTGGGTCTCGGCTTCGAGCTCGGCATCGGTCTGGGCCTTCATCGGCGGGTGCGACGGCGCGGGTCGCGGGCCGGCGTCAGGCTGGGGGGCTTCGACGATGGGGTCCGGTTCGGCGCCCGGGTTGCCGTTGGCGTTGGGGTTGACGTTGCCGTTGGCGGTCTTGCGGCGGGGTGCGGGACGTTTGCGAGTGCGCGATTCGGCCATTGCCGGCTCCTGTGATGGAATGTGCCCGGTTGAAAGGGGCACGGGGGGATGATCGACTCGTGTTGCAAAAGATTCGGTGCACAGGCTCATGCGAAAATGCAATGGCAGCCGGTGACCTCATCCGAGGTCGAAGGTGATTCGTGAATGGTCAAGGGGAAAAACAGTCGGGAAGGCCCTTGGATTCTCAATCTCAGCCCGAACATCCGATGGGATGAAAGGTCAGGCGTGACGCTGAAGAATCTGGGAAAGAACGGACCGGACATGAGTGAGGCTCTGGGCCTCGCTGCCGTCGTTCTGAATGACATAATCGGCGCGTCGGGCTTTGATGTCAAGTGCGATCTGCTTTTTCTCGCGGGCCTCGAGTTCCTGCGGGGTCCAGCCGCGCGAGGTTTTCACCCGGTTTTGACGGTTCGAATCGGAGGCCTGCACGAAGACCACCGCGTCGCAGTCGCCTTCAAGGTTTTTTTCGAACAGCAACGGACAGTCCTCTATAACGGCTGCCACCGCCGGATTATTTCCATAAATCTCACGAAGCTCCGCACGGCGGGCATTCACCTTCGGATGAATCAGATTCTCCAACCGGATCAGTTCATCCGGCTGCGCAAAGACGATCTTCGCCACCGCGCCGCGATCGATGCGCCCCTGCTCGTTGAGAACCCCAGGCCCCCACCACTGCAAAAGCTGCGCGATGACGGACGGCTCATCGAGCGTTTCCTTCGCCAGGGCGTCGGCATCGATCACGGCGCAGCCCAGTGACGCGAACTGCCGGGCAATCGCGCTCTTGCCCGAGCCGATGCCGCCGACGATGCCGATGATGGGCTTGTGTGAAGGCATGGAAGAAAAACATGAAAGCGGGAAAGCAGGAAAGCAGGAAATTAAAACCTTGTGGCGCGGGAGTCTCTTCCGAATTTCCTGCTTTCTTGTTTTCCTGCTTTCCTGCTTTTCCCACCTCTCCTACTTCGGCCCGTTCTCGCCGTACCCGCCGCGCACATAGGTGTCGAGTTCGAACCATGCGGCATCGGCGCGTTCGAGCAGATCCTGGCGCGATCGGCTCTGGCGATGGGGGCCGGCCAGTCGCCAAGCCTGGAAGAAGAGGGCGTCGAACTCGCGCATCTTCTCGTAGATGTTTCGGCTCTGCACCGCGAGTCGATATTCCGGTTCCGGCAGCGGGATGCCCAGCGCCCCGCGGACGCGGCCCATGCGCGGGGCATAGAGCGGCGCCCAGCCGATGGGCAGCATCATTTCGCGGGTGACGCCCAGGCCGTACATGAGCACGCTGGCCATGACGGTGTGGGCGTCCTCGGTGGGCAGCCTGCCGCCGATGGAGAGCATGTCGCCGCCGGCCTTGGCGGCTTCGACATAGACGATGCGCATGGCATCATAGAGATCGACGAACCGCACCTTCCTGAGCGCCGCGATGGTCTGCGCCGAGTAGGCCAGGCGGATGAGCGTCTGGTTGTAGCCGGCCTTGTTTTCCTGATCGACCTGAGCCGTCTGCACCGCGGGCGAGGAGAGCACGACCACTTCGCGCACGCCTTTGTAAGCCTTCACCTTGTCGATCAGCCTGGCGAGCGAGGCTTCGTACTGTTCGACGACCGCATCGCTGGGCGGCAGATTCTTGCCGTCGTTGAGGCCGAAGCAGAGGAAGACGACGGTGGGCTTGCCGGTGTCGAGGAAATCTTGGGCCCATTCCAGGGCGCTGGTGGCGGTGGCGTCGTTCATGCCGCCGTTGAAAAAGCGAAGGCCGTAGTGCGGCTTCATGCAGAGCATGGCGGTGGCGAAGGAGCGCACGTAGAACTGCTGCTGCGTGACATCATCGCCGATGAAGGCCAGGCGATCGCCGCGCTTGATGATCTCGTCGAACTTGAGCGGCGCGATCTGGATCGGCTCGGGCCTGGCGCTGGGCGTGACGGTCGGCCGGATGCCGGGCGACGCCACGACCTCGCCATCGGCGGGCATCCGGCCATCGGCGCGCGGCGCATCGGTCGTCTTCGCCTCGATGCGTCCTGCGCCAGGCGAGCCAGGCGGCGACTGGCAGCCGGTGAGAACGAACAGAACCAGAGCGGTGACTTGAATCTTGAGCATCATCTTCATGATAGGTTCATCGGCAAGACGGCGCAAATCGTGACAAACGCAGGGGAGAAGCATATGACCTGAGTTCGGGATAAGAGCCGCGACTCAACGAGTCGCGGAGATGAACAGCCTGAAGGAGTGGCCCAGCGCACCTTTTTCTTTCAGCCTCGATCGGCGCCCGGTGGTTTTCGCATCCCCTGATTCGCTGCACGATGGCCACTCCATTCTTGTCGTTCACGTCCGCGACGTGTTACGTCGCGGCTCAGCCGCGACTCAACGAGTCGCGGACGTCAACAGCCTGAAGGAGTGGTCCATCGCACCTTTTTCTTTCAGCCTCGATCGGCTCCCGGTGGTTTTCGCATCCCGTGATCCGCTGCGCGATGGCCACTCCATTCTTGTCGCTCACGTCCGCGACGTGTTACGTCGCGGCTCAGCCGCGACTCAACGAGTCGCGGAGATGAACAGCCTGAAGGAGTGGTCCAGCGCACCTTTTTCTTTCAGCCTCGATCGGCGTCCGGTGGTTTTCGCATCCCGTGATCCGCTGCGCGATGGCCACTCCATTCTTGTCG
>CAZYPK010000142.1:0-13668 GCA_964649195.1 uncultured Phycisphaeraceae bacterium
TCCCGGCGGGAGCCTCGCCCTCCCGGCGGGAGCCTCGCCCTCCCATATGCTTTTACCCTGCGAATAATCCCCGATCCGCCATGAAAAAACCCGCGGCATCAAGCCGCGGGTTTGAAAGGGTGGTTCGGAGGGTCGCCGATCAATCGAGGTCGCTGATCAGGTCCTCGATGGCTGCGTCGATCTTGTCGCCGGTCTCGTAGGAGCCGTCGGCAATCTCGGCCTTGACGCGATCGACCAGATCGGTGCGGACATCGCCCTGTGAAAGCAGTTTGCTCAGGTACTGGGCGGCACGGGAGAGTTCGACCTTGTCGCCGGACCGCACCGGCCCCGCCTCGGCCTTGGGTTCGGCGTAACCGAGCCGGGCGCGGGAAGTGATGGCGTGGGTGGAAGCGCCGTTGATGGGGGTGACGTCACTCATGGTTGAACTCCGAAGTCGGTCCTGTCCAGCACCCACCGCGCCCATCTTAACGGCGACCCGACATGGGCCGCCGATCTCTCCGCTTCCTGCGGTGACCAGGCGCTTGGGGGCTGGTGCGTCACGCCGTCCTTGGCGGGGAATCGAAACAGCCGGTGGTTATCAGAACCCGACCACTCGCTGAATCGTCCCATATACCTTATCGAAAAGACAGGGGCAAAAGCTTGAGGGAATCCGGGAGAAAGCGTCAATTCCGCAACCGCAGTCAGCACAACCCTTTAACAAAAACAGCCCCTGTTAAAGTCCAATAAGAAAATGCCGACTTGTATTGGCGGCGGGTCCCGCCCTCGTCCGGTAACGGATGCAAGCATCGTGGAATACGGGGGTTAGCCGCATGGTCCTTCATTATGAGCCTGATTCTACCGATGACCCGTGGGGAGAATCACCATGGCTCAAACCTATGTCGGTGTTGCGGAACGTCGCCAGTCGCGTCGCAGGCGGATCGCCATCGAACCGCCGGGGGTGATCCTGATCAATCATCAAACCCCGGCCCCCGCCCCCGCCCCCGGGGGCGGCGGCAACGCCATCCCCGATGCCCAGGTGCTCAACGTCTCCCAAGGCGGAGCGGCCATCCATTCCCCCGTGCTCATCGTCCCCGGCAACCGCATCGCCTTCAACGTCGGCGGCGGCAACGCCCCCATCCTCTGCCAAGTCCTCGCCTGCGACCGCCACCCCGAAGGCGGATTCCACATCCGCTGCAAGTGCATCCTCGGCGGAATCGACCTGTAAACCGAACACAGCCGCTTCAGCCCCAGCCACCCGGCGAACACGCCTCGCATCGCGCGGATGTCATGTCTCGCATCGCGCGGCTGCCGTTGAAGAACATCCATCGCGCGATCTTCTCCCCTTTCAGGCCGTGCGCGTCCGCGACGTGTCACGTCGCGGCTCACCACATTTTCTTTTCTGTTTCTCACACTGGCGGTCCCTCCCGTTCCGACACATAATGCGGTCCGCTTTCACCGGGCGGCGCCATTCGATCGGGAGTTTGTCATGACGACTTCGCCATCCTCGACCGTTGACCTCGTTCGGTCGCGCATCATTCGTGAAGACCTCACGGAGCTGCTGCTTCGGCAATTGAATCGTGAAGGTGAATCCCACAACGGCGCCAGCGAAGCCGAGCTGGCCGCCATGGCCGACGCCATCATCCGTGATGCCTACCGCGAACGCGCCACCGACATCCACCTCGATCCGCAGACCGGCGGCTACCGCGTCCGCTTCCGCATTGATGGTCTCATGCACGATGCCGCCCTGCTCACCATCGCCCAGGGGCATCGCCTGGCCAACCAGTTCAAGACCATGGCGGACATCGACCCGGTCACCATCTTCTTCCCCGAAGAGGCCCGGCGAACCTACGAAATGGATGACGCCTCCATCGACCTGCGCGTCACCGTCGCACCCTGCATCTCCGGCGTCAAACTCGCCATCCGAATGCTCGATCCCAAGACCGTCGAGCATCGCCTTTCCGACCTGGGCCTGAGCACCGAAAACCTCGATCATCTCAACGGCTGGCTGGCGAACCTGCATGGCCTGTTTCTTGTCGCAGGCCCCACCGGCAGCGGCAAGACCACCACGCTTTACGCCCTGCTTCACGAGCTCAAGCAGCAGGCCCGCAACATTCTCACCATCGAGGACCCCGTCGAATATCAGATCGACGGCATCAACCAGATGCAGGTCAACGAACGCCACGAACTCACCTTCGCCGAGGGACTGAAGGTCATGCTTCGACTCGATCCTGATTACATGATGGTCGGCGAGATTCGAGATGCCGGCTCATCGCGCATCGCGGTCGATGCCTCCAACAAAGGTCGGGTGCTGATGAGCACGATCCACGCCCCCGATGCCGTGGGCGCGGTGACCAGCCTGCGCAACTGGGGCATCCGCGACCACGAGATCGCCACCGCGCTGACGGTTGTCGTGACGCAGCGGCTGGTGCGCACGCTCTGCCCGCACTGCCGGGTGGAAGGCGAGGCCGATGAAGCGGATCGCCAGTGGCTCGAGGCGGCGCGGCTGACGGTGCCTGGGAAGGTCTGGCATCCGCGCGGCTGCGAGAAGTGCAGCAATATCGGTTACCGCGGCCGAACGGGTGTCTTTGAAGTCTGGCACCTGCACGAAGACGACTACGCCCTGATCCTGGCCCATGCCGACGACCACACCATCCGCCAGCACCTGGCGATCAAAGGCCATCAGTCGATGGTGGTGCACGCGATGGAGAAGGTGCGCGAAGGGATCACGAGCGTGGAGGAACTGAAAATGTTCAGCGGGTTTGTCGGGGCGCTGGTGCGGCGGTAGCCGGGGTTGAAGAGGAGATGCGTTTGATCCGAGGCGATGGCTGCCCGGACCCCAGGGCAGTCAGGGCCTGATGCTTCGCCCTCTCCCTTGGAGACAGGTGAGGGCCGTTCGACGAAACAGCCATCGTCTTATCTTGGCCATTGAGACCACTGAAAAACCGAAGGGTTTTTGGAAAGCAGGAAAAGGCGGGGAAAGGCGAATACTTATTACTTAATACTTATTACTTAATGGCTATTTTGAACCTTGCGTATCGAGATCGCCGGGATCGTCCGGGCATTTTTCCGAAATAACCATTAAGTAATAAGTATTAAGTAATAAGTATTCGCCTTTCGCCTTCCCGCCTTTTCCGCTTCACCGGGCTTCAAAGAAGCGGGTGTCGGTGCCGCCTTCGCCCACGGCGATTCGCAGCGGCCTGGCGCAGCGCGGGCAGCGGCCTTCGTACATCGGAGCTTCCGGTTGGCGGTAGATGCGGGAATAGACCGAGCAGCAGCGCCAGTGGATGGCCAGCCAGGGTCGGCGGCGCAGGCCCGAAGTTGGGCCGCCCTCTTCGTGCGACGATCCCGACGGCAACGGGTCGCCTTCGCCGGCGCGGGCCATGCCGGAAAGGTCGAGGATGTAATCAGGTTTGGACATGGTTGATTTGCAATCGTTCTCACCATCATCGGCCAAGCGAAGCCCGCGGGGCCAAGGGACGAGCGGGGCGATTGTGAAAAATTGAATAATTTGCCGGAGATTTGAAGGTTAATGCCCCCAATGGCCGACGAATGGTCATATGCTTCATCCAAGCGGTCGTTGTACGATCGCCCGGCACGAGGGGATCAAGGCACGATGACTCAGGTCGCCAAGGAATCGGCGTTGCGAAACAGGCTGTTGCCTGCCGTGGCGATGGTGCGCGATCCCGGACGGCCGGGGCTGCTGAAGGTGAACGTCTCGACCGTCGTGGCGGATGACGACCACATCCTGATGATCCGCGAAGGTCATGGCCGCAAGCGGGGCTGCTGGAACCTGCCCGGCGGCAAGGCGCAGGCGGGCGAAAAACTCATCGACACCGCCATCCGCGAAACCTTCGAAGAGACCGGCTACGAAATCAAACCGCTGGGCCTGCTCGCCCTGTTCATCAATGCCCGCGGCCCCGCCAAGCCTTCCATCCGCCTCCACCTCTCGGCCCGGCTCTGCGGCGGCGACATCGAGATCGATGGCGACGAGGTGCTCGATGTCCGCTGGTTCACCGTCGATCAGCTTCGCACCATCAGCCCGAAAAAACTCTGGAACCCGGGCATCATCCACCAGACCCTCGATGAACTGCACCACTGGACCGGCCACCCGCTGCGCGTGCTCAAGGAAGTCGATGCGCGATTGTGGGTGGCGTGAAGGGGATTGGGGATTTCGGATTTGGGATTTCGGATTTCGGATTGGGGATTTGAGATTTCGGATTTGAAATTTGAGATTTCAGATTTGGGAATCCTGAATAACCTCACGTCCAAGCCGCTTGCGGCTTCGCGATCCCTTGGTTCACGGTACATCCGGGGTTATTCAGCAATCCCATTTCAGATTTGAAATTTCAGATTTCAGATTCCAGGGATTTTGGGTTTCCGTTCCTTGCGCTGTTCTTGCGCTGACCTAACACTTCGCTCACACTTCCTAACTCAACTCTAGCAAGGCAGGTTTAGCCTTCGGTGGTTCGCTTTCGCTGCGATCGATGTTCCGTGTTTCCATTGAAATGCAAAACCCTTTTTTCCAGGAGCCTTGCCATGAACATGCCCCGTTTCCTCACCGGCGTTGCGATGGTCGCCGTCGCAGCCATCACCACCGCCTCGGCCACGGCCCAGGTCACCGTCGATCCCAAACTGCCCAAGTACAGCCAGGTGTCGGGCGTCTCAGGGTCGATCAAGAGCGTCGGTTCGGACAGCATGAACAACCTGATGACCCTCTGGGCCGAGGGCTTTCTGGCGAAGTATCCCAACGTGCAGGTGGAGATTGAAGGCAAGGGCAGCACGACGGCGCCGGTCGCGCTGATCGCGGGCACCGCGCAGTTCGGCCCGATGAGCCGGGAGACCAAGGCGAAGGAGAACGATGACTTCGAGAAAAAGTACGGCTACAAGCCCACGCCGATCGCCACCAGCCTCGATGTGCTTTCCATCTTCGTTCACAAGGACAACCCGATCGCGGCCAAGGGGCTGACGCTTCAGCAGGTCGATGCGATTTTCTCCAAGGGGCGCCGCGGCGGCTACGCCAAGGACATCAAAACCTGGGGCGATGTCGGCCTCACCGGTGAATGGGCCGACAAACCCATCAGCCTCTACGGTCGCAACAGTGCTTCGGGCACCTACGGCTTCCTGAAGGATGTCGCTCTCTTCGGCGGCGACTACAAGGATGAAGTCAAGGAACAACCCGGTTCCTCCTCCGTCGTGCAGGGCATCGCCAGCGACAAGTGGGCCATCGGCTACAGCGGCATCGGTTACCTCACGGCCGACGTGAAGGCTGTTCCGCTGGCCGTCGATGCCAACAGCAAGATGGTGCCCGCCAATGCCGAGGGCGCTTACAGCGGTGAATATCCCCTGGCTCGTCCGCTGCTGGTTTATGTGAACCACAAGCCCGGCAGCAGCCTCGACCCGCTCCGCCGCGAGTTCATCAAATACATCTTCAGCTACGAAGGCCAGCAGGATGTGCTCAAGGACGGCTACTTCCCCGTCCCCGCAGCGCTGGCCACCGATGAGCTGGCGAAGTTCGGGATCAAGTGATCGAAACGCATGACGAACCGGCGACCGGAAGGTCGCCGGTTTGATTGGAACAGAGGTCGGAGGTCGGAGCGAAGCCGCAAGCGGCTGTGGGTTTCTTCCCGTCTCCTGTTCCCCGTCTCCTGTTCCCTGCCTTTCATAAGGATTTCCAGTGTCAGGAAAATCGTTCACCGGCATTCGACGATCGCGCAAGACGCGCACCTCCGTGAAGGTGGCGGACCTGTTCTCGCGCATCTTCATCACCTCGGCGGGCATGGGCACGATTCTGGCGGTGTCGCTGGTCTGTTTTTTTCTCGCCAGCGTGGTGGCGCCGCTGTTTCCGTTTTTTTCCGATGGTGAAGTCACCGCCGGCAAACAACTGAGCGCACCCGCAACGGAAGTCACCGGCGAGCCGATCCATATTGAAGTCGATGAATATCAGACGGTGGCCTGCGCCATTTATGCCGACGCCTCCGCGAAAATCTTCCGGCTCGACACCGGCGAAGTGATCGACAACATCGAGATCATCAAAGGCGACAAGCCCACCTGCTGGAGCTTCGGTCTGCGCGGCGGGGATGTGGCGGTCGGCTTCGAGGATGGCCGGATTCAATTCGGGACCATCACCTTCAAAACCACCTACCTCGATCTCAAGGACATGGCCCCGGAAAAACGGGCGATGAAAGTCGGCGAGCTGGCCACGCTGGAGAAAGGCGTCGTCGAAGTCACCCCGCTGGGTCAGTTCCGCCTTCAGAAGGTGGCCGTCGAACTGAAGGAACCGGTCGATCTCAAATCCGACTCGCCGGTGAAGCTGATCGATCTGAGCATGCTCGGCAGCGGGCCGGTCTTCGCCACGGTGACGGCGGACGGCGTGTTCCGCATCAACAGCATCCGCGAGGTGCGCAACATCGTGACCCGCAGGACGACCTACGTGCCCACCGGCGGGCAGGTGGAGATTCCGCTGGTCAAGACCAGGGGCATGGCCACGGACATGGTCGTCGAAGGCCGGGGCGATTCGGCGGTGATCGCGTGGAAGGATGGCACGGCGGTGCGCATCGATACCCGCGACAAGAGCGCGCCGGTGATCGCGGAACAGCTTGATCTGACCCCCGGTGATGACGCCCAGATCACCGTGCTGGACACGCTCATCGGCAAGATGACGCTGGTGGTGGGCGACTCGAAGGGCAACGTGGCGACGTGGTTCCGCGTCAAGCCGGAGGCGGTGGCGACGACGAAGGAAGGCTTGCCGGTTGTTCGCGCGGGCGATCTTCATCCGCCGGTGGCGCAGCGGCTGCGGGCGGCGCAGGCTTCGGAGCTCAAGGGCGAGATGGCGGCGGCGCCCTCGGACTGGATGGTGTGTGAAACGCCGGATTCCTCGGTGCTGGTGCGTCAGCATCTGCTGCCCACCTCGCGTGCCGGGAAGGCGGTGACCGCCCTTGCCGCGTCGAAGCGCAACCGCATGGTCGCGGTCGGTTTTGCCGATGGCCACTTCGATCTGATCTATGTGACCAGCGAGCGGCTGCTCGCGCAGAACCAGGTCTCCGCCGATGGCAAAGGGATCGCATCGATCACCATGTCGCCCAAGAACGACGGCCTGCTGGCGGCATCGGGCACGCAGCTTTCCCTGTGGAACATCAGGATTCCCCACCCGGAAACGACGCCCGCCTCGATCTTCGCACCGGTCTGGTACGAAGGCTCGCTGAGGCCCGAGCAGGTCTGGCAATCCAGCGCGGGCGATGACGCCTTCGAGCCGAAGTACGGTTTGTACCCGCTCATCTTCGGCACGCTCAAAGCCACGTTCTACTCCATGCTCTTTGGCGTGCCCATCGCTTTGCTCGCGGCGATTCACACCAGCGAGTTTCTCCATCCGCGCACCAAGGCCCGCATCAAGCCCACCGTGGAAATCATGGCCAGCCTGCCTTCGGTCGTGCTGGGGTTCCTGGCGGCGCTGGTCTTCGCGCCTTTCGTGGAAGACCTGGTGACGGCGGTGCTGCTGATCTTCATCATCGTGCCCATGACCGTGGTGCTCAGCGCGTTCATCTGGCAACTGATCCCCTCGCATCTGGTGATGAAGATGAACCGGCTGCGGCTGCCGCTGATCGTGCTCACCTTGCCCGTCGGCCTGTTCTTCGCCCTGTCGGTTTCCGGCATCGTGGAGAAGATGCTCTTCGGCGGGGACATCCGCGGCTGGCTCGCCTGGAAGCCGAGCCTGACCGACACCGCCGCTTCCGATTACGCCTCGCCCGTCGGCGGCTGGCTGCTGCTGCTCCTGCCGTTTGCCGCGCTGCTGGTGACCATCATCGTCGTCACCTTCATCAACCCGATCATCCGCGTCCGCACGATGAGCTTCGATCGCGCCCGGCAGGGTGGCGTGCATCTGGTGAAGTTCATCGTCGGCGCTTTGCTCGTCGTTGTCCTCAGTTGGATTCTCGCCGCCATCCTCGCCGGCATGGGCTTCGATCCGCGCGGCAGCATCGTCGATACCTACATCCAGCGAAACGCCCTGATCGTCGGCTTCGTCATGGGCTTTGCCGTCATCCCCATCATCTACACGCTCGCGGAAGATGCGCTTTCCGCTGTGCCCGATCACCTTCGCGCCGCCTCGCTGGGCGCCGGCGCGACCAAGTGGCAGACGGCGATCCGCATCATCATTCCCACGGCGATGAGCGGCATCTTCTCCGCCTGCATGATCGGCCTGGGCCGCGCCGTCGGCGAAACCATGATCGTCCTCATGGCCGCGGGCAACACGCCGATCATGGACATGAACATGTTCTCCGGCTTCCGCACCCTGTCGGCCAACATCGCCGTCGAACTGCCTGAATCCGTCCAGAACGGCACGCATTACCGCATGCTCTTTCTCGCCGCCCTGTCGCTCTTCATCATGACCTTCATCCTCAACACCATCGCGGAAGTCGTGCGCCTTCGCTTCCGCAAGAGGGCGTTCCAGCTATGAGCATGGTGTCCGATCCCATCAAGTCCGACGAAGCCGGCGCCGCGCCTCCGCTGCCTGTCCCCGCGCTGGCCAAGCGCCGCGTCCGCAGCGCCACCTCGTTGGCGGCGCAAGGCGAACCCTGGATCTGGCTCACCGGCGGTGCGCTGGGGCTGGCGGTCCTCATGATCATCGGCCTGCTGGGCCTGGTCATCTGGCAGGGCGTCACCACCTTCTGGCCTTCGCCGCTGGTGCGGATCAAACTGGCCGGGGACAAGATCGTCATGGGCGAGGAGTTCCGCGATGACTGGTTTACGCCCGGCGAAGCGCTGCTCAATGACCTGAACGACGATCAGAAAAAACTCGTGGAAGAGCAGCGCGAAGCTCATCGCGGCGAAATCCACCGCATGTTGCTTCGCACCGCCAATTACGACCTGACCGAATCGCACTTCACCTGGGTCAGCGATTATGAAGTGATCGAGGATGGCCGGAGCCTGCCGGAGTGGGCCATCACCATCGAGCGACTTTCATGGGGCCGGTTCTACGGCATTCCCAAGGCTTTTGAGATCGATGGCCAGGTGATGGGGCGGGGCGAAGCGGAAACGTGGGCGAAGTTCAAACAGTACCACGCTCAAATCCGCGACCTGTTCCACGAGCGAAAGCAACTGGAAAAACATGACATCGGCAGGGTCAACCGCATCATCGAAGCGGCCCGCCTTCGGCTGCGCGAAACGGAGCTTGATGAAAATCCTCCCCCGGCCTGGGTGGCGGCCTGGCGCACGCTCAATGAAATGAAGAGCACCGGCTCCGAAGGCGACGCCGAAACCGCCGCCGCCATCGCCAGGAGCCGGGAAGCCCTGCAGATCATCGAGCAGGACATCGGCAAACCCAACGAAGCCTACCTCGCCGCGATCAGGGAATACGAGGCGGCGCAGGACGAGGGGAAAAAAGGTTACGAGGAAGTCACCCAAAAAATCGCGACACTGAACAAGGAAATGAATCGCTATCAGATGCTGATGGTGGCGGTCGATGGCAAGGAAAAGAAACTCGCTCTGGCCGACATCGTGCGGGCCTACCCGGCCAATCAACTGAGCTTCGGCGACAAGATTGGCGTCTTCGTCTCCCGCTGGTGGGAATTCCTCACCGAGGACCCGCGCGAAGCCAACAGCGAAGGCGGCGTCTTCCCCGCCATCTTCGGCACCGTCGCCATGACGCTCATCATGTCGCTGGTCGTCGTGCCCTTCGGCGTGCTGGCCGCCCTTTACCTGCGCGAGTTCGCCAAGGGCGGCCTCATCGTCAGCGCCGTCCGCATCGCCATCAACAACCTCGCCGGTGTGCCCTCCATCGTCTTCGGCGTGTTCGGCCTGGGATTCCTCTGCTACGGCATGGGCGCGTTCATCGATGGCGGCCCATCGCGCATCGCCATCGCGCCCTGGCCCCCGGCGATGTGGTTCATCGTGCTGGGCCTCGTCGCCGCCTCCGCTGTCGGGGCGTTCTTCCTGAGCGTCAGCACGCTCAAGCCCAGAAAACCCACCGAAACAGGCACATCCCGGTTGTGGGTCTCCCGGCTGGCCACGGTGCTGTGGATCGCGCTCACCGCCGCGTTTGTCATCCTCATCATCAAGACGCCGCACTTCCAAGGCTTCCACCGCGCCAAGCTGCCCAGCCCGACCTTCGGCACCGGCGGCCTGCTCTGGTCCTCGCTCACCCTCGCCCTGCTTACGCTGCCTGTCGTCATCGTCGCCACCGAAGAGGCGCTGGCCGCGGTGCCCGGCTCGATGCGCGAAGGTTCCTATGCCTGCGGCGCGAGCAAGTGGCAGACCATCCAGCGCATCGTGCTGCCCCGGGCGATGCCCGGCATCATGACCGGCGCGATTCTCGCCATGGCGCGCGGCGCCGGTGAAGTGGCGCCCCTCATGCTCGTCGGGGCGGTGAAGCTCGCGCCGGAACTGCCTGTCGATGGCGTGTTCCCCTTCGTGCATGCCCAGCGCAGCTTCATGCACCTGGGCTTCCACATTTACGACCTGGGCTTCCAGAGCCAGAACTCCGAAGCCGCCAAGCCGATGGTTTTTACGACCACGCTGCTGCTGATCGCGCTGATCGTGGTGCTGAACCTGACCGCCATCACCCTGCGAACCCGACTGCGAAGACGTTTCGTGACGGGGCATTTTTAGGGGAAAGCTGTCAGCTTGGAAGCTGTCAGCTATCAGCCATCAGCTTTCAGCTTAAAGGCCTTGAACCGTGAACCAAGAACAAACCAACCTCACCTGCATCCTTGTGAAACAACTGCCTTGAAGCTGATAGCTGACGGCTGATAGCTGACAGCTTCTGGAGATTCATCAATGGCCAACATCAACGCACTCACGCCTCCGATCGTCGGTTCCGCCGCGGTCGGGGAGATTGCCGGGGAACGGCGGTCGTCCGGTCGTCTCGAAGCCGTCGCCAAGGGCGAGGCGGTCGAGAGCGAAGTCCACGATTCGCTTGCCGCCGAGCGGCATGTGCTCGACATCCAGGACTTCGAGCTTTGGTACGGCAAGGCCAAGGCGCTGCACACCATCAACATGTCCGTGCCGCGCGGCAAGGTCACCGCTCTCATCGGTCCCTCCGGCTGCGGCAAATCCACGCTCCTCCGCTCGGTCAACCGCCTCAACGACCTGATCGATTCCGTCCGCATCGGCGGCGACATGAAGCTCAACGGCGACTCGATCTACGACCCTTCCGTCGATGTCATCGAACTCCGCAAACGCATGGGCATGGTCTTCCAGAAGTCCAACCCGTTCCCCATGTCCATCTACGAAAACATCATTTACCCGCTGCGCATCGACGGCATCCGCGACAAAAAACTGCTCGATGAAGTCGTCGAAAAAAGCCTGCGCGGCGCCGCCATCTGGAACGAAGTGAAGGATCGCCTGCACGAATCCGCCCTGGGCCTCTCCGGCGGCCAGCAGCAGCGCATCTGCATCGCCCGCGCCATTGCCGCCGAGCCGGAGGTGCTGCTGATGGATGAACCCTGCTCGGCGCTGGACCCCATCGCCACCGGCAAGATCGAGGACCTGATTCAGGAACTCAAGGGTGACTACACCGTGCTCATCGTGACGCACAACATGCAGCAGGCCTCGCGCGCCAGCGACTACTGCGCCTTCATGTACCTGGGCCGTCTCATCGAATACGGCGCGACGCGCGACATGTTCGAGAAGCCCCACCTGACCGAAACCGAAGACTACGTGACAGGACGTTTCGGGTAATGCCTTGGTATTTAGCCGTTCGCCTCGGCGAACGGCATCCAACGAACAACATCGAAGTTTCACTCTCGCCACTCATTGAAAAGGAACCGAATATGAAAACGAAAACCACACTGTTGAGTTCCTCGCTTCTGGCCGCCGTGATGTTCACCGGGTGCCAGTCCGCCGCGCCGGTCGCTTCGGATGGGAAGCCCGCCGGCGGCGGCACGATCACCGTGACCAAGGGCGCCCCCGGAACCGGCCCCGGAACCGCCCCCGCAACCGACAAGGTTTCCGCCAGCGGTGACGCTGCCGCCCTTGCCGAGCTTCGGCGCGCCGCCGCGGCCGCCATCAACGACCCCGCCGTCGCCGCCACGCCTTCGGACAAACCTTCATCCGCTTTCGCACCCAAGCCCGCCCTGCCTGCCTCGCCTTATGACAAGGCCGGCTTCCTCACCAAGGTCACTGATGGCCGCCTCTGGGTGTTCAGGCAGGACGCCAAGGAACTGGCCGAGTTCATCAAGCATGGCGAGCTGGTCAAGAGCGTGACCAAGGTCGGCGTAGGCCCCAACCGCATGACCGTTCGCGCCGCCGATGTCGAAACGATCGACGCCTACCTTGCCGCCGCGCCCAGGACGGCCAACATCGTTGCCCCCACCTCCGAGTTCGACAAGGCCGGCTTCCACACCAAGGTGGATCAGGGGCGTCTGTGGGTGTTCAAGCAAGGCGCCAAGGAAATCGCCGAGTTCGCTGAGCACGGCGAGCTGGTCAAGAGCGTCACCCGCGTCGCCGTAGGCCCCAACCGCATGACCGTTCGCGCCGCCGATGGTGAGACGATCGATGCCTACCTCGCCGCCGAACCGAAGACGGTCAACGCCACGGTTGCCGCCGCCGCTGATCCCTACGCCCGGCCCGGCTTCATCACCAAGGTGAAGGATGGCCGGCTCTGGGTCTTCAAGGAAGGCGCCAAGGAACTGGCTGAATTCAAACAGCACGGCGAACTGGTCAAGAGCGTCACCCGTGTCGCCGCCGGCCCCAACCGCATCACCGTTCGCAGCGGCGATGCGGAAACGATCGACGCCTACCTCGCCGCGTGGAAGTGATCGGTGAACCCCACCCAACATGTGAACCCCAGCCCCATTCCCCCATGCGAAGTGACATGCGAAACAAAGCGGAGCTCAGCATGAAGGTCGGCGGCCGCCACGAGGCCCTGGCCAGGAAACCGCACCTGCTGGTCGTGGAGGACGAACAGGACCTGCGCGATCTGCTGTCGCACAGCCTGACCCGCGAAGGCTTCCGCATCACCGCGGTGGAATCAGGCGAGGATGCGCTCGACCGGATCATCGATGCGCCGCCTGACATGGTGCTGCTCGATCTGATGCTGCCGGGCGTCAACGGATTGGAGGTCTGCCGCAGGCTCAAGGCCAACCCGGCCACCGCCGCCATCTGCGTGGTCATGCTCACCGCCCGCGGCGAAGAGGCGGACATCGTCACCGGGCTGGAGATGGGCGCTGATGATTACATCACCAAGCCGTTCAGCCCGCGCATCCTCGCCGCACGTCTCAAGGCGGTGCTGCGCCGAATCGACAGCGGCAAAACCGCCCCGGACAACGGCGGACCGGACGGCGAGACGATCATCCTCGACGACCTGGTGATCGACCCGGCCCGCCATGAGGTGCGGCTGGCCGACCGCAAGGTCGATCTCACCGCGATGGAGTTCAAGCTCCTTTCGCTGCTGGCCCACCGCCCAGGCCGCGTCTTCACCAGACAGCAGATCATCCGGCAACTGCACGGCAACGAAGCCAACGTCACCGACCGCTCGGTCGATGTGCAGGTCGTCATGCTCCGCCGAAAACTCGACGAACGCGGCAGCGAAATCCAGACCGTCCGCGGCGTGGGCTACCGCTTCCGTGATTGAATCCTATGGAAGGGCGAAGCTCCCGCCGGAAGGGCGAGGCTCCCACTGGGAGGGCGAGGCTCCCACTGGGAGGGCGAGGCTCCCGCCGAGCCGTTCGTTTGCGAAGCCCGTCCGCGGGCTGA
>CAZYPK010000143.1:0-12093 GCA_964649195.1 uncultured Phycisphaeraceae bacterium
GGCTCGGCGGGAGCCTCGCCCTCCCAGCGGGAGCCGCGCCCTCCCATATGCTTTTACCCTGGTTTGCGCCGTGCAAAAACCATGCAAGTTTTACGCTCATCCCATGCCTGCTGTTCATCGGCTCAAAATGATGCACAGGCGCAGCGGACATGGGGCAGGGCGGGGTAACCGCGATGTCATTTCCGCATTTTGTACGGATGATGATCCGCCAGATATCTGCCCGATCGCACGAGGTCCGCCCAGGCGGCGGCGGCATCCTGGAGTGCCTGGCCCATCGAACTGACAGGCGCGACGAACGGCGGGTGCCAGGTTGTCAGCCCGACCAGATCGTGCAGCACGACCACATGACCATGGCAGGCCGGGCCTGCGCCACAGCCGATGACGGGCACCGGTTCCGCCGTGTGCGGTGCGTGGGCCAGTTCCACGATGCGCTGCGACACCTCGGCGGGCACCGCCTCGACCAGCAGCATCGACACGCCCAGCTTCACCATCCGGTCCGCGAGCGAGACGATCTCATCCGCTTCGCGTTGTGTGCGGCCGACGGAGCCGTATCCGCCGCGCTGCCGAACCTGCTGCGGACGCGAACCGATGTGCGCCACCACCGGAATGCCTGCGTGTACCATGCGATCAATGAGCGGGATGAAGCTCGCATCCACTTCCAGCTTCACCGCATCGGCCCGGCCATCGGTCATGAAACGCACGGCATTGGCCACCGCCGCGTCATCCCCGCAGTGATACGAACCAAACGGCATGTCCGCCATGATGAAGGCCTGCGGCGCGCCGCGGCGCACGGCGGCGGTCAGTTCCACGAGCAGGGGCAGGGAGGCGGGCAGGGTGGAATCGTGGCCCAAGATCATCTCCGCCGCGGTGTCGCCCACCAGCAGCGAGCGCACCCCGCCGCGCCAGAGCCAGCCGGCGGTGGTGGCGTCGTAGCAGGTGAGCATGGGGAACTTTTCGCCGGCGCCAATCCACTGGCGAATCGTGCGAAGCGTGGTGCGGCTGTCGGGATCATCCTGCGGCATCGCGGGATTATAGCGGGCAGGGGGCAGGCATTGAGGCACGAAGGGGAGGATGAAAAGTTCCGAGTTCCGAGTTCCGAGTTGAAAGGCAAGGGGGAAGAAAGGCACGGAGGCACGGAGGCACGGAGGCTGAAGGCTGAAGACTGAATGCTGAAGGGGGGAAATGGCCAATGACCATTGCAAATTGCAAAATGCAAATTGAAGAGAGGCCGACGTGCATCCCCATGCGATCGGTTGCCTGCTCCGCCATTTTGCAAATTCCACTTTGCAATGGCCATTGGCCATTCTTCCCCTTCGTCCCTCCGTGCCTTTCTTCCCCCTTGCCTTTCAACTCGGAACTCGGAACTCGGAACTTTTCATCTTCTTCCCCTTCGTGCCTCCGTCCCTCCGTGTCTTCGTGCCTTCGTGCCTCTTGTTGTTACGATCCTTCCCATGGCTTCACCCTGGCGAACGCGCATCACCTGGCTTGCGTTGGCGATCGGCATCGTGCTGCTCGTGGGGGCGATTCTCATGGCGGCCACCGAGGTGAACTGGGAGCGGCTGCGCGAGGCTGAGCCTTGGCAGATTGCCGCGATGGTCGGCCTCGTCTTCGCCAACCTGCTGATCTCCGGGCTGCTCTGGTGGTCGGTCACGCTTTCATTCGACGCCAAACCGCCCGTCGGGTTCGGGCGCATGCTCGCGCTGGTCTGCGCCAGCGGCCTGCTCAACTATCTGCCGCTGCGGCCGGGGCTGGTGGGCAGGGCGGCATTCCTGAAGATGAAGCACGACCTGTCCATTGGGCAATCGATGTGGATTCTCGCGGTGATTCTCGCGCTCTCCGTCGTGGTGCTCGGCCTGGCGGCGGCGATCGTCGCCTGGGTGCCGGGGACGATTCAGTACGAAGTGTCGCTGACGCTGATGCTGCTGCTCACGCTGGGGGCGCCTGTCGTCGCCGGTCGGCTGCTCAAGCGGAAGATTGTCGCCGGCTGGCTCTGGGTGCCGGTGCGCGTGGCCGACCTGCTGATCACCGCGCTGCGCTTGTGGATCGTCTTTCAGATTTCAGGCAGCCCGATCGATTATCCCCACGCGGTCTTCGCCGCCTCGGCAGGCCTGTTCGTTTCGCTGCTGGGCATCACGCCCAACGGCCTTGGCCTCCGCGAGTGGGCCATCGCCGGCGCCACCAGCGCGGCGACGGGCCACATCGGCTTCGCCGCGGCGGTGATCGATCGCGGCGTCGAAGCGATCGTCGTCACCATCACCGGCCTGTGGGCGATGCAGCGCGTGAGTTGGAAGGAGAAAGGCACGAAGGCACGGAGGCACGGAGGCACGGAGGCACGAAGGGGGAGAGATTGAAAAATGACCATTGGACTTCCCCACTCCGTGCCTTTCTGCCTTTCCCTTCGTGCCTTCGTGCCTCTATGCCTTCGTGCCTTCCTGCTCCTGTCTTCACGTCGCCACGATTTCGATGCCCACGCCGCAGCGTGAGCATTGCGTTTGTGCCTGGGTGGTTTTGGAGAGGTTCCACAGCGTCGGGTTTTCATCGAAGACGGCCTGGGCGGCATAAACGCAGAAGTTCGCCGGTGTTTTGGGGCCGAAAGCGAAGGGCGTCTTCGCCGGGCAGCGGGCGGGACATGCACCGCCTGGGGAGGCGGTGAGCCTGGCGGTGAACAGCGAGCCGGCGGCCGGTGATGCGGAAGCGGATGAAGAACCGGTCGTCGCAGGTTTCGCCCATTCCGTCACGGGTGAGGTCGGCAAACCATCGCCGCTGGTGACGATCACATCGCGGCCGGCATCGAGCGCCATGTTCGCCAGTTCATCGGCGCGGCGGTTCTCCGCGCGAGGTACGTGAAAAATCTTCCACGTCCCCAGCTTGCGAAGCATCATCTGCGCCCTGGCCACCAGGGGCTGAAGGTCGGCGGACTTCACGCGGTACTCGCCGGTGATCTGCCGGACCATGAGCTGCGAATCGCTGTGGATGTGAACGACACCGCCCGGCTCGCGCGGCAGGGCGGCAAGCACCTCCAGCGCCTTGAGCAGGCCCTGGTACTCCGCCACGTTGTTGGTCGATTGCCCCAGCAGGTAGCCCGCCTCATGCACCACCTTGCCGGCGGCGCGATCCCGTATCACCAGCCCTGCCGAGGCGGGGCCGGGGTTGCCCCGCGAGGCGCCGTCGATGTTGACGATCAGATTCATGGGGGAAGGGCCTAGGGAAGAGGGCCTAGGGCCTAGGGAAGAGGGAGGAGGGCCTAGGGAGAAGGGCTTGGGAAAGGGTTCATGCCTTCCCCCCTAGGCCCCAGGCCCTCTTCCCTAGGCCCTTCCCGATGTCAGCGAGCTTCGCAGTTCCTCGGCGACATAGAGGATGCGGCCGCAGTTGGGGCAGCCGGTGAGTGTGTTGTGCTTGGTCATCAGGGCGTTGACGCGCTCGACGGGGATGCTCATGTAGCAGCCGCCGCACGAGTATTCGAGATGCTTGCGGCTTTCCTCCACGACCACCGCCAGCGCTTCGCCGTCGTGCAGGTCGGCGGCCTTGCCGAAGGCGGCGAGCACATCGGGGGCCAGCTCCTTCGATGCCGCATCGCGCTGGGCCGTCACCTCGGCCAGCTTCGTGCCCACCTCCGTCTGGCGGTCGGCAACCTCCTTCTCCGCGACGGCCACCAGCTTCCGCTGGTCGGCCACCTTCGATTCCAGTTCCTTGAGCTGCGCCGCCAGCCGTTCGCGCTGTTCCATCTGTGCGATCGCTTCGTCCTCCTTTTTGTCCTTCTCGATCTTGAGCGTGTTGACCTCGATGAGAAATGCCGCGTATTCCTTGTTGCTGTTCACCGAGTTCATCCTCGTTCGGATGGAGGCGATCCGCTGTTCGACATCCGAGGCTTCCTTCTCCAGCGTGGTGGTTTTGGCGCCCACCAGCCTGACCTGATCCGCCAGTTCCTGTTGCTGCCTCGAAAGCTGATCGAGCTTGACGGACTGGGCCTTGTGGCGGTTGCGTGCCGAGTCGAGGCGTGAACTGAGACCGCGAACCTGTTGATCGAACAGGAAGAGTTGATACAGCTTCTCATGAAGAGACATTCGGGTGGCTCCGCGACGGGTTGGGGTGTCAATCATACCACAAACCGCCGCCGCATGAAACGGCAGGGCGAGATGTGCCGGTACATGCGATTGCCCTGCCCGAGCCGCGACGTAACACGTCGCGGACGTGAGCGACAGGAATGGCGTGACCATCGCGCAGCGGATCAGGAGATGCGAAAACGACCGGGCGCCGATCGAGGCTGAAAGAAAAAGGTGAGTTTCGACATTCCTTCAGGCTGTTCGCGTCCGCGACTCGTTGAGTCGCGGCTCACGCTTATCCCGCCGCAAAGATCACGCCATCGAAGGCGTCACGCGGGGAGGCTGCGCTTCGCCGCCACCGGAGGGCGTCGCCGGACGGGCGGCGCCGTTGACCTGCTTGGTCAGCACGATCACCCGCCAGATATCGATCATGCTGGTCTTGAAGATGTAATCGACATTCAGCTCGCAGCCGGCCAGCACATCCTCCAGCGGCAGATCGCTCTTCCAGCCGATTTTCAGGAAGATCGGGTTGAGCACCTTCTCGATCCACGCCACCACCGGCTTCGTGGATTGAAAGTGATTGAGCACCACGATCCGACCGCCCGGCTTCACCAGCCGCTGCGCCCACTTGAGCAGCAGCGGCGGATTGCTCACCACGCTGATGACATGGGTGATCAGGATGTGATCAAAACTCTCATCGGCAAAAGGCGGCAGCATCGCGTCGCACTGGATCAGATCGCAATCCTTCATGCCCAACTGGTCGCGCTTGATCGCCGCCTTCCTGAGCATGCCCCCCGACAGGTCCACGCCCACCACCTTCACATCCTGCGGATAATGCCGCAGCGTCATGCCCGTGCCCACCCCCAGGTCGAGGATGCGGTCCCCGGGCTTGGGCCGAAGCTGTTCCACCGCCCGGCGCTGACGCTTGCGAACCAGGGCGCCGAAGGTGTGATCGTAAAACCAGGACCACACATCGTACTGCTTGCCGGTCAACGCTTCCTTCATCGTTCCAGACACGGCGGCACTCCTGACCTGAACTTCATCGGTGTTGGCGGCAAGGGACGGATTGGCGGGTGACGGTGTGGACATCGGCAGGGTCGAAGGCAATGGAAACTCCAAGGGATCATGATTGTACCGTCACCCATCGGTGAATCCAAAGCGAATAAATGGCGGGTGAAGGCAACCGCGATGGTCCGGCTCAGACCGGCACGCCGCTGGAGCGCAGGATGGTTTCATGCACCGCCAGATCGTGCTCCGGCGTGAAGTCGGCCTGCTTTTCGCCGCGAACGATTTTTGCAAGGTCGATGAACTCGCCATCGTATCGGCCCGTCGATCGGGGCAGTTCGATTTCCTGGTAGCCCGCCTTGTAGGGATCGCGTGCTTTGCCCAGGGCCAGGAGCATCTTCGGCGCTTCGAGCGGGCGGATGTCGATGGTGCCTTGATCGCCGCAGAGGACGTACTGCCTTCGCCGTTCACCGCTCACCTCCACCATCGCGCTGCGGACGGTGGCGGTGGCTTTTTCGTATTCGAGCACGGCAAGCTGATTGTCAACCAGATCATCCTGCTTCGGTTTCATCCTCCGGCCAAAGGCGTGTACGCGCTGCGGTTTGCCCAGCACGTAAACGAGTGAATCGATGACGTGGCAGCCCAGTTCGAACATCGTGCCGCCGGGGTATTGGGCGAGCTGCCTGCGTTCGCTTGCGCTGGAGATGGTCTTGCTCATGATTGCGCTCGCCTCGAAGATTTCGCCCAGCCAGCCTTCCTTGGCGAGTTTGCAGGCCAGTTGCATCGCGGGGTTGTAGCGGAGCATGTAACCCATCTGCACGGTGAGCTTTTTCGTGGTGGCGGTGTCCAGCAATTTCCTGAAAGCCTCAAGCGATTCACCGGCGGGCTTGTCGAGATGAATGTTCACGCCGGCATCGATGCACTTCTGCGCCGTGGGCACGAGATCGCGCACCTCGGTTTCGACGGCGACGACCTGCAAGCCGGGCGTGGCGAGCAGGTCATCGATGCTCATCCATTTCAGGTCGCGGTAGGCGGGGGAAAGGGCGGCGCGTTTGCGGCGGTTTTCATCAGGCTCGGCGATGCCGACGATTTCGTAGTCATCGCCGAGCTTTCGCATGGCGGCCATCTTGCCGGAGGCGTGGGCGTGCGCGACGCCGATCTGCGCGGCCTTGATCTTCGGTTTGTCCTGGGCACGGGCGGGCTGTGCGACCGAGGCGGCGAGAATGGCCGAGGCGGCAGCCATGAATTCGCGTCGTTGCATGATGGACTCCTGACATGGAAACCCCGGCCTTGGGGCCGGGGTGATGGAACAGGGCCGGCGCATATGGGATGGCGAAGCTCCTGCTGGGAGGGCGAGGCTCCCGCCGAGCCGATTCGTTTGCGACGGCCCCGCTTTGGGGGCCTGAGCAAACGAAACTTGCGCCTTGCACTGCCGATATCCGGTGGTCCTCCGCGCGAGTTCTGTTTCCTCAGCCTGCGGACAGGCTTCGTCAACAGATGGCTCGGCGGGAGCCTCGCCCTCCCATAGCCTCGCCCTCCCATAGCCTCGCCCTCCCATAGCCTCGCCCTCCCGAAGTCATATGCGTTTGCCCTGGCTGATGGAACGATTGATCGACGGGGATGAATCACTCCGCCATGAACCACTGCACCTCCACCCGGCGGTCGGCATCGGGGCCTTTGCCGGTGGGTTCATCGGCGCCGACGCCGATGGATTCGACGCGCGAGGCATCCAGGCCGAACTTTTCGGTGAGGATGTCCTTCACCTCGGCGGTGCGCGCCCTGGAGAGGCTCTTGAGGGCGATCTTCAGTTGAATGACTTTCGCTTCGCCGCCTTCGCGGCGGCGCTGTTCGATGAGCGCTCCATCGGCGTGGCCTCGGAGGAGGACGCGCGAGCCGGGGCTGATTTTCAGAAGCTGGGAGATGGAGCGCAGGCCGTTCATGTTGTCCACGATGTCGATGTCGAGCTTGCTGGAGTTGGGCAGGAAGGAAAAGCGAATGTCCTTGCTGAGCAGGGCATCGACTTCGGCATTGGGATTTCGCTCGGCGACGCCTGTGTTCTTGAGCGGTTCGATGGAGGCTTTCTGCGATTTGAAGATGCCGGAGGTCTCCGCGGCCTTGAGTCCGGCCAGGGCGATGAAGCGATCGGAATCGACGGGGTTGCCGATGAGGTCCTTGCCATAGACGTAGGAGGCGGTTTCGTAGATGAAGCCGAAGCTGCCTGCGGAGTCAAGCTGGCCGGAGAAGAAGGCGAGATTTTCAGGCATGTTGGCCAGGTGGACCTTGGCGAGTTCGGCCTTGGTTTCATCGGCGTCCCAGTCGAAGGCTTTGCCGATGACGGGCAGATGCTTGGCCGGTTCGAGGCGGACCATGTTGTTGCCTTCAAGGGCGCCGGCGACAAGGCCCTTGACGATTTCAGGATGCGTGTCGGCGAAGCCTTTGTTGAGCAGGAGAATGTCGGCGATGATCAGCAGGTTGCGGTTGGTGACCAGCACGTGGGCCTTGCCATCGCTGGCCTTGGCGACTTCGGAAGTCTTGGGTTCCCAGGTGACGCAGCCTGCGAAACGGTTGCGGCCGGCCTTGAGATCGCGGAGGTAGATGTCGCCTGCGCCAAAGCCATCGGCGCAGTAGAGCATGTTGATCGACTGGGCGTCGGGCTTGTCCGCGGGGGTGTGGAGCATCTTGATTTTCAGGCCGGCTTCCTGGGCGAGGTAGCGGATGAAGAAATCGGTCTCGGTGAACTGGGCGGCGGTGAGGACCTTGCCCTTGAGCTGGTTGATGGTGCGGATGTCGCGGTTGACGACGATGCCATCGGCGCCGCGCGAGAAGCCGATGAGCAGCGGCGTGACGACGGAGAACTGTCGGCCATAGACCGAGAGCACATCGACGGTGGTGGCGGCGCCGGCGACGCGTCCGCTGTTGAGCGAGGACCAGCTTTCCTCTTCGCTGAGGATGATTTTGACCTTGAAGCCGTATTTTTTGGCGAAGATGGAATCATCATTGGGTTCGAGTCCGCCGTTGGCGGCGATGAAGCCTGCATAACCGGCATACTCGCTCAGCTCGATCTCGATGATGTTGTCCTTGGGCGTGTAGGCGGCGGCGGCCTTGAGGCGGGGCACCTCGGTGCGCGTCTCGACCAGTTCCGCATCATCGGCGAGGCTCGGCTGGGCATGGGCGACCAGTGGCAGGAACAGGAGCAGCGGCAGGAGCAGGAGCAGCGGCAGTGCGATGTGATTGCGGAGCGTGCGGTGAGAGTGAAGCATGGGGTTCCTCCAGTGCAAGGACCAAGGCTGGGGCGAATGTTTGAGATTGGGGCAAGTCAACTGTTGAAACGAAAAGGTTGCAACGGTCCGTCTTACCCCGACGGCTCGCGGACTCGCCATCGGGCTTGAGCGGTGATGTTCCAGTGGCAGCGAGTCACTTCATGAACGTATCGATGTCAACTTTCGCATCGCCTTCCTGCGGATCGGGGAAGGCGCTGATGAGCGAATCATCGGCCATGGATCCCAGGGCTTTGGCGTAGCCTGCGATGTCGGCTTCGGTCTTGCGGAGTTTGTCGAGGTCTTCGAGGCCCTGGGTGAGTTTGACGGCTTCGAGGTCGAGCGCCATTTTTTCGCGCAGCCGCTTGAGTTCGCCGATCTCGCGGGAGAGGACGCCGTGCATGCCCTTGAGCCGTTCGATGGCCTGATCGTAGGCGGAGGCGAGGGACTTGCGGTCTTCGAGGTAGCGGGCGGCCTGGGCGATGATTTTCTGGGCCTGGGCCTTGTCGAAGGAGCGGCCGGCCATCTGGATGGGCCAGCGGTCCTCATCCTCGGCGCGGCGGAGGGCCGTCTCCATCCGCGATTTGATGTTGGCGGTGTTGCTCAGGTTGTCGCGCATCGCCTGATGGCGCGATTGAACATCCGTGATCTTGCCCGTGATGGCGCCGATCCGCTTCTGCCGGTCGTCGATCTGCCGACCGATGCGGCCATCGGCCCAGTTCATGTAGGCGGCGGGATCGGCGGCGACTTCCTCGGCGGTCCATACCTTGTCATCGGGAATCGCCGGCGGCTGGGTGTTGCCCTTGCCCCTGGGCTGTTCGGGCTGCTCCTGCGAGCAGCCGCGGGTGAGCGCGACAGTCCCCGACACGATGACCAAGGCGAGGATGCAGCGGAGGAACATTTTCATCGTGCCGGGGTGCTCCGGGTGCTCCGGGGTGGAAGGCGAAAAAACGAATCACTTGTCGCTCATGATCTTGTTGAACTCCGAATCATCGATGACGGATTCGGATTGTCTGGCCAGGTCGTCAAGCGACAGGCTGCCCGGCTCGGCGCTGCTGATGTCCACGACCGTGGATTGAATCGCCGACTTCATGGCGACGAGGTTGTCCTTCAGGTCGTCGGTGATCTGCTGCACCTTGAGCATTTCGCGGTTGGTGCTGATTTTGGCCAGTTGATCGTGGGCCTCGTCCTTGGCCTCGGCGAGCTTGTTGGCCTGCGTCTTCAACTGGTCCTTGGCTGCGCCCAGCTTGGAGCTCAACTCGGTGGCGCTCTTGGTTTCCCTGGCGAACTTCATGATCTGGCGTTTGGCGGCTTCCTTGTCCATCTCGATGTTGTTCCACTTGATGGGGAAGGATGCCCCCTCCTCGGCGCTGGTGTAGAGCGTCTTGAGTTCGCTCAAAGCCTTGGCGCCCAGGGTGGACTTGTCCTTGGCGCCCTTGAGCATGCTTTCGATCTCGCCCTGCTTCTTGGCGATGGCGATCTGGCCGGCCTTGCACTTTTCGAGGGACTTCTTGGCCTGCTCTTCGCAGAAGTTGAGGTAGTTGATCGGGTCCTTGGCGATGTTTTCGGGGGTCCACTGGGTGAACTGGGTGAGCGTGGTGTTGGCCTTGGTGCGGAAGACATCGCTGCCGAAGTAGGCGATGGCGAAGCCGATGACGGCGACGACGGCGATGGCGCCGATGATCCCCGCCGTTGACATGCCTCGAAATCTTGGATTCATGTGCGTTCCCCTTTCACAGGTGCTGGTGGAATAGATGGATGGGCGGCTGCCCGGAAACAGTGCATGATTGTCACGCACCATCGAGCCAATGTCAATGACGGCGGGAAGAAATTTGTGGCGGGGGTGTGCCCATCTTACGCGGCAGCATAAGCCCCGCCCGGAAGGGCGCGGGCTGTGAGGCGTACATCCCTGATCCCGCGCCCTTCCGGGAGCCTGAGAACTTTTGGGTGGCTGGGGCTGAGTCCGCGAAGCCCCGGCCCAGATGCACGAAGCAAGATGGCGCAACTGAAGGTTGAGGGTCCCTTGGCCGGGGCTTCGCGGACTCAGCCCCAGCCACCCGGAATAAGTTCTCAGGCTCCGGGCGGGGCTTATGCTGCCACATTAAAGATGGGCGCGCCCTGTGGCGACCGATCCGCTTGGGCGTTTGGCGTCATTGCGTTATGATTCATCAAGCATTCGGTTCCGTGTGACAAACGAACGGCAATCGTCCGTCCGCTCCGGTTTCATCCATGACGTCATTTTTCTGCGAGGTTCCACATGGCTGATGGCAACAAACTTCCTTCTCACGACGATGACCTTCTGGCCGACGCGATTCCCATCGATGCCGACGAGGCCGACTCGCTGCTGGCCGACGCCATTCCCATCGACTCCGAAAGCGAATCGACCGCCGGTGATGAAGGCATCGAACTCGCCGGCGGCGATGATGATGAACCCACCGGCAGCAGGGAGATCCGCACCTTCGGATCCACCAAGAAGAAGGACGATGACGACAGCAAATACAAACGCCAACTCAACACCACCGGCACCGGCTCCATCCGCGCCAAAACCTTCGTCGCCAAGCTGCGCCTCGACGCCATCGATCACCTCGATCATCAGATCAACGACTGGCTCGACGCCCACCCGACCTACGAAGTGAAATACGTCACCACCGTCGTCGGCGAACTCACCGGCAAGATCAAGGAGCCGGCGCTGTTCATGACCGTATTCATCTAAATACAAATAGTTCCAGGTTCCATGTTTCAAGTTCCAGGTTCCATGTCTTGCTCAACTTGGAACCTGGAACCTGGAACTTCAAACTCGGAACTCGAAACTCGGAACTCGGAACATATTCAAACCCCCCGTACTCCGAACACCGCCACTTCGCACCACCCGTTGCCGATGCGGTTGGTGATCTCGAAGCCGCGCGCCGCGGGGGAGGCCACCGGGTAGCCGCGCTTGAGGCAGCGATCGAACCACGCCAGCAGATCGTGCTCCGCCACCTCGCGCGTTTCCGTGAACAGCAGCAGCAGCAGGCCCGAATGAAAAATGAGGCTGTCCCCCCAGAGCTTTTTCACATCATCGGCCACCGGCGATAAAAGTTCCTTGCTGTACCCCTTGAACGGGCCATCGGTCGTGTGCTGCGAAACCGTCTTCACCTCCAGCCAGTAAGCCTCTTCGGGATCGACCGCATCGATCGTGTCGAACAGCGTGCCTCTCAATCGCGGATCGCGCAGGCCCGGGCCGTCCGCATCGCGGGTGATCACCACATCGCACCGCAGTCCTTCGCTTTGCTTCGTGTTGCTCCACTCGCCTGGATATCGCTGTTCGGGAAAGACTCCCCAGCCGGCGCCGCGCAGCGCATCATGCACCAGCGGATGCAGCTTCAGCTCCGCGAAGCTGTCAAAGCCATAGACCACCTGCTCCAGGTCATCCTGCGCAGCCCGGGCGCGAAGCCCGGCGGTCACCGCATCGGCAATGTCGGACGGAGAAAGCATGGGGAAAGAATAGATCATTCGGGATATCAGAGTGAGCCGCGACGTAACACGTCGCGGATGTGAACGACAAGAATGGCGTGACCATCGCGCAGCGGATCACGGAATGCGAAAACGACCGGGCCCTGATCGAGGCTGAAAGAAAAAGGTGCGATCGGCCACCCCTTCAGGCTGTTTTCGTGAGCCGCGACGTAACACGTCGCGGACGTGAACGACAAGAATGGAGCAACCATCGCGCAGCGGATCACGGGATACGAAAACCACCGGGCCCTGATCGAGGCTGAAAGAAAAAGGTGCGATCGGCCACCCCTTCAGGC
>CAZYPK010000143.1:12193-13635 GCA_964649195.1 uncultured Phycisphaeraceae bacterium
TGTTCATCTCCGCGACGTGTTACGTCGCGGCTCTTATCTCCCGAACTCAGGTTGCTATGATGTTCGCGTGGCGTGGATGCGGCGATCGCCCGTCGTTCGCTTGCGAACGGCGGGAGGAAAGTCCGAACACGACAGGACACGGTGGTGGGTAACACCCACCGGCTTCACCGGCGACAGTGAAGTCAGGGACAGCGCCACAGAAAACAAACCGCCGGGAGGGGGAAAAGGCAGTTTCGAGTTCCGAGTTCCGAGTTCCGGGTTGACAGCAACCCGGAACTCGGAACTCGGAACTCGGAACTGGATTCCCCCCCTCCCGGTAAGGGTGAAAAGGTGCGGTAAGAGCGCACCGCTGCGGTGGTGACATCGCAGGCATGGCAAGCCCCACCGCGTGCAAGGCCAAGCAGTGCTGACGATCGCAGGATCGACCATCGGTCCGATGGCGTCCGCCAGTTCGGGGACGCGGCACAGGTAGGCTGCTTGAGGGCGTCGGCAACGGCGCTCCCAGATGAATGGTCGCCCCGAGCTTCGCCGGCAACGGCGAGGCTCAGGAACAGAATTCGGCTTACGTTCCACGCCACCAAGCCGCACCAGGCCGTCCGGTTCATGCCGGACGGCCTGTCCTTTTTCACGTCAGAAGTTTGGGGGTGAAAAGTTTGGGGTGACGAAGTTTTAGGTGGGTGGCCGGGGCTGAGGCTCTGGAAGCCCCGGCACGGTGAACCGGGGGAGCCGGGTGAACCGGGTGATGGCCGGGGCTTCGCGGACTCAGCCCCAGCCACCCGGAATCATATTCTTGCCGCAAAAGATGGGCAGACCCCGGCATTGTCCGCGCTCAAGTCGGTTTCCGATTCAGCCGATGAGTTTTGATGGAGGAGGCGCGGTTTCGGGAGCCTTCCCATGAGCAACATCGGCATATCGATCGCTGGCAGCGTTGCCCAGGGCGGTTTGCAGGCGCAGCAGGTCAGCCGCGCGCTTCACCGTCACAACACCGATGCCGTCGCCGAGGCCAAGCGGCTGCGCGAACGCATCGATGCTCATCTTGAAGCGGTCGATGAAGGCGATGAGGCCAATCTCATTTCGCAGCTTCGCATCGATGATCAGGCCCCCGGGGGGCAGGAGCAGGAGCAGCGGCAGGAGCAGGAAGATGGAAAGCATGACGAGGGTTCTGCCACTGTCGCTGCCCCTGCCACTGTTGTCGCATCCTACCGTCCTCTTGATGTGACGGCTTGAGTTCGGGAATAAAAATGAGCCGCGACGTAACACGTCGCGGACGTGAGCGACAAGAATGGAGCGGCCATCGCGCAGCGGATCACGGAACGCGAAAACGACCGGACGCCGATCGAGGCTGAAAGAAAAAGGTGAGTTTCGACATCCCTTCAGGCTGTTCATCTCCGCGACTCGTTGAGTCGCGGCTCTTGAAATGGAGCCGCGACGTAACACGTCGC
>CAZYPK010000144.1:0-13617 GCA_964649195.1 uncultured Phycisphaeraceae bacterium
GAGCCGTTCTTCACGAGGCCTCAAAGGCCGAGTGAAGAAACTTGCGCCTTGCCCACACAATATCAGGCAGATTTCCGCGCGAGTTCTGTTTCCTCAGCCTGCGGACAGGCTTCGGAAGCAGACCGGCTCGGCGGGAGCCTCGCCCTCCCGAAGCCTCGCCCTCCCGAAGCCTCGCTCTCCCAAAGTCATATGCGGTTGCCCTGCATGCCCCGACGGTTCGCACAGCCTCATCATCGGGCCTGGTGTTCATCGTGATCGCTTTCGAGTAGTCTCCGCCACATCATCAACGGGAGACGCCATCATGCCGAATCCGCAATCCGAAATCCGAAATCCGAAATCCGAAATCCCCAATCCGAAATCACCCCCCACCGCCCGCCCGCACATCCTTCACGAAGCGACTTATCGGCAACTGCTGGACCTCAAACCCAACGTCGCGGTGCTCCCCTGGGGGGCGACGGAGGCCCATAACTACCACCTGCCTCACGGCACCGATGTGATCGAAGCCACCTCGCTGGGCGAGGCGGCGGTCACCGCCGCCAATGAACAAGGGGCGCGGTGCGTGCTGCTGCCCACCGTGCCCTTCGGCAACAACAACACGCAACTCACCCAGGTGGCGACCATCACCATGCGAACGGAAACGCAGATGATGGTGCTGCGCGACGTGGCGGAAAGCCTCGTGAGGCAGGGGATCGATCGGCTGGTCATCCTCAACTTCCACGGCGGCAACGAATTCAAACCGCTCATCCGCGATGTCATGCTCGATGTCCCCATCTTCATCGTGCAGGCGCACGGCTTCGCCCTCGCCCCTCAAATCAAGCGCCACCTCGAAGACGCCACGGGCGACCATGCCGATGAATTCGAAACCAGCCTGCTCATGCACCTGACGCCCCAATGGGTCGCCCCGCTGTCGCAAGCCGGCGACGGCGCCCGCACCCCCAGCGCACTGCCCAAACTGACGGGAACCCCCGGCATCTGGGCCCCGCGCGATTGGAAATCAGCGACAAAGGACACGGGCATCGGCAACCCCAAGGCATCGACGGCGGAAAAAGGCGCGATGTTCTTTCAGATGCTCGTCGATGCCCTCGCACCGGTGCTGGTGGAACTGTCCGACGCTCGGCGCGGGCGGTATCCGTTTGTGATCGAAGATTAGATTCTGCCACTGTCACTTCTGCGCACGGCGCACGGAAGTGAAGCTCCAAATCACAATCGCCAAATCTCAAACAAGCTCCAATCAAGGCGGAATCAATTCAAAGGGCGGAAGCACACAAACTCGCCGTCCACTGACAGGCCATTCGATGCCTTGCTTGAAATTTGGAACTTGTTTGGAGTTTGAGATTTGTCATTTGGAACTTCCGACGGAGTGGGTGCGGAGAATCAAACGCCCCTGCTGCCGCACGACTTTTCCGCTACCATCTGTTTTAATTCGTTGGTATGCTTGTCGGCGCGGGCCTTGCGTGGCCTCCTTTCCGGTCGGCGGGTCGTTCATGGGGTGATGTCGTTTCTTCTAGGCGGATATTCATCATGAAAGCTCAATTGTTCACCGCGTTTCTTTCAGGTGTCGCGCTGCTGGGTGCCGGGCTTGCTTCGGTTGAAGCGGCGCCGCTGGTGCAGCGAGGGGCGCGCTGGGTTCAGTTGGCGCAGGCGGATGAACCCGGTCCCGCCGCCGGCGCACCGGCTCCGGCCGATGCCGGGGAAGAGGCCCAACTGCGGGCGGTGATCGTGGCGATCAAAGGCAACGTGCAGATTCGCCAGGCGGAGGATCAGAAGTGGGCGCCCGCCAAGCCCGGCGATGTGCTTGGAGCGGGCGCCGATATTCGCACCGGTCTCAACAGCGCGGTGCAGTTGAAGATCGATCCGGGTCACACGGTCACCATCGACCGCTTCAGCGTGGTGAAGCTGCTGACGCTGGCGAAGAATCAGGGCGTGATCAAGACCGATGTGGGCATGAAGTATGGCCGGACGCGGTATGACGTGGAGGCCGCCGGCGCGGTGCATGACGCCAGGATTCACACGCCGGGCACCACGCTGGCGATTCGCGGCACCTCCACGGGCACGCAGACCGACGCCTTCACCGAATCGACATGGGTCCTTCAGGGCGCCGTCAACAACACCAACAAGCTTCGCCGCGAGATGGTCCGCATGGACGCCGCCACCGGCAAGGCGATGGTCACCAGCGATCTGGTCACGCCCGGCGCCTTCGCCAAAAACAAGGCCAAGAACGACGGCAAGGGCGAGTTCTCCGGCAGGCAGGCGACCGATGACATGCTCGTCGAGCAACATGCCAGCGGCAAACTGGATGATCGCCAGAGCGGCATCGATGAAGCCCATGCCTTCGCCCGTGCGGAAGGCTTCCAGTTCGCCGCCGTGGGCGTCGCCGGTGATGTGTTCGACCTGGACATCTTCTGGCTGCCCGCCGGCGAAGGCGTCGCCGATGTGGACTTCACCATCAGGGATCCCCTCGGAGCCAAGCTCAGTTCCAAGGGCGCCAGTGTCGTCCGTTCAGGACAGGACACCCAGGGGCAGTTCGTCAGCGATCCGATCGATGATCAGGGGGAGTTCGGCTTCGGCTTCGAAGCGGTGCAGTACGGCCCCAAGATTCCCGCAGGCAACTTCATCGTCACCGTCACCCACATCAGCGGCGAACCGGCCGAAGGCGCCCTCACCGGCAGCCTCCAGTCGTTGGAAGGCATGTTTGCCTCCGAACCCTTCAATGTTGACTCCGGCAACCCGAAGGCCAAGTTCATCGTCAATCCGAAAGAAGCGACCATCACCCCTGTGTATGGCAAAGGCGGCAAACAATGACAGCGTGGCGAACCGAGCCGCGACGTAACACGTCGCGGACGTGAGCGACAAGAATGGAGCAGCCATCGCGCGGCGGATCATGGAACGCGAAAACAACCGGGCGCCGATCGAGGCTGAAAGAAAAAGGTAAGTTTCGGCCACCCCTTCAGGCTGCTTGCGTCCGCGACTCGTTGAGTCGCGGCTCTTATCCCGAAAACTCAGGTCTTTCATGTTTCGCGTTTTCCACACCCTTGCGTTTGCATGAACGTGTTGTAGGATGTCGCCATCGTGCTTTGAAACCCTTTGCATTTTCACCTGTTGGGGGCTCATCTCATGGAAATCATTATCATTCTTGTTGCGGTCGCGATTGCCATCGTCATCATTGCCGGACTCTGGAAGACGTTTGAAAAGGCAGGCCAGCCCGGTTGGGCGGCGATCGTGCCGATCTACAACATGATCATCATGCTCAAGATCGCAGGTCGTCCGATCTGGTGGTTCGTTCTCCTGCTCATCCCCTTCGTCTCGATCATCGTGTCGATCGTGGTCGCCATCGACATCGCCAAAAACTTCGGCAAGGGCACCGGCTTCGGCATCGGGCTGGCATTCCTGGGCTTCATCTTCTACCCGATCCTGGGCTTCGGCGATGCCGAGTACAACCCGGTCAATCCGCAGCAGTTCTGATCGGTGAAGCCATCATCATGTTCGCCATCAAACCTCGTCATCCAAAAGTGGCGAGGTTTTTCCATGCCCCCGTCCGGGAGCCTGAGAACTTTGGGGTGATGGCCGGGGGAGGGCGAGTGGGAATGAATCGGGGGCTCATGTACCGAATGTGGCGCCAAGCCCGATGGCGAGGCTTGGCGAGCCGTCGGGGTATCGGCGCCGCGCACAGAATACCCCGACGGCTCGGCGGCCCTCGCCATCGGGCTTGGCGCCACGGCGTGTCATATGCTTTCACCCTGGGGAGGTATGACATCCGGGGCGTGGGTTCCTGCATTTTCCGGGTACGATTTTGTCATCGAGGAGTTCAATGCCATGGCCAAGCGTTCTCAACGTCTGACGCTGCTTCAGCGAAAAGCGGAGGAAGGTCACGCCCGCGCCCAATACGAACTGGGCCTGGCCTATTACCGGGGTGATGGCGTGGAGAAGGACCTGGCCAAGGCCCGGCACTGGCTTGCCAATGCCGCGGCGCAAGGGGACCGCGACGCCACCGTGCTGCTGAATCTGCGCGGCATGGAACTGAATCGGGGAGTGGAGTTCCGCTTCGGCCCTGCGTCGAAAAACACAACCCCCAGGCCGACACCGCCGGCCGAGGATGGCGACACCTACGAATCCGAAGCGCCATCGGTGCGGATGAGCGGCGATGAACTGCTCGCGGGGCTGCGTGAAATCCTGAAGGACACCGAGATGCTTCTGCCCGCCCAGGAGCCGATGCGCGACCGGCTGATCGCCATCCTGACGGCGATGGTGACGAGCGTGCAGACCCGGCGGATGCCGATGCGATCGATGCGCGACCGGATCACCCCCGGCGCCCGAACGATCGAGCTGACGCTCAAGCGGTATCGCGGCGCCAGGTACGATCGCTACCGCGCCAGGCTCATCGAACTGTGCCGCTGTTTTCTGGAGATCGAGATGGATCCGCCGGTGATTTCCAGACCGGTGAAGCACATGCCCGATGAATCCCGGCTCGATCGCGTGGCCCGCCTGACGGACCTGATCGAAGCGGAACTGCGGTCGCTGGGCTGGTGGAGCGGGAAGCCGCCGACCGATGAGCAGATGAAGTTCAAGGCGGCTTTCGGGATGGACACGATGCCGCTGTCGATGTGGATTCAGTTCGTGCTGCTGGAGCGCGTGCGGGAGATCATCAGGCAGAACGGCACGTTTCCCGGCCGTTCGATGGTCGGCACCCAGGCGATCCGCGAGTACGACGGCCGGCATGAGGCGGCGAATCTGGTATCGCTGCTGTGCGAGTTCGATGAGGCGGTCATGGGCGGATGAAGCGGCGGCTATTGATGGTCACTTATAAGAAAAGCCCCAAGCCCAAGGGTGAGGTCCGCCGAACCCTTGGGGTATCGAGCCGGAATACCCCGACGGCTCGCAGACTCGCCATCGGGCTTGGGGCATCAATAAACGGCGAGCTTGCAGACCTTGAGCTTCCCCGCCTTGAGCACGCAATCGCCGGCGATGGTGATCATCGCTTTGAAGTCGGTCACCTTTTCACCGTTGATGGAAACGGCGCCTTGCTCGACGAGTCTGCGGGCGTCGCCGTTGCTTGCGGCGAAGCCGGCTTCGCGCACCAGGGCGATGATGGCGATGGGTGAGGCGCTGATTTTTTTCGTTTCGATGTCGCCGGGCAGTTCGCCGCCGCTGAACCGACGGCGAAACTCTTCGCTGGCCACATTGGCGGCATGGGCGTCGTGAAACTCTTCGACGATGGTGCGGGCCAGCACATCCTTGGCCTGTCGCGGGTGCGTCTGCTTCGAATCGACCAGGCTGGTGATGCGATCCGAAGGCAGCAGGGTGAGCAGCGTGAAATAGTTGGACATCAGCGCATCGGGGATGCTCATGACCTTGCCGAACATGTTGTTGGGTTCCTCGGTCACGGCGACGTAGTTGCCCTTGCTCTTGCTCATTTTCTCGTGGCCATCGAGACCGACCAGCAGCGGCATGACCATCACCACCTGCTTCTCCTGAGCGTGTTTCGCTTGCAGCTCGCGGCCCATGAGGTTGTTGAAGGTCTGATCGGTGCCGCCCAGTTCGACATCGGCCTTGATGACGACCGAGTCGTAAGCCTGCATGATGGGGTACATGAACTCGGTGATCATGATCTCCCGGCCTGTCTCCATGCGCTTGGCGAAGTTTTCGCGGTGGAGCATCTGCTGCACGGTGACCATGCCGGTCAGTCGCAGCACATCGGCGAAGGTCAGCGTGCCGAGCCATTCGCTGTTGCGGCGGACTTCGAGCTTTTCCGAACGGGTATCGAGAATCTTGCCGGCCTGTTCGAGGTAGGTTTTGGCGTTGTATTCGATGGCGGATTCATCGAGGATCGGACGGGTGGCGTCGCGGCCGGTCGGGTCGCCGATGCGGGCGGTGTAGTCGCCGATGATGAGCACCGCCTTGTGGCCGGCATCCTGAAACTGCCTCATTTTCCGCAGCACGACGCTGTGGCCCAAATGAATGTCGGGAGCGGTCGGGTCCATGCCCAGCTTGATGCGCAGCACGCGGCCGGACTGGAGCTTTTTCCTGAGTTCCTCGATGGCGTAAATGGATTCGCATCCGCGGGTGAGCAGCGGGAGTGTTTCGGTGAGGTCGGTCATGGCGGGGAAATGATAGCAAACGATCATTTGGCCGTTCGCCTTGGCGAACGGAGTGTTCGTGATGGGGGATGAACAGGGTTTCCTCCGTTCGCCAAGGCGAACGGCTAAATCATCACTTGCACCCCGCCCCCCTTCCACTAACCTATTGCCGCTTCCTGTCGCACTCCCACCGATCCACACCACCATGCGCATTCTCCTCACCACCACTTCCTACCAGGACACGCCAGGCAGGCATCACAAGATGCTCGAAGAATCCGGCCACGAGATCGTCCGCGATCGCGGCCCGCTCACCGAAGCCCGGATGCTCGAACTCATCAAGACCAAAGGCCCGTTCGACGGCTTCCTGCATGGCGATGATGCGATCACCCGCAACGTCATTCAGGCGGCGCTTCCCTCGCTCAAGGCGCTCTCCAAATACGGCATCGGCCTGGACTCGGTCGATGTGAAGGCCGCCACCGACCTGAAGGTGCCCGTGCTCTTCACGCCGGGCGTCAACCACACCACCGTCGCGGAACACACCTTCGGCCTGCTCATCGCGCTGGCCAAGCACATCGTCGCCCAGGCGAGCAGCGTCAGCGAAGGCAAATGGAAACGCATCACCGGCTGCGAACTGGCCGGCAAGACCATCGGCATCATGGGCATGGGCCGCATCGGCAAGGAGGTCGCCAAACGCGCCGTCGCCTTCGACATGAAAGTCCTGGGCTTCGATGTTTACTGGGACAGCGACTTCGCCAAGCAGCACGACATCACCCGCTGCTGGAAAGCCGAGGAACTCATCTGCAAGAGCGACATCGTTTCGCTGCACATGAACCTGACCGACGAGAACCGCGAATACTTCAACAGGGAGCGCATCGCCACGATGAAGAAAGGCGCTTACATCGTCAACTGCGCCCGCGGCGGCCTGGTGCATGAGCAGGACATGGCTGATGCATGCAAGGCCGGTCATCTGGGCGGGTACGCGACGGATGTGCTGGAGATCGAGCCGATGCAGACGCCTCATCCGTTCCAGGGGATCGGCAATATCCTGGTGACGCCGCATGTGGGCAGCCGCACGTTTGAGAGCGTGGAGCGACAGGCTTTGATGTCCACGGAAAACCTTCTGCGACTGCTGGCGGGATACAAGCCGCTGGCGCAGGCGAATTCGTGGTAGATTATGTTTAGTTCCGAGTTCCGAGTTTCGAGTTCCGAGTTGAAGGCAGGTCCGCTTTGACATCGGGAACGAAACGGTGCGTGTCGAAAACTCGGAACTCGGAACCCGAAACTCGGAACTTTTCCATGAAACCTTCCGAACTTGCCGAACGAACGTTGCAGTTTTCCGTCTCGCTGGTGAAGCTGGTGGAGAAGCTGCCGCGCACCCCGGCCGGGGATGCGGTGGCCAAGCCGCTGGTGAAGTCGGGGCTGAACATCGGGGCGAGATACCGGCATGTGATGCACGCGCTGAACCCCTACGACTTCAACAAGAAGATCGATGAGTGCCTGAACCTGAGCGATGAAACGGTACACTGGCTGACGATCGTGCTCGAGTCCGCCCTGTCACCCCAAGAGAAGGTGGCCCCGATCCGCGACGAGGCCCGGCGTCTTCGCCGCATCTTCTACAAAAGCCGCAAAGCGGCGCAGGACCGGGACAAGAACAACCAGACCCGCCGCCGCAGTCAGGGGGATGAGGATATTCCGTTTTAAGGGAAGGCATTGAGGCACGAAGGCACGAAGGCACGGAGGGGGGGAAAGTTCCGGGTTCCGAGTTCCGAGTTGAAAGGCAAGGGGGAAGAGGAAGGCATTGAGGCTGAATGCTGAATGCTGAAGGCTGAAGAGGGAAAATGGCCAATGGCTATTTTTCAATCTCTGCCCTCCCCCTTCGTGCCTCCGTACCTTGGTCCCTTCCCCCTTGCCTTTTCAACTCGGAACCCGGAACTCGGAACCCGGAACTTTCCCCCTTCCCCCTTGCCTTTCAACTCAGAACCCGGAACCCGGAACCCGGAACTTTCCCCTCTCCGTGCCTCCGTGCCTCCGTGCCTTCGTCCCTTCCTTTCTCCCATTCTTCCACCACCTGCCGAAGCTGCTTCAACTGATCGAGCAAAGGCAGCGTGACATCCACGGGCAGCATGGTTGCCCCATCGCTCAAGGCGGACTTGGGGTCGGGGTGCGTTTCGATGAACAGGGCCTGCACGCCTGCCGCGACGGCCGCCTTGGCCAGCAGCGGCGAGCGTTCGGGCCGGCCGCCCGACCTGGTGCCGCCGCCGCCCATGCCGGGCTGCTGCGTGGAGTGGGTGACATCGAAGCAGACCGGCCAGCCCAGGTCCATCATGTCGCCCAGGCCGAGGTAGTCGTTGACCAGCCGCCCGTAGCCGAAGAAGGTGCCGCGCTCGGTGAGCATCAGGCGCGGCAAATGGTTGGCAACGCCGCTTGCCTCGGCGAGTTTTTCCACGACGTTCTTCATCTCCGCCGGTGAAACGAACTGTCCTTTTTTCACATTGACCGCCTTGCCGGTGTTCGCGGCGGCGACCAGCAGATCGGTCTGCCGACAAAGGAAGGCCGGAATCTGGAGCAGGTCAACCGCCTGCCCCGCAGCGGCGGCGTGGGAGGGTTCGTGGATGTCCGTGGTCGTGGGCACGCCCAGCTTTCTGCCGACGGCTTCGATCATCCGCAGCCCTTCATCGAGGCCCGGACCGCGGGCGCTGTGAATCGAGGTGCGGTTGGCTTTGTCGTAGCTCGCTTTGAAGATGTAGGAAAAGCCCAGGGCGATGCAGCGGTCGCGCACCTGCTCGCCGATGCGAAGGCACAGGTCGTAAGACTCGGCGACGCACGGGCCGGAAATGATGGCCAGCGGAGAGCCGGGGCCGATGGAATAGCTGCCGATGGAAATGATGTTCATGGCGGCAATCTTATCTGATGGGGTGGACGCGCGGCGAGGACGGACAAAAATATCGTAAGCCGTTATTTCACGGAATCTTGATTCATATTTCCCCGCCGGGGACCAAAACCAGAATAAAACCCTGTGTCCTGATAACAGGGATTCGCTAGAATATGGCGACCGTTCTGAGCCGATAGAGGAATCCATCGGTTTGGATGGTTGGACCGCCGGCCTCGGAATGAAGCGCCCGGCGGATTGGACGGCTGCCTGCGATTTGCATCAGAACCCCCCACGCTTTGTCTCCTGATGCGGCGATGGATCGGGGCTTTGAAGACAGCCGGTGTCTCACCTTCCTATGGCTTTTTCCAAGAACAAAACGGTCCGTCGGCGCGAGATGCGCCGCTCCCTGCTCAACGGAGATGTTCCCGCCTGGCGTGCCTGGCTCACCCGCCCGGTCATGTGGGCCATTCTCTGGGCTTATGCCTTCACCATCATCGCCAGCCTGATCGCCCTGTCGGGGCAGAGCCGGACCAAGTTCAAGGTCGCCCAGGTCGTCGAGCAAACGATCGTGGCCCGGGTGCCTTTTGACGCCATCGATCAGGAAGGCACCACGCTGCAAAAAGCCGAGGCCCGCGATCGCGAGCCGGCGGTTTACAACCTCAACACGGCTTACATCGAACGGCTCCGCGAGTCGCTTTTTTCACTGGGGCGTCTGGCCGCCGATGACCGGATCGAAAGCCTCGATCAGATCCCCGTCGAGACGCAGCGGACGCTGGCATTGCAGACCTTTGAACGGTTCATGGAGCTTCGCCGGTATGTGCTCAACCCGGCGACGCCCAGTTGGACCGACCGCATGGAGCAGTTCATCGGCCAGGTGGCGACGCTGCCGGTCCTCTCGGCCAATCGCGCCCGCATCGAGCGCAACGACAAGGCGGGCGGCATCCTGCTTCGCCATCCGACGGTGGATCGCGGGGAGTCGTCCGTGTTCGACGCCAAGATTCTCGATGTGGAAACCGATCGCAAGGTGATCGAGTCGCAGCTTGAACAGATCCTGCAAGGCTCGCGCGGCAGAGCCGTCGCCGACCGCCTGCCTCAGCCGGTCCAGCGGATGATCATCGACATCGCCCTGGGGGACCAGACGCCGGTACCGCTTTATCTGTACGACTCGGCGGAAACGGACAAGCGCCGCGCCGCCCGCGCCGAGTCGGTGCCTCCCGTGCAGGTGCGGCTCGAACCCAACCAAGTCCTGGTGAACGCAGGCACGGAACTCACGCGGCTGCACCTGACGCTGCTGGAAAGGGAGCAGGACGAATACGATGCCCGACTGGGCGCGACCCGCCGCTGGATGATCCGCGCCGGCAGCTTCGGCCTGATCCTGCTCATCGGCGCCGGGCTGGTGGTTTACATCGGGGCCTACAACCAGCGAATCCTGCACAACCCGCTGCGCGGCGCGGCCCTGATCTGCCTCGTGCTTCTGTGCCAGGCCCTGGCCGTCGGACTCACTGCCGTCATTCCGCAGGCGGTGCATCTGACGGGCACTTTCCCGGCCATCCTCGCCACGATGGTGCTGGCCATCGCTTACGATCGCCGCTTCGCCCTTGCCATCGGGGCCCTCACCGCCCTGGTGATCCTGGTGAGCCTCAAGCTGAACGTCGGCTTCTCGATCGTCCTGCTCACCGGCGTCACCCTCGCCGCCGGCCAACTGCCGGATATCCGCAACCGATCCACGCTGGTCATCGCCGGCTTCTGGACGGGCATTGGCATGGCGGTGGCGACCTGGCTGGCAAGCTTCGCCAACCTCTCGCTTCAGGTGGTCAACCCCTTCGAAACGATCCTTCAGGATTCGATGCTCACGCTGCTGGGCGCGGTGGTCACCGGCCTGTTCGTGCAGGGCATGTTGCCGGCCATCGAGAAAACCTTCCGCGTCACCACCGCCATGACGCTCAAGGACCTCAACGACGCCTCGCATCCGCTGCTGCGCAGGCTCGCGGAAGAAGCGACAGGCACCTATCAACATTCACTGCGCATCGCCGACATGGCCCAGAGCGCCGCCGATGCGATCGGCAGCAACGGTCTGCTCTGCCGCGTCGGTGCGATGTACCACGACATCGGCAAGATCAACAAGCCCGAATACTTCGTCGAAAACCAGGGCGGCGGCCCCAACAAGCACGACAAGCTCCGCCCCGCCATGAGCCTGCTCATCATCGTCGGCCACGTCAAGGACGGCATCGAAATGGCCAAGGAATTCAAGCTTCCCAAGGCCATCATTCACTTCATCGAATCCCACCACGGCACCACCCTGGTCGAATACTTCTACCACGCCGCCCGCAGGCAGAGCGAAGGCCAGGACGCCCCGATCCCCGCCGAGTTCGAGTTCCGCTACCCCGGCCCCAAGCCGCAGACCAAGGAAGCCGCCATCCTGCTGCTGTGCGATTGCGTGGAAGGCGCCGCCCGCGCCCTGCCCGAGCCGACGCCCGTGCGACTGGAGCAACTGGTCAACAAGCTGCTGACCAAGCGGCTGATGGACGGCCAGTTCGATGAATGCCAGATCACCTTGCAGGAGTTGCACAAGGTCGAGCAGTCGGTGGTAAAGACGCTCAACTCGATCTACCACGGCCGCATCGCCTACCCCAAGACCGAAGCCGAGGAGCAGCGCGAAGCCCAACGGGAAGCGCGCGAAGCGGTGTCCGTGTAACCGCAGCGTCCTCGCTGCGCGTCCGTCCAAACCGCAGCGTCCTCGCTGCGCGTCAGGAAAAGATCCACTTCAAAACAATCAGTTCGATGCCCACCAGCACGCTGATCACGCCGCAGATGACGCCGATGCGCCGCGTGCGGGCTTCAACCTCGCTCATCTCCCCGCGAGGCAGCGGCACCATCGCCAGTTGCGGCTCGCCTGCCGTGGGACAATACTCAGGCGCGTAACCCCGGCGGGCCTGGTCCTGAACGATGGCGATGACCAGGTTCGCATCGAACGCGGTCAGCCCCATCATCTTGCCGATCTTGACCAGCCGATCGCGCTTCTCGGGACCGAGGATCGTGCCTTGCAGCGATTCCGCGGTGCGAAGCGCCAGCACCCAGCGCGGATCGGTGGGATCGGTGATGGTCGCCGAAGTACCATTGGCCACGGAAACAGCGGGCTTCGCGGCTCGTTCAGTACGAGGCGGACTCGCCTGAGCCTCATCCGGTTCAGGGCGCACCAGCCTCATGCCCGGCGCGGCCGGGCGCAGACGGTTCATCAGCGCCTTGGCGCGATGGCCCGGCGGCAAAGCCGGATGCGCGGGCCTGCCCTCATCGGCAGCCGGCCCGGGACGAAATGACAAACGGTCGCGACTGGCCATCGCGTTTCCCACCCATCGTTACGTTGTTGATGAACGAACAAGACCCACCGGTTGAACAATAGCACGCCGGTGCGACTTGAAAAGGGAAAACGCATCGTTGCCCGTATTTTTGTGCAGATTTGTCGCCAGCAACACCCGAAAAGTTTTTATCGGACAGCTTCCGCAACAAACGGACGACGGCATCGTTAGAATGAAGGCGACGCGCCGTCCCACGCCGCGTTCAGGAGTGCCCCCCCGATGAACCCCGACCTCGTCGATATTTTCGAAGCCGAGACCTTGATGGAAGCCCAGTTGCTGGCCGCCCGCCTCGAAGAGGCGGGCGTCAAGAGCTTCATCGACAACGTGGACAGCCCGCTCGACGGCCTGACCGCTGCCGAGCAATACAAGATCGTCCGCGTCCTGCCCAAGGATCAGGAAAAGGCCCGCGACATCGCCAATGCCTTCCTCGCCGAGGCGATGGACGATGCGGACTTTGGCGATCTGGATGCGGAGGAGGAGGAGGAATGATTGGGTTCACTTGATCCGATACCGGCCGGTGATCCTGAATTCAAAGAGGCGGTCCTCCTCTTTGGCGCCTGCGCCGATGTTGTGAATCACCAGCGGTTGCCCGTTCGCATTCTTCCTGTCACTGACAATCATGACATGCGGGAGGTTCGGCGGGACGATGCAACTGACCACATCGCCCGCCTGGTAATCCTCCGCCTTTTTCGAGGCCGGCAACTCGCAGCCGCACCGCTTGAAAAACGTCTGAAGATTCGGCACGCGGCGATGGTCGATGTTCCTGTCCGGCTTCCTGAGCCCCCAGTTCGGCGGATACTTCGAAAAGTTCGCCTTCATGTCTTCATGGACCAGTTTTTGAAGGTCCATGTTCACGCTTGCCCGCAAGGCTCGCACCACCACATCCGTGCAGACGCCCGCCTCGATCGGCACGTCCCCGTTGGGATAACTCAGGGCGCGATAGGCAGGATCGTAGCGGACGGTCTTGCCGATCTGATCCCGCGCCGCCTCGGCGATGGTCTTCGTCCTGGTATTCGGCGCGGCGGCGATCAGGCTCACGGCAAGAACAAAAATCACGGAAAGTGCGGATGTCGGTTTCATGTTCAACTCCAGGTCACGTCTTCTATCGGACGTTGCCAACGGAATTGATCAATCCGTGAAATCATCTGCCGCAGCGTCCCGGGGCAAAAGCATATGGCGGGAAAGCGGAAGCCTCCCGCCGGGAGGGCGAGGCTCCCGCTGGGAGGGCGAGGCTCCCGTGGGAGGGCGAGGCTCCCGCCGAGCCGTTCGTTTGCGAAGCCCGTCCGCGGGCTGAAGCAAACGAAGAAGTTCGCGC
>CAZYPK010000145.1:0-13529 GCA_964649195.1 uncultured Phycisphaeraceae bacterium
CGGGAGCCTCGCCCTCCCAGCGAGCCTCGCCCTCCCGTATGCTTTTACCCTGTCCCAAGACATCTCCCGTTTGCCGCCCATCGTCTGTGCCGGTACACTGTTGCGTTCCCCGAAGCACGGAAGCACCATGATGGATAGACAACCTGCAATCGGGTTCAGGATGGTTTGGGCCGGCGGACTGCTGATGCTGGCCCTGGGCTGTGAGACGATGTCGTTGCGGCCGCGCAGCGATGACGGTCATGTCCTGCCCGCGCCCACCGGCGCCGGGCTGGTCGCGACGGACCGGCCCAGGATCGCCGATGTGCCCATGCCCATCGGCTTTGTCGTGGTGCCTTCACGCAGCCACAGCCTCGTGCCCCCCAGCGGACCGCGCGTGGTCACCCATGTATATCAAGGCGCATCCAACGTGGCCGAGGTCAGCAGCTTCTATCGGCAGCAGACGCCCACGCAAGGCTGGCAGACCATCGGCGAACGATCCGATGGCTCCATCACCACCATGGCCTATGTCAAAGGCCAGGAAGAACTCACCATACAGATCAGCCACCCGCGCGTGGTCGATGTGGTGATCACGATCCGCGACCGAAACACCACCGCACCCGCGGCGGTCAAGCCTTGAGGGGGGAGGGAACAGGAGACAAGGGACAGGAGACAGGGAACAGGCTCCCCCAATAAGCAATAAGCAATCATCAATAAATAATAACCAATTGTCTTTCCTGTCCCCTGTCCCCTGTCCCCTGTCCCCTGTCTCCTGTCCCTTGTTTCCTGTTCCCTGTTCCCTACCCCGTTCCCCCGAGTTTCCCATGGATTCAGAACATCGTCACGAACTGAAGGAAAACGATCTGGAAGTCGCCATCACCTCGCTCAAGGCGTGGTGGGTCAGGCATCAGGTGAAGGTGCTCGGCGGGGCGGTCCTTGCCGCGGCGCTGATCTTCGGCATCCGCTGGATGAACGCCAGCGCCACCGGCACGCGCGACGCCGAACAGTATGAGCTGGCCACCGCGCCCACCCCCGAAGCGCTCCGCAAACTGGCGCAGACCACCGGCAACGAATCGGTGCAGGTCCATGCCAACCTGCGCGGCGCCGATTCCATCCTCCCCCAGCTTCGCAAACCCGTCGGCGACGGGAAGGACCAGATCACCGCGCAGCATCGCAAGAAGCTGATCGAAGACGCCCAGGCGATGTACCACGCAGCCCTGGCGGAATCGAAGCATCCGCTGGTGAAGATCAAGGCCCACATGGGTCTGGCCGTGCTGGCCCAGAGCCGGGGCGAATGGGACAAGGCCAGGGAACACTACCAGGCGGCCCAGAAAGCCGGCGGTCCGGGCTACGAGTACCTCACGCAGCGGGCCGCGGCCTTTGAAGCCGCCATCGATCGCGTGAAGGTTGAGCCGGTCTATGCCCGCGTGGAAGAGACGAAGCCTGACACCGATCTGCTCAAGTCGCCGTTCCTTCCCGAAGGCCCGACGAAGGACGGCGAAAAATCCAAGGATGGCAAGGAGAAGGAAACGCCGCTGTTCCCTTCCTTCATTCCCGAACCGACCAAGGACAAGGAAGAACCGGCGAAGGACGAGAAGGAATAACCATCTTTAGCCGTTCGCCTTGGCGAACGGTGTGACCGACCGTGAAGAAAAAGCGCGAAGAATCCTCCCGCCGCGGCAGCCGTCGGTTCGAGCAGTCCGGCAACCCGTCGCCCGCCTCGATCGAACCGGTTCCGCTCGACCTGAATGAAGAAGGCATCGATGCCGAAGTCCCCGAAGAAGACGGCCTCTTCGGGGAAGGCGCCCAGCAGCGCCGCTTCATCATCAAGCGCGATGTGCGCCGCCGTGTCGATGTCTATCTGCTCGATCGCCTCAAGGGCATCAGCCGCAACCGCATTCAGAAACTGATCGATCTTGGCGGCGTGAAGGTCAACGACAAAGCGCCCAAGGCCAGCACGGTGATCCTCAAAGGCGATGTGATCGATGTGATCCTGCCCGCGCCTGCGATCCGCACCATCGAGCCGGAGGATATTCCACTTCACATTCTGTATGAAGATCCTCATTTCATCGTCGTCAACAAGCAGGCCGGCCTGATCGTGCATCCCGCCCGCAGCCATGTCGCGGGCACGCTGCTCAACGCCTTGGCGCATCACTTCATGCAGAGCCGCGTCGCCATCGGGCAGGCCTTTCGCTCGCACAGTTCGCGCGGCTTCCGTGAACCGACGCGCGGCCCGGGTTCGCCGACATGGAACCGCAGGAAAGGAGCAGGGGCAGGGGGGGATCAACGGCAACAGATGGTCAGCGACAGCGCGGCAAGTTTGGCGATCACTCCCCCCGGCACACTCTCCTCCGCTTCGCCCGGTTCCAAGGAATACGATGGCCCGCCGGTCATCGTCGAAGGCCTCAGCGAAGTCGGCGCCGCCGAGTGCAGGCCGGGCGTGATTCATCGGCTCGACCGCTACACCACCGGCGTGATGGTCGTCGCCAAGACCGATGAGGCACACTGGGGAATCGCCAGGCAGTTCGAGGATCGCACGACCAACAAATCCTACCTCGCTCTCGTGCATGGCAACTTCGATGAGTCCGTCTTTGTCATTGATGAACCCCTGGGCAAACACCCGACGATCCGCGAAGCCTATGCGGTCAGGCGTGACGCCCAGAGCAGGGCTTCGGTGACCATCTGCCGGGTGCGCGAACAGTATCGCGGCTACTCGCTGATCGAACTCGAACTCAAGACCGGCCGCACCCACCAGATTCGCGTACACATGTCCTACATGGGCCACCCGATCATCGGCGACATCATCTACGGCGGCGAACCGATCGGCGAGGCGGAACTCACCAACCCGCCACAGGCCGCCGGCGCTCGCAAGTTGCAAACCTATGCCCGCTCGCGCGAGGATGGCCTGCGCATGGAAGCGAAGGCCGCCGAGCGATCGGACATCATTCTTTACACCCCCGCCCTGCACGCGGGCCTGCTCAGCTTCGTGCATCCGACGACGCGCGAGACGGTCTGCTTCACCGCGCCATTGCATCAGCCGATGCGCGACCTGGTGCGCAAGCTCCGCACCATGCCGGCGCCCGGTCCGGTGGCCACGGCGGGCACCATGATCGACCTCGCGGCGACGGCGCCAACGTAGCCTCGGATACCCTTTTATATCCCCTCCTTTTCTTCCCTCACGGTGTTTAGCGAATCAATGGGAGGGCGGTTATACTGACGTGCAATGAGTGAAGTTTTTCAGAACGCGACGGCCGCGATTCACTTTGGTGACGCCATCGACGTGTTGAACACGAGCGTCGCCGATGGTTCTGTCGATTTGATCTTCGCGGATCCGCCGTACAACATCGGCAAGCGTTTCGGTGATTCCCTGGACCGCTGGCCATCCGACGACGCCTATGCCGACTGGTGTTACGAGTGGATTGACCTGTGCCTGAAAAAGCTCAAGCCGTCGGGCAGCATCTATTTGATGACGAGTACGCAGGCGATGCCGCACCTTGATCTATACCTTCGCAAGCGGGTGACGATCCTGTCCCGCATCGTCTGGCATTATGACAGTTCCGGCGTTCAGGCCAGGCGGTATTATGGTTCAATGTATGAGCCGATCCTTTTCGGGGTGAAGGACGCCGATCACTACGTATTCAACGCCGATGACATCCGCGTTGAAGCTCGTACCGGCGCGACGCGCAAGCTGATTGACTACCGCAAGGCCGTCCCGACGCAATACAACACCACGAAGGTGCCGGGGAACGTGTGGTTCTTCCCTCGTGTTCGATATCGGATGGACGAATACGAAGAGCACCCCTCGCAGAAGCCCGAAGCCCTGATGGAGCGGATCATTCGCGCGTCGAGCCGTCCCGGTGACGTCGTTCTCGATCCTTTCAGCGGCACGTTTACGACCTGCGCGGTTGCTCAGAAACTTGGAAGACGAAGCATTGGGATCGAGCGCGAACCGGCCTACATTGAGATCGGGTTGCGACGGTTGGGGATGGCGTCCACGTTTCAGGGCAAGCCGTTGCAGCCGCCTCGAAAGTCGTTCAAGCGTCGCGTTGAGGCGATGAAGGGTGAGCAGGGATTGTTTGAGGCCACATGATGGAGCCGACCGAACATCAGTTTACGCCTGTCATCTCAGGCATCCTGCAAAAACACTTTGACAAATATGCGCAAGCCATCTTCTCGGCGAGTCCGCTGATCGGCTATTTGAACGCCAAGACGAAATCGGCGTCGAAAGGATCGAAATCTCGCGCGGCGTTCGGAAACCTATACGCGCTCTATGTGAAAGGCGGTTTCCACGAAAGTGGGAAATACAAGAGCTACTCCGGCGCCCGTTTCACTCCGCTGTTTCGCCGACAACGGGAGCTTCCCTTCGGGGCGAAACTGCAAAACCATCACTTGAACACCCGCTTGAACGACGAGTTCAAACGCTTCTATCCAAAGTCGGGCTACGAACCGATCATCCGGGACGACCAGAAAGGGCTGTACTGGATCAACGAAAACGCGCTGATCGTTGATCTCGGCAGGAAAAAGTTCAACCTCGCTCAAGCATCTCTGGAAATCATTGACGCCTACGTCGCGGCAAAGAAGAGCGCATTGGAGCGTTTCATCCTCGACTGCGAGAAGCTGGACGCGATCCAGAAGAAGCAGCCGGGGCAGGTCGTCGATTTCATCAAGTCACTGTTGGCGCCGAGTGCGGATGCGCGAATCTTCGAGATCGTGAGTTACGCGATCCTCAAGGCGGCTTACGCAGGGCAATCGATCTGGTGGGGTGTTACTTGCGAGACGGTTAAGGAAGACTTTCTGATCCTGTACAAGACCGGTCGCACAAATGCCAATGACGGCGGAATCGACTTTGTGATGAAGCCTCTGGGGCGGTTCTTCCAGGTGACGGAAACGCTCGATGTGCGCAAATACTTCCTCGATATCGATAAGATTCAACGCTATCCGATCACATTCGTTGTGAAATCGAATGAAGCGGCCCCGGCGGTGGCGGCGGCGATCCGGCGGCAGGCGTTCAAGCTTTACCGAGTCGAGAAGATCGTCGAGAAATACATGGGGTGCATCGAAGAAATCATCAATATCCCGCTACTGCTGGAGAAGCTCGACGTGGTCGTCAAGGCGGGACGGCTCGGTGATGTAACTTCTGAAATCACCCTTCAGAGCAAGGTCGAGTTCAACTACACATCCGGCGCGGACGAAGAGGAAGGCACGGAAAAGGGACGTTCTTGAATGCCAATGGTTAAGTGAACGGCATTCACGAATGCCCCCCTTTTCTCCCGGAGCCATGCGGACAGGACCACTGCCACATGCTTTCACCCTGAAGTTCCGCGTCGCGCCCCTGCACACCGCTCATTCCACCTGCGCCCGGCTGCGGCCATCCTTGATGAGCCTGTCCATCAGGTCGTTCATCCGTTTCAGTTCTTCAGGATGCTTGCCGGCGACATTCACCTGCTCGCCCGCATCCTTCGACAGATCGAAAAGCTGTCCCGCCGGCGGTCCCGCGTCGTTGCCCTTGTTCTTCGCCTTGCCTTTGCCGGCGGCGCCGTCACCGCCGGGATGGCGGGCGCGGACGAGCTTCCACTGGCCCGCGCGAAGCCCCAGTTGATTGCCGTTGTTGTTCTGCTGCAACAGGTGATCGCGGCCTTTGCCTTCCTTCTCGCCGAGCAGGGCGCCCAGCACATTCATGCTGTCCAGGCAATCGCGCTCCTTCAGCTTGATGTCCAGCATCGCCGCCATCGTCGCGGACAGGTCGATCGTGCAGACCACTTCATCCGAAACACCCGGCTTGATGCGCCCGGTCCATCGGGTGATGAACGGCGTGCGCGTGCCGCCTTCGAACACGCTGTACTTGCCGCCGCGATAAGGCCCCGCAGGCTTGTGATCGCCCAGCTTCTCCACCGCATCATCCTTGTACCCGTCATTGAGCACCGGCCCGTTGTCCGAGCAAAAAAGAATCAGCGTATTCTCCGCGATGCCCAGCCGATCGACCGCCTTCATGATTTCGCCCACGCTCCAATCCAGTTCAATGATCGCGTCGCCGCGCGGTCCCATCTTCGTCGCCCCCTGAAACCGCTCATGCACCACGCGCGGCACATGAATGGCGTGAGAGGCATAGAACAGGAAGAACGGCCGGGCCTTGTTCTTCTCCATCCAGGCGACCGAGCGCCTGACCCATTCATCGGTGAGGTCCTCATCGCGGAAGCGGGCCTTCGCTGCGCCGGTGTAGAAGCCGATGCGGGAGACGCCGTTGTGGATCGAGTCGTGGTGTCCGTAGTCCCAGTTCATCTTGAGCGTGTCACGGTGCGTGAGGCCGGTGGGGTGATCGTCGGAGGGTTTTTGATTGCCCACCCAGAGCGGGTCCTTGGGGTCAAGATTGGAGACGCGACGATCATGGACAAAAACCTGGGGCACGCGATCGTTGGTGGTGGGCAGAAGGAAGCAGTGGTCGAAGCCGATATCGAGCGGCCCCGGCTTCAGGTCGCCGTTCCAGTCGGGCTGTTTGTCGCCCAGGCCCAGGTGCCATTTGCCGATGGCCGCGGTGGCGTAGCCCGCCTGCTTGAGAATGGAGGCGATGGTGGCGGCGCCGGGTCGCACGATGGCCGGGCCGTTGGGCGGGGCGATGCCGGTGCCCGGCGTGCGGAAGGCATAGGTGCCGGTGAGAAGGGAGTAGCGGGTGGGCGTGCAGGTGGAGGCGGAACTGTAGCCGCTCTTGAAGAGGATGCCTTGCGACGCGAGCAGGTCGAGGTTGGGCGTTTTGACGGCGGTGGCGCCGTAGCAGGAAAGATCGCCATACCCCAGGTCATCGGCCATGATGACGATGATGTTGGGCCTGGGTTTGGCCGCATCACCTCGCGCTTCGCCTATTTGCCACAGCAGGCTCAGACTCGTCAGCAGCAGAAGAAGAAAGGTTGCATTTCGCGTAGCAGCAGCGGCAAAGAGCCGGGCGATGGAAGTGGAGGACGTGATGAATGAGCATCGTGAAATCATGACTGGCTTTCAATGGAGCAATGTGAACCCGATCAGGGCAGAGCCAACGGGCGGACTCAGCATAACAATCATGGTGAAGGATCAAACATGGGGGCGTATGGCAGGGTAAAAGCATTGGGAGGGCGAGCTCCTGCCGGGAGGGCGAGGCTCCCGCCGAGCCGATTCGTTTGCGACGGCCCCGCTTGGGGGGCCTGAGCAAACGAAACTCGCGCGGCAGGTGAACGATCAGGCATGATCGCCGGCCACGCGATTTTCGTTTGCTTCAGCCCGCGGACGGGCTTCGCAAACGAACGGCTCGGCGGGAGCCTCGCCCTCCCAGTGGGAGTCTCGACCTCCCGGCGGGAGGCTTCCGCTCTCCCGCCATATGCTTTTGCCCTGGGGCGTATGGAAATTCGACTTCGCTTATCTACGCTGCGCGTTAGAATGACGGGACCGGCTTCGTTCTCTCAACAGGAGTTTGTTTATGTCACAACGCTTTTCCCGTCGTCGTTTCATTCAAGGCACACTGGCCGCGTCGGCGGCGCTCACGCTGACCGGGGTCACGCGCAACGTGCTGGGGGCCAACGAAAAACTCCGCATCGCCTGCGTGGGCACCGATGGGCAGGCCAGCTTCTCCATCGACGGATGCGGCAGCGAACAGTTCATCGCCTTCGCCGACTGCGATGACAACAAGCTTCAACGCCGCGCCAAGACGCACGAAGGCGCCAGGCTTTATCACGACTACCGCGAGATGCTCGCCAAGGAAGAGAAGAACATCGATGCGGTGATCGTGGGCACGCCGGATCATCACCATGCTCCCGCCTCGGCCAGGGCGATCGTGATGGGCAAGCACGTTTATTGCGAGAAGCCCTTGACGCACACGGTGCGCGAGGCCCGCACGCTGATCGAGCTGGCGAAGAAGCACAAGGTGGTCACGCAGATGGGCACGCAGATTCATGCGGGCGGCAACTACCGCCGGGTGGTGGAATACATTCAGTCGGGCAGGCTCGGCAAGGTGACGCGCGTACACACCTGGGTCGGCACGGTCTGGGCGGGCGCGGACAAAGTCGCCAAGCCGCCGGTACCCAGGAGCCTGAACTGGGAGTTGTGGCTGGGGCCTGCGCCGTTCCGTGATTATCACACGGGTCTGCACCCGGCCGGCTGGCGCGGGTACTGGGACTTCGGCGGCGGCGGCTTCGCGGACATGGCCTGCCATCATCTTGATCTGCCGTTCTGGGCGCTGGGCCTGCGTGCGCCGACGACGGTGAGTTGCCAAGGCCCGGAGGTGGATTCAAACCGGGCGGCGACATGGAACATCAGCGATTATCACTTCCCCGCCCGCGAAGCGGACAAGGTCGGACACGGCGGCTTCCTCGGCCAGACCGGCCGAAACCCCGGCGGACCGGCGGTGCATCTGACCTGGTACAACGGCGACAAGCGGCCGCCGGAGATGGAAGACGGCCGGCTGCCCAAGTTCGGCGGGGGCAACCTGTTCATCGGCGACAAGGGCATCCTCTTTGCCGACTACGGACAGATGAAGCTCTTCGACCTCGATTACAAGCCCGTCGCAAAAATCGAGAGGCCGGAGGAATACATCCCCAACAGCACGGGCCACCACCGCGAATGGATCGACGCCTGCAAGGCGGGCTACGAAACCGGCCGCACCACCTGCAACTTCGATTACTCCGGCACGCTCACCGAAGCGGTGCTGCTGGGCAACGTGTCTTATCGCAGCGGCAAGAAGATCACCTGGGATGCGCCATCGCTCAAGACCGACTCCGCCGATGCGAACAAGCTGCTGGACAAGGAATACCGCAAAGGCTGGAACCTGACGGGCGACCTGGCGTGACATGGTTCATCGCAGGCACGCACACTTGAAGTGTGCGTGCCTCCTCTTACCGCTTCCTCCTCGCCGCCAGGTATTTCGCCAGGGCGTCGGCATAAGGCTCATCGGTGATCAGGGGCACGAGGTCGATCTTGTGGCGGGCGCAGCCGGTCTTGAGGTCGCCGCGGAATTTTTCCAGATGCTGCATGTAGGCCCGCCTGACATGGGCGGGGTCGAGGGTGTGGAACGCGGTGTTTTCCAGCGAGTCGAAGCGGGTGAACCGGCGGAAGGGGAAGTCCAGTTCATCGCGGTGCCATATCTGGAAGATGATCACCTCATGCCGGGCATGGCGGAAGTGCGCCAGGCCTTTCATGAGCGAAGCGACATCGCCGAAGCAGTCGCTGATGAGGATGACCAGCCCCCGGCGATGCAGCTTGGGCGCCAGGTCGTGCAGCACGCGGCCGATGTCGGTTTCGCCGCCGACGTTCGCGGCCTGCATCGCGCTCATGAGCGCCTTGAGATGGCTGGGCCTGCCGCGCGGCGGGATGTGGTGGCGAAGCCGGTCATCAAAGGTGACCAGCCCGACGCTGTCGGCCTGTTGCAGCATGAGGTACGAAAGCGCGGCGGCGACGCGGGTGGCGTAATGATGTTTGGAAAGTTCATTGAAGTTTGCAGACGTGTCGGCCCGCGCCCTTCCGGGCGGGGCTTGACCATAGGCCATGGAGCCGCTGACATCGAGCAGGATGTGGGCGCGAAGATTGGTTTCCTCCTCGTATTCGCGGATGTAGAAGCGATCGGTCTTGCCGAACACTTTCCAGTCGAGATGGCGAATCTCATCGCCGGGGACGTACTGCCGATGCTGCTTGAACTCGACGGAAAACCCCTTGTGCGGCGAGCGGTGCAGCCCGGTGGTGAACCCCTCGACCACCAGCCGGGCGAGGATTTGCAGGCTCGCGACTTTGGCGAGGTCGGCAGGGGCGAGATGGGAAGGGGCGGTGGACATCAGGGCTGTTTTCATCTGGCAAACATGGGGATACTCAAGCTATAATCCTGGCATGACCGTTCAAACCTTCCGCGAAATGTTGTCCCGTCGTCCGTTCCAGCCGGTGCGGATCACGCTGTCGAGCGGGCTCGCCTTTGAAATCAAGCACCCGGAGATGGCCATGCTCACCCGCAGCAGCCTGCTCGTGGGTGTGAATGTTGCCGACGATGGCATTCCCGCGGAGTTCAAGATTCTCTCGCTGCTGCATGTCACCGCGATCGAGCCTCTCTCGACACAGGCTGCGTGATGCATTTCACAACACGCTCCTGGCCGTCCCTCTTGGCACCGCTTTGAGCACCCGCATGATGATGTCATCCACCGTGATCCCTTCCGCCTCCGCGTTGAAGGTCGGCACGATGCGATGCCGCAGCACCGGCAAGGCCAGGGCTTCCACATCATCAAGCGTCACGTGAAATCTTCCCTGCAGAATCGCACGCACCTTGCCGGCCAGCACCAGGTGCTGACAGGCACGCGGTCCGGGCCCCCAATCGACCAGTTCCTTCACGAACGGAAACGATTCCGTTTCCTTGGGCCGACAGCGGCGCACGAGATCGAGCACGAAGTCAACCACATGATCCGGCACCGGCACGCGGCGAACCGTCTGCTGACATTCGATGATCTGCTCGCCGGTGAGCACCTGCGTCAACTCCGCTTTGAAGGTGCTGGTGGTGCGGAGGATGATTTCGCGTTCCTCCTCGCGCTGCGGGTAGTTGACTTTCACATGAAAGAGAAAGCGATCGCGCTGGGCTTCGGGCAGCGGGTAGGTGCCTTCCTGCTCGATGGGGTTTTGGGTGGCCAGGACGAAGAAGGGTTGTTCGAGCTGAAACGTCTTGCCGCCGATGGTGACGGAGTTCTCCTGCATCGCTTCGAGGAGGGCGGCTTGCGTCTTGGGCGGGGTGCGGTTGATTTCGTCGGCGAGGACCATCTGGGCGAAGATGGGGCCTTTCTCGAAGATGAGCCGGCGGTGGCCGGTGGTCTTGTCTTCCTGAATGATGTCGGTGCCTGTGATGTCGGCAGGCATGAGGTCGGGGGTGAACTGGATGCGGCGGAACGAAAGATGAATCGCCTGGGCCAGGCTGCGGATGATGAGCGTCTTGGCCAGGCCCGGCACGCCTTCGAGCAGGCAGTGGCCTCGTGCGAGAATGGCGATGAGAAGCTGATCGACGACTTCGCTCTGGCCCACGATGATCTTGCCCAGTTCAGCGGTCAGTTTGCGGTGAGCTTCGACGAGCAGCCTGGCGCGGTCGAGGTCCTGCGTGGAGGGATCAACACTCAAGGCAACACTCCTGCGGAAAAAAGCGAAGGAAAAAAGGCGGAGGCTCGCCATTCTATTAAGCCCCGCCCGGCAGGGCGCGGGCCAAAGCGTGTCCCATGAACAGAGTATCCCTTGCAACCTGAGTTCGGGATAAGCGTGAGCCGCGACGTAACACGTCGCGGACGTGAGCGACAAGAATGGAGCGACCCTCGCGCAGCGGATCACGGGATGCGAAAACGACCGGGTGCCGATCGAGGCTGAAAGAAAAAGGAGAGTTGGACACCCCTTCAGGCTGTTCCGGGGACCGGGGGTCATCGTCCGAAGGACGCACACATCACAGCCCAGGGCAACGCCCTGGGGAAGAGGGTTGGTGTTCGTTCAAGCTCTGAAAGAGCGTTACACGTTGGCGAACGCGCGGTGACGGCCTTCGGCATCGAGGGGATCAACGGTGCAAATGGTAACGCTCTTTCAGAGCTTCAAAACACCCGTATCATCGTTCCCAGGGCGTTGCCCTGGGCTGAGTTGTGGCTGCTCCTTCGGGGCGGCGGAGACCTGTGGCGGCGGGCCGGCGGGCGAGTGGGAATGGAATCGGGATGCGTGCATATACTTTTACCCTGCCAAAAAACATGCAAAATGTTCGCTTCGCCGGTCGAATAGGTTATTGTTTAGTAGCAAATAACGGGTATAATGGGGATTGGGAGTCGGAACATCGAATGCTGAACCCCCGGGGCCGGGGGGGCCGGGGGTGTGGATTGAACATCGTGTCGTCGATCGATTTTTCCCCGGCAGATCATTGGCTTCGTCAAGCCAGGTTGAAGCTGCCGGTGTCCTTTGATTCGTGAGGAGTTTGAGCATGAAACGTATGACAGGCAAGAGTGTGATGATGGCCGCGTTGGGCGTGGGCCTGTTTGCCGCTTCGGCGCAGGCGGCGCTCGTCCCCGTGTTCGAGTATCAGTTTCCCGGTTCCTACAACGGCACGGTCAGCGCCGTCACCGACCTGAGCGGCGCCGGAAACCACGCCACCGCCATCGGCCATCCGCTGGCGCTGTCCTCGAATGTGCCCGTCGGCGCTCCCGCCGGCGCGCAGTCGCTCAACCTGGCCGCCCAGGTCGGCAACATCAGAACGACCAACATCGACCTGATCACCAGCACGAACGTCCAGGCGGCCGGCGGACTCACGTACGACTTCTGGTTCAACCCGACCGGCAACAACAGCATCGGCGCCAATGGAAACAAAATCATCGACAACGCCGGCACCGAATATGTCGCCTATCTCGACAACGGCACCACGACGCGGCTCAGAACCAACATCGGCCCCATCGACGGCCAACAGCAACCTGGACCCCAACGGCTGGAACCACGTCATCGTCGAGTTCAACACGCACGGCAACGCCATGTCAGGCACCAGCGTCACCGGCACCCTCTCCGTCACCCTCAATGATGTCGTTTATTTCGCGGGCAGCCGCACCATGTCCAACCAGGGTGACACATTGAATCGTCCTCTCGCCCTCGGACAGCATCCGACCCTTACCACTGAGCAGTTCAACGGTCTCCTTTATTCACCCACCGTGTCGCTGGGCGTGGACAACCGGCTGCTGGCCCATTGGAAACTCAACGAAGCCTTTGGAACGATCGCCGCCGACTCATCGCCGACGGGTTTCCACGGCACTTATGCGGGCGGGCCGACACTTGGAGTGACGTCACAGAGCCCCGCCTACGGCAGCGCGGTGGACTTCGACGGCATGAACGATCAGATCGCGCTGGGCAGCGTCGCCGCCTTCCAGCGCCCCAATGACTTCACCATCATGGCCTGGATCAAGCCCGACTCCCTCACCGGTGTTCAGCGCATCTTCAGCCAGGATGGGCCGGGCGGCTACGGCTTTGGCCTCAACGGGGACGAGTTCCGTTTCACCGCCTACAACGTCCAGGACTACAACACCACCGGCGTCGATCTGGAAGTGGGCGTCTTCCAGCATGTCGCCGTCGTGTTCAACAGCGACAACGATGCCCTCTTTTACGTCAACGGTGAGCTTGTCTCCACCATCCTGGGCGTCAACCCCGCCAACATCTCATCGCTGGGCTTCTTCATCGGCTCCGCGGGCGGCAGCGAGTACTTCAACGGCGTCATCGATGATGTCCGCTACTACACCGGCTCGCTGACACAGGCCGAGATCGCCGCGATCATCGCAGTGCCCGAACCGACCTCGCTCATGCTGCTGGGCCTGGCCGGGTCGGCATGTCTGCTGCGCCGTCGCCGCAATCCTGCCTGAGATTCATGCCTGCACGAACCGGATCATCGAAAGATGATCCGGCTCTTTGTCCAGCTTTGAAAACGTGAGTTCGGGATAAGCCCCGCCCGGAAGGGCGCGGGCCAAGGGGCGTCCGATTCGCAGCCCGTTGACGAATCAAAACTCGTCGGGTGGCTGGGGCTGAAGCGACTGTCTTGGTTGTCAAGTCCCGACGGCGCGTTT
>CAZYPK010000146.1:0-13407 GCA_964649195.1 uncultured Phycisphaeraceae bacterium
CCCCAAAGCGGGGCCGTCGCAAACGAATCGGCTCGGCGGGAGCCTCGCCCTCCCATATGCTTTTACTCTGACGAAGGGCCGAGCGTGTGAATCTGATCTCTGGCCTCTGGCCTCTGATCTCTGCAACGGCTGCTATAATAAGCGCGAGGTGTTTGCATGAATCATGATGAACAATTGGCCGACTGGCGAGCCATGGGGATCGACTGGCGCGGCAGGATCACGTCCGATCCCGCCGTGATGCTGGGCAAACCCTGCATCGCCGGCACGCGCATCACGGTGCAGTTGATTCTGGAAAAGCTCGCCGTCGGCGAATCGTCGCGCGACATCTATGACGCATATCCCCATCTGGCGCCCGGTTCGGTCGAGGCCGCCGCGGCTTATGCGGTCGATGTCGTTTATCAGCAGTGGGCCGGTCATCAGGCGGAGCGGGTGAATGAAGTTTCTCACGGATGAGAACGTGCCCCTGGAGATCGCAAGACGTTTGCAGGAGGCGGGGCATCAGGTTCGTCTGATGCGGCAGGTGCAATTGGGCGCCCCTGATCCGCGCGTCATTGATCTGGCTTCCGATATGGAGATCATTCTCACGCAGGACAAGGATTTTGCGGATCATGTCTTTCGAGATCATCATGCCGTGCTCGGTGTCGTCCTGTTGCGGCTGGATCGACTGCCGCCCCAGTCGCAGGCGCGCCGAACGATGCAGGTGGTCGGCGAACAGGCGGAACTTCTGATTGGACGAATGACGGTTGTATTTCCCGCGCAGATTCGTCAGCGCGATGTGCCATGACAGGGACTGGCCAGTGTGTGAAGCGGCAGTCGGGCTACAATGAAGCACACCCCACATTCAAAAGGACTGTTCATGCCTCCCACAACCGCCAAAGAAACGATGTTGAAAATCATCGCGGATCAACCGGAAGACAGTTCTTACGAAGAGCTGCTTCATGAACTGGCCATGGCGCGGATGATCGAACGCGGCTTGGCCGATCATCGTGCCGGTCGGGTCACATCGCATGACGAAGTGAAGCGCGAGGTCGAGTCATGGCGGAAATAGTCTGGACGGATGAAGCCCGCAGATGGCTCAAAGAAATCCACGAGTACATAGCCAGGGACAATCCCGCTGCCGCCCAGCGAGTGGCGGAGGGCATTGTGCAGAAGATCGAACTACTGGCAGATTTTCCGGAACTGGGTTATCTCTACCCCAGACGGGGTGATCGCCATCTGCGAATTCTTCTCTACGGACATTATCGAATTGCATACATGGTGGAAGGTCAGGCGATTATTCTTTTGGGCATCTATCATGGTCGCTTGAATATTGAACGCTTTCTGAATGAAAACGAGTAAGTTCGTTCGGGCCGCCTGGTATTTCCATGATCTACTTCGACAACGCAGCAACCAGTTTCCCCAAGGCCCCCGGCGTCGCGCAGGCGATGGCCAGGTTCATCGCCGAGGATGCCGCCAATCCCGGGCGTGCGGGCCATCGCATGGCGGTCAATGCCGAGCGGATGCTCGACGATGCCAGGCTCAGGCTCACCCGCCTCTTCGATGGTGAAGATCATCACCGCATGGTCTTCGCCATGAACTGCACCGATGCGCTGAACATGGCGATCAAAGGCATCGTGCCCGTGAAGACCAGATCAGGCAACACGCCGCATGTCATCACGACGATCCTTGAACACAACTCCGTCAGCCGGCCGCTACAGGCGATGAGTGAGGATGGCCGCATCACATTGACCCGCGTGGACTGCGATGACGCAGGCTTCATCGATCCCGATGATGTCCGCAAGGCGATCACCCCCGACACGGTGCTCATCGTCATCACTCATGCCTCCAACGTGCTGGGCACCATTCAGCCCGCGAAGGAGGTCGGCCGCATTGCACGGGAACACGACCTGCTTTTCTGCCTCGATGCGGCGCAGACCGCGGGCATCGTGCCGGTGTCGATCAAGGATCAATTCGTGGATCTGCTCGCTTTTCCCGGCCACAAATCTCTTCTGGGTCCCACCGGCACCGGCGGGCTCTACATCGGCCCGCGCTGCCCCGATCCTGCCGAGTCGGTCGCGGCTTCGCCTGATGGCGCAAGGACCATTCGCATGGCTTCGTACATCAAGCTCAAACCCTGGCGCGAAGGCGGCACCGGCGGCGATTCCTCCACGCCCACCCAGCCCGCCATCCTGCCTTATTACCTCGAAGGCGGCACGCCCAACACCGTCGGCATCGCCGGGCTTGCCGCAGGCCTCGATTACCTTGACGCTCATCCGATGAGCGACCTCCTCAAACATGAACAGCACATCGTGCGGAGCATCATCGACTTCGCGCACAGCGATGACCGCTTCACGCTCTATGGCACAACCGATGCCGGGCGGCGCGTCGGCACCGTGTCGTTCAATATCGAAGGATACGAAGCCCCCGATGTCGGTTCGATCCTCGATGACAGCTTCGAGATCGCCGTGCGCCCCGGCCTGCACTGCGCCCCGTATTGCCACAAGCGGATGAACACCTTTCCCGGTGGCGCGGTCCGTGTCAGCCCCGGCGTGTTCAACACGGAGGCGGAGTTGGAAACACTTCTGGATGCGCTCAAACAGATCGCAGGCGGGTGAGGGCAATAAGAGTGAGCCGCGACGTAACACGTCGCGGACGTGAGCAGCCTGAAAGGGTGGCCGATCACACCTTTTTCTTTCAGCCTCGATCAGTGCCCGGTCGTTTTCGCATCCCGTGATCCGTTGCGCGAGGGGCACGCCATTCTTGTCGCTCACGTCCGCGACGTGTTACGTCGCGGCTCAGGTTGAAAATAAAAAAGGCTCGATCCTGGTCCACGAGGATCGAGCCCGGAGGCTGGCACTTTGCGTCGTCCGGGTTCCTGGCGGACGGTCGCAAGAGAAGAGAAGTGCCCAGTGCCAGATTTTGTGAGCAGGGGTTGCTTTCAATCCCTTTCAGTTCCAGAGCATCATGACATCCGATTGTTCAGCCGTTGTTTGACTTCCGTTTCTTTTTCAACGTCCGTGCCCTTGGATTTGCAAGAGTCGTGCCAGATCGGATGCCATTCCCGAATCATTTGTGCATGCCATTGTACTGCATGGCTTTATGTTTTGCAAGTTGGATTCGTGATAAAATGGTTAGCAACCCATCTGCCCGGCGGCTAGGCATCGGCGAGGCGGTTATCCGCACGTCGCATAGAAAGGCGGCATCGCAACCCGCCCCGGCCGGAGGGGTGCGCGAGCCGCGACTCAACGAGTCGCGGACGTGAACAGCCTGAAGGAGCATTCGTCGCGCGGCCGGTAATCCGTATGATGCCTTGATGGACAAACAGCGATGGACCTTCTCGCAGGGCCTGTTGCGGATGATGCGCACGTTGCTCATCCGAGCCGCGATCGTGCTGGCCGCCTGGGTTGGCCTGCTCTACCTGATGACGCCCTGGATCAACAGCGCGACCGCGAATGTGACCGGGCGACTTGTCGGCCGCTTCTACGGCATCTTCATCCTGCCGGGCGTGGTGATCGGCGCGGTGATGGCGTGGCGGCTGGTCGAGGCCGCGGGCTTCGCGCACTGGATCGTCACGGCCATCGGCATCGCCTTCGCGATCGCGGCCATCGCGGCGGGCGTCGCCCTGGCCCATGCGATGCAGCCGATCAACGCGCCGCTGTCGGTGATCATGGTGACGTCAATCGTCGCGGCGCTATGGATCGGCCGGCAGACGCTGAGGGATTCATGAGCCGTTTTTTTTATGCCGGACTCATCCCCCGTTGCAGGTCCTGCACGCGCTGCGATTGCTGTCTGCGAACCGCATCCAGCGTGGCGCGGCTGATGGCGTAGTCCGCTTCATCCTGCGAGACCAGCCGGCAGTGCTCCTGGATCACCGCATACAGAAACTTGAAGGCGTCACGCGGCTGGTGCATCTGCTCCAACGCATCGACGAGCTGCTGGCGGGTCACCTCCGCGGCAAACAGATCGCGAAGCGTCATCGCTTCCGCGGCCTCCTCCGCTTCCGCCCGGCGGCAGGCGCGCAGCCGGTTGGTACACATGTCGTAGAGCGTCGCCCCGGACCAGCTCAGCCGGTCGATCAGGTTCTGCTTGTCGAGCCGGGCCTCCTGGAAGAAATCGTTGGACTCGCGCAGCAGCAGGTGCCTCAGCTCGATGGGCAGCAGCAGCTTGATGCCCACGCGATCCTGCTGAAGGAACTTGTGATTGAACAGCGGCCAGACGACGGCCTTCATGCACTCGGGCTTGCCGGTGATGAGGGCCGGTTCATCGAAGCGGTCGCCCAGCACCATCAGGCCGTGGTAGCCCATCGGTTCGAGCACGGTGAGCAGCTTGTGCGTGAGTTGGAAGCGACTGTCGTATTCGCCCTGCACGCCCGGGATCGGCCAAGGCTGGCCGGAGAGGTCGGAACCTTTGAGATCGAGCAGCATCGCGGCCAGGTCCTGCGGATTCCGCTGGACAGCCGGCACCTCCCGGTTGATCTTGCCGCACAGGGACATGAGAACGTACCGCGACCACAGCCAGACGATCCACCCCGCGACCGCGCCGATGCCGGTGATCCACGCGGCAGGTTCGAGCCACCCCGGAGGGCCGCCTTCGCCCCACGAAAGCACCTTCGTCGCCAGCCAGAGCAGCACCGCCACGATGGAGAGGGCGGTGTTGAAGTAGCGGAAGTAAGGCACCGATGGCAGAAAGGCCAGGCGCAGCTTGCGGCGCAGCCCACCCCAGCGCGACACCACCGTGCCGCTGCGCGGCTGATCGTAGATCGCCGCCAGCAGGGCCATGTCCACCCGCAGATGGCGGGGCATCGCCTTGATTCGTCTGTCCAGGTCGGCCGGCAGTTGCATCTTCTCTTCGCCGCTGCCGATGCCGGTGACGCCATCGACGATGCGGGTGACCGCCGCCGAGAGGATGGCATCCTGATGATCCTGTAGGCGAAACTTGCCCAGCAATTTTTCGGTGGAGGCACGCGAAGCCTTGGCGAAGCTCATGCCGCTCTGATGCTTCTGCACGATGCGGTCGAGGACGGGGTTCAGGTCGTCGTAAGCGACGAGCAGGGTGCGTTTTTCGGGATGCGTTTCGTTGTGCTGCGTGACCAGCTTGCCGATCATCAGGCGGATGGCGGTCTTGCCGCTGCCTTTCTCGCCGAAGACGACGGCGGTGCTGGGCCGCTCGATGTCGCCCAGAATCTTGGCGAAATCCTGATGGCTGGTGGCGGCGCCATCGAGACGTTCAAAGACCGGATCAAAGCGGGCCTCCTCCGCGTTGAAGGGGTTCTCGGTCAGTTGATGATGTTTGAGAAACTGGCTGATTTCCATGGTGATCTCCGACTTCCGACCTCCGACATCTGATCTTACAGTTCGCTGCCGCCGTATTGTCGGAGCAGTTCCGGCAGCCTGGCGGAGAATTGGCTGCGCGGCATCACGGCATCGGCGCCGCGCCGCCGGGCCGCCTGTAATACATCGGTCGCCACGTGGGAGCCAAACGCAATCACCGGGACGCCGGGCGATTTTTTCTTGGCGGCCTCGATGATTTCCAGGGCGGCCTGCCCCAGTTCCAGATCGACCAGCAGGCCGGTCACCGGTTCGTTGAGCCGGCCATCATCGACGCGATCGAGCCGGGCCGTGAGGGCGGCAAGGTCATTGGCGCAGCGAAAGGGCACCCCCGCGTGCTCAGCCGTGGAGCGGATCTTGGTGGCGAAAATCAGGTCGGTGCAGCAGGCGACAATCATGATGAAACCACGCGACATGAATGATGGCGTCGGCGAACGTGAATGACGACGGGATTGTAGCGGTGATCGAAAGGGCGGGCGCATTGGGCCGTTCGCCGGCGCATGCGGCGGCCTTGGGATAAGCACAGGGCCGTTTCATTCCCGGCGCCCACTCTGTCGGAAGTTCCAAATGACAAATTCCAAACTCCAAACAAGTTCCAAAAGGACAAAAAACGCAATCAAACAGAATCCGGATTCGGCTCGGTTTTGCCCGGTTCGGCTCGCTTTCGAGTTTGTTTGAGATTTGGATGTTTGCGATTTGGAGCTTTTGCTTCCGGTGATGGGGCGGAGAATGAAACGGACATGGGGATGCGCAGCTCCGATTTCTCATCCCCTTCGCTTGCCCCTAAACTATCGCCATGAAGACCTCGCCTTTCTCATCGCGTCCGTTTCCGTCGTTCGCACTGCTCGTGGCGTTGCTGCTGCAAGGGTGGCTGACGCCCAGGCCGGCGGCGGCGCAGGATGATCCGACGTTCGAGTCCTCGGTGTATCTCATTCAGTCGGGGCTGGTCCCCGATCGGCGCGGGCAGTTCAGCGTGATGCTGCGCTCGCTGCGTCAGCTCCAGGATCCCGCCCTTGAGCCGCTGATGCGCGAGCTGCTGCTGGCGGAGCATCGCGTCATGCGGATTCACGGCATTCTGGGTCTGGCGGAAATCGCCACGCCGCGCCAGCTTGACCTGAAGCTGCTGGCGGATGTGAAGGATGGGGCGATGCAGTCGGAACTGCTGGGGGCGGCGCTGGACAGCGAACTGCTGAACGTGGCCAATGCGAAGCAGGTGCTGGCCTGGCCGGCGACGGAGATGGATGCGAAGGTGGTCATCGCCACGCACCTGCTGGAAAAAAAGGAGTTCAACGATGTGGCCCTGCTCAGGCAGGCCGCCGAGACGACCAACCTGGCCCGCAAAGGGATCATCGCCCTGCTCATGCTGCAACTGAACGATTCCTCGGCCGCCGCGATGATGGACGCCATCGACCTCTCCACCGAAGCCCAGCGCGATGATGTCCGCAATCTGATGTTGCAGACGGCGTTCCGCTTCAAGTTTGAAAAGGTCGCCCCTTGGGCGGCCAAACTGGCAAGCGACGCCAAAACCGAGGAGCGCGTCCGCCTGCTGGCGCTGCGCACGGCCTTGCGGTTCGGGCACCGCGACACCATGCGCACCTGGACGCAGCTTTTCAATTCCACCACGGATGTCGCGGACCAGATGCGGCTGGCGATATCGCTGCTGAACATGTCCGTTTATCTGACCCCGGCTGACTTTGATCCGCTGGCGGCGTCGGCCGATCCGCTCATGAGGCAGATGGGGCTGGCAGGCAGGGCGGTGGCGTCGAAGAAGGATGTCGTTTCGGAAATGGCGAAGCTCATCGCGATGGATTACCCCATCGCCAATGCCTGGGCTTTGGGGTACGCCAACTTCCACGCCACGCCGGAGGATGGCAACCGGATTTTCACCGACCTCATCCATGCCTACGAAAAAGGCCCCGATCGCAGCCGGGCCCAGCGGCTCGACGAGGCGATGGCCGCCACGCAGCACCTGTGCGAAAAGGACCCCGCCGCGGCCCGCAAGGCGCTGCTGCCGCTGCTGAACAATCCCGCGACGGACAAGGCGCTGATTCAAGGCCTGATGGTCGGCCTGATCCGCGCCACGAAGGGGGAGCCGCACAAGATCGCCGCCGACATCACCCGGCAATATGAGGATGCCAACTCCAACGCCCTTCGCATCATGCTGCTGGCCAAGCACGATGTGCCCCTGAGCGCGGCCCAACTGAAGGACTTGGGCCTGCTGGTGCGCGGCGGCGGCTCGCTGCCCGAAACGCTTCGCGTCCAGGCGGCCTGGGTCTATCTGAAACAGACCAAGCAGACCGCCGCCGCGCTGAAAAAAGCGATCAAGTCATAAGCGACATGATGACACCCCAGCACGCGGCTTCCCTGCCGATGTGATGCGCATCCGTCGAAAACTCAAGTCCAACGCCATCGAAATGCGATGGATTCCCTAGGCGTTGAAGAAGTCGAGTCAGAGGTCGGAAGTCAGAGGTCAGAGGTCAAGTGTTGGACATCTGATCTGAAATCTGAAATCTGAAATTTGAAATCTCAAATTTGAATTTTCACATTTCTGACCTCTGACCTCTGATTCCTGCCTTCTGTCCCTGCCCGGCGATCCTGCGTCAGGCGAAGTGATGTACCGAACATGAGCGTGATTCCCCTGAGCCAGCCTGACATCACCGAATCCGAAGTCGCCGCCGTCGTGGAGGTGCTTCGCAGCGGTCGCCTGAGCATCGGGGCCCGGCAGTCGCGGTTCGAGGAGATGCTCGCCGACCGCGCAGGCCGAAGGCAGGGCATCGCGGTCTCCAGCGGCACCGGCGGCCTGCACCTGATCATGCTCGCCCTGGGCATCGGCCCCGGGGATGAAGTCATCACCACGCCCTTTTCCTTCATCGCCTCGAGCAACTGCATTCTTTACGTCGGCGCCAGGCCGGTCTTTGTCGATATCGATCCGGTCAGCCTGAACATGGACCCGGACAAGGTCGAGGCCGCCATCACACCCCGGACCAAGGCGATCCTCGCCGTCGATGTGTTCGGCAACCCGATGCACATGGATCGCTACGAGCAGATCGCCCGCAAGCATGAAATCCCGCTCATCGAGGATTGCTGCGAAGGTCTGGGCGGCTCATACAAGGGGCGGGCCGTCGGATCGTTCGGCCGCGCGGGCGTCTTCGGCTTCTATCCCAACAAGCAGATCACCACCGGCGAAGGCGGCTGCATCGTCACCGATGACGATCACCTGGCGGACCTGTGCCGGTCGCTGCGCAACCAGGGCCGATCGGTGCTGACCACGCCTTCCGACGGCAGCGGCAAGACCAACAACGAAGTGGCGGTGACGCGGGCCGGCTCGTGGCTTGAGCACGAAAGGCTGGGCTTCAACTATCGCCTGAGCGAGATCGCCGCGGCGCTGGGCATCGCCCAGATGGAACGGCTCGATGAAATGCTCACCATGCGCCGCGAGGTGGCCGAGGAATACATCGGCAGGCTCATGGACTGGGAGGATCTGATCCTGCCCAACCCGCCGGACAACGACCCGCAGGCCTTCAAGACGATGAGCTGGTTCGTCTTCGTCGTGCGCCTGAGCGATCGCTACGGCCACATCGAGCGCGACCGCATCATCCAGGGCCTGCACCGCCACGAAGTCGGCGCAGCCAACTATTTCCCCTGCATTCACCTTCAGCCGTTTTACCGCGAACAGTTCGGCTGCAAGAAGGGCGACCACCCGATCGCCGAATCGGTGAGCAACCGCACGATCGCCCTGCCGTTCTACAACAGGCTCGACCGCACCAGCATCGAACTGGTGACGCAGACGCTCAAGGTGATGATCCAGCGCGAGCAGCTCCTCAAGCGCGATTGATGCCCTCACCGAATCGCCCTGGCGATCGCTTCAACATTGCCCCGCATCCACGCCACATACCCTTCGCCCTCCCCAGGCCACGCACGGATCGAAGGTTGAATCACCTTCGCCGCTGTTTCTTGCGCGACCTCCGCGAGCAGTTCACGCATCGTCTCGCTTCCACCGTCATCGATGGCGATCGCGCCGGCCTTGACGCTGCGAATCTGCCGGAGCAAGGCGTCACGATCCGCAACGGTGGGATGAACGCCGATGGTCCGATCGAAAAGCACCGCCTCAAAACCGATGCCGCGAATGACGGACGCAACCGCGGCGTCATCGGTGATGATGATCCTGCGATCGGCGGGCAGCGGCGCAAGCTGCGATTGCATGGACGACGCCAGCGCTTCGATCTCACCGTCAAGCGTGGCCGCTTCCTGTCGGATCGCCGCCGCCTGCTTCGGATCGCGCGCAACAAGCGCAGTTTCAATTTCGCTTAAGAGAGCAAGCACATCCCGTGGCGCAAAGGAGATGAATCCCCTCGATTTCATAGCCGCGGCGTCCTCGCCGCGCGCCCCCCGGGTTTCCCGCGTCCCCCGCGCCCCCCGGGGGCCCACACGAACCAACCGATCCATCGGAACATTGCCTTCGATCGTCTTCACCAGTTCCGCAAACGGTTCCGCCGCGTGCATGAACACCACATCCGCCTCGCGCAGCGTCATCGCCCCATCGGCGGGCAGGTCGCCATGCTTGAGCGCAACGGGCGTGCTGAGCAGGCAGCGCGTCTTCATGCGATCCCCGGCCAGTTTTTGCACCAGTTCATGAATCAACGGATTGACACTGACGATGGAAACCGTCCCGGGCGTTTCCACCGCCGGCGGCGCAGGCTTTTCACCGCAGGCGGCAACCATCGCCATCAGCGTGGCACAAGCGATCGACATCAAACCGCGACAGGCCATTGAACCTCGTTTCATCATCACGGAGTTTAGCCGTTCGCCTTGGCGAACGAAGGGATGCGCGATCAACCGCCGGCGCCGCTCCGCTTCTTCCGCCGCGCCTTGATCCATTCGCGTATCGTTTCACGTCTGGTCGGCCAGGCGGCGCTCATGCGTTCATCCAGAAACGTGAGGTACAGCCCGTCCATCATCGCGGCCAGTCGCAGCGTCGATTGCAGCCGCAGGTCGGTGATCTCGCGCGGCGAGGTCGCCTCCTCCACCTTGGGCAGGGCCGCGCCGGAGACGAGCCACTTGTCGCCCTGAAGCGAAAGCTCCCACTGCGCCTCATCATCGGCGTCGGCGAAAATCACCCCGATTTTGCGGGGCCACTTGCCTGCCGCCAGGGCTTCACCCGCTTCGGGCAGATGCGTGGGCTTGGGGCCGCGCAGCGACTGCCTGCCCGTGGCGTCCCAGGCGCAGTCCATGTCGAGCGATCGATCGATCATCACCGCCAGCCGATGCCGCCTGCCTGTTTTTTTTCCTTCGGACAAGGCGGGGATGCCGATGACGTTCTCGCCGGATTCGAGCTTCCACCAGAGCCAGATGAGCAATTCGTTGCCCAGAAAATCGCGCGTGCTCACCGAGGCATGAACCCAGGGCGTCAGCGGCACGGCGATATCCCTGGGCAGTTCGCCTTCCTCGTCTTCGCCGGCCTCGCGGGCATCCTTGGGCGGGGCGGTGAACGGTGAAGGCGAAAGGTCCTCGAAATCGCGCTTGTTCCCGGCGAAAACATCCTCCGCAAAAACGCCTGCCGTCAGCAGCCGCAGGTCCACCGCGAAGGCGAAGTTTATCAGCTTGGAAATCTGTTCGATGGCCGTGTTCGATGTCGCGCCGAGGTAAAGCTGTTTCGATGCCAGGTCCCACAGCACGGGAATCGATTTGCTTTTGCGATATTTTCCTTCCGCGATTTCATCGTGCAGCTTGCGATCGACCATGTCCATGGCATCGCGCTTCTGGGCCCGCGAGGCAAAGCCCGATGGGTTGCACGCCGCCGCCGCCTGCTCCTCGATGGCGCGATAAGCCTGCTTCACTTCGCCGGGCACCTGATGCGTATCGAGCCTCAGCGCGAACAGCAGCAAACTGCCCGGCGGGTTGCCGTAGGCATTGGTTTCGTAGCTGAATTGGGTGTCGTAAAGATGGGCGCCGGTGATGAAGCCCGCTTCGACCTGATCGGGCGAACCGATCTCGGCGGCGGCAAAGGCGTGATCCTTGAGCGTGGCCAGGGCGGTCTCATCGACCGACTGCGGAGCATCGCCCACGACCGCAAAACGACAGAACGAAACTCGACCTGAATGAAAGGACATCGCAGCTCCTGATCGAACACCCGCGTTGGGGAAAGCGGGGGATTGTAATGGAAATGGCCTGTCCGAGCCGCGATGAATGCAAGAGCAATGGCCTGACGCTTCACCCCCTTGGCATCCGCGCCCGCTTCGCTGATACTCTGTCCCCATGCCCACCCAAACCGCTGGCGGAATCTCGCCCGTTCAATTTGTCGCCAAGTGGGAGCGCGTCCAACTGCCCGAACGCGCCGCCAGTCAGGAACATTTCCTCGATCTCTGCCGCATGCTGGGCCAGCCCACGCCTGCCGAACATGATGCCACCGGTTCCGAGTACGCCTTTGAAAAGGGCGTCGCCGTTTCCTCCGGCGCATCCAAGGGCAGCAAGGGCGATCGCGGGTTCGCCGATGTCTGGTGGCGCGGCAAATTCGGCTGGGAATACAAGACCCGCGATAAATACAAGACCCTCGATGACGCCTACCGCCAGCTTTGCCAGTACCGCGAAGCCCTCGAAAGCCCGCCCCTCCTGATCGTCAGCGACATCGCCCGCATCGAGATTCACACCAACTTCACCGGCACCGTCAAGAAAATACACACCATCGCCCTGGCGGACCTGGCCAGCCCCGCCAGCATCGATCTGCTGCGCCGCGTCTTCACCGATCCGCAATCATTCAAGCCCACCATCACGCCGGCCAAGGTCACCGAAGAGATCGCCAAGCAATTCGGCGAACTGGCCGCCAGCCTGCACCGGCGCGGCCACGACCCGCACGATGGAGCCCACTTCCTCATGAAGTGCATGTTCTGCCTCTTCGCCGAAGATGTGGACCTGCTGCCCAAGGAACTGTTCAAGCGCATGCTCGTGCAGTGGCACCGCCAGCCGGCCCAGCTTGTGAAGGTGATGGCCGCGCTCTTCGAAGCCATGCGCGCCGGCGGCGCATTCGGCAGCGACCCCATCGCATGGTTCAACGGCGGCCTCTTCGAAGAACCGCCCGGCAAGCCCCAAGCCCTCGAACTCACCGAACCCGAAATCGGCGTGCTCATCATCGCCGCCAAACAGGATTGGTCATCCGTCGAACCGGCCATCTTCGGCACCCTCTTCGAACGATCCCTCGACCCCACCAAACGCGCCCAGATCGGCGCGCACTACACCAGCCGCGAAGACATTCTGCTGGTGGTGGAGCCGGTCATCCTCGCCCCCCTTCGCCGGCAATGGGAACAGACGAAGCAGAAGTGCATCGACCTCGCAGCCCAGCGATCCGAAGCTGCACGCGACGCCCAGCGTGGTGCAGCCAAGAAAGGTGCGACCAAGCCAGCCACCTATTCACGCCGCATCGAAGATGAACTGGGTGAGTTTGTCCAGAAACTTTCGGGCGTTCGCATCCTCGATCCCGCCTGCGGATCGGGAAACTTTCTCTATGTCGCGATTCAGCAACTGCTGGACCTCGAAAAGCAGGTCATCACGTTTGCCGCCAGCCCGGAGATTGTGATTCCCCTCGTGCCGCGCGTCCGACCCACGCAACTGCATGGCATCGAAATCAACCCCTACGCCGCCGAACTCGCCCAGGTCGTCATCTGGATCGGCTACCTGCAATGGATGCGCGACAACGGTTTCAACGCCCCTCGCGATCCCATCCTCGAATCCATCAAGAGCATCGAGAACCGCGATGCCATTCTCGACCTGTCCGACCCAGCGCACCCCGCGCCGGCGAAGTGGCCGCAAGCGGATTTCATCATTGGGAATCCGCCGTTCTTGGGATCAAAACTTTTCCGTCAAAACGGCCTGGGAGATGATTACATCGCAGCAATATTTGCCGCCTTCGATATATCGAAAGCATCAGACTTGTGTTGCTATTGGTTTGAATGCGCGAGGCGGGTAATCGAACGAGATAATAATAGAGTGCGTGTCGGATTATTGGCCACTCAAGGAATTCGTGGCGCTGAAAACCGGGAGGTATTGCAAAGAATTAATACTACAACGCTATAAATGCTCAAGAATTCTTATGCGGCCAGCCGAAGTG
>CAZYPK010000147.1:0-13289 GCA_964649195.1 uncultured Phycisphaeraceae bacterium
CAAACGAATCGGCTCGGCGGGAGCCTCGCCCTCCCAGTGGGAGCCTCGCCCTCCCGGCGGGAGCCTCGCCCTCCCAGTGGGAGCCTCGCCCCTCCCATATGCTTTTACCCTGCTTGCAGGGATGGGGAAGATTCGACTTCCGTGCGACGCATGGCCGATAAACAGGGGGCATGCTCCGAGCCGGTCACATTCTTCAGCTTGTCGTCATTGCCTTGCTCGGCCTGGCGGTGATCGCGGTGCATTCGGCCGACATGAAGATCGGCCAGGGCGGCGGCTTCGATCTTCAGTCCATCGCATCGAGCCGTCACCTGCTTCATGCGGCCGTCGCGGTGATTGTGATGATGCTGGCCGGCCGGATCAACCTTCGCCATGCGATGAAGGTTCGCTGGTATGCCAATCCGATTCTCTGGCTGCTGATCGCGTCGTTGCTGCTGGTGGTGGTGGCGATGGTGCCGGGCGTCGGGCTGGAGATCAACGGGGCCCGTCGCTGGCTTCGCATCGGGGCGGGGGGATACGAGACGAACTTTCAGCCCAGCGAGCTGACCAAGTGGGCGATGGTGCTGGTGATCGCCTGGTGGTGCGCCGCCAGGCACGAGCGGATGCCCATGTTCTTCAAGGGGCTGCTGCCCGCGCTGGCCTTCATCGGGGCCGCCTGCCTGCTGATCGTGCTTGAGGACCTGGGCACCGCGGCGCTGATCGCCATCGTCGGCGTCATTCTGCTCGTCGCCGGCGGCACGCGCATTCGGCACCTGCTGCTGCTTGTTCCCCCGGCGATCACGGCGGTCGTCGTGGCGGTCGTCACCAAGCCTCACCGCATCGAACGGCTCACCACTTTCCTGCACCCCTGGGATGACGCCCGCGGCGCAGGCTATCAGCCCATTCAATCCATGGTCGCCTTCGCCGAAGGCGGGCTGACCGGTCGCGGTCTGGGCAACGGCATCCAGAAGTTCGGCTACCTGCCCACCGACACCTCCGACTTTCTCTTCGCCGTCATCTGCGAGGAAACGGGCATTGCCGGCGCTTCGTTGGTCATCGGTCTCTACCTCGCCCTGGTCTGGACGGGGATGAGCATCGTCAAGGACTGCAAGGACAAGTTCGCCCGTCTGGTCGCGCTGGGCATCGTTTCGACCTTGGGCATCCAGGCCCTGATCAACATCGCCGTCGTCACCGTCGTCGTGCCCACCAAGGGCATCGCGCTGCCGTTGCTCTCCGCGGGCGGCACCGGCTGGATCGTCACCGCCTTCGCCATCGGTCTGGCGGCATCGCTCGACAACGCGAATCACATGGATGAACTCGATGGCGCCCTTGACGGCGAGAAGGCGTACGCCTGTTGAAAAAGAGGTCAGAGGTCAGAGGCCAGACAAAGCATTCAGTTTCCCAGTGGTTTGTTTCGGGCTGATCTCTGACTTCTGATCTCTGATCTCTGACTTCTGATCTCTGACTGGCCCTGGCATGGGGCGTGTCCATCTTTTCTTTCCCTGTCTGATCCGATACGCTGTCCGTGCGCAATCCGATCGGCTTGTCGCGGCATGTCGGAAGATTTCAGGTTCGATTGTCAGTGGGGTTTCCATGTCCATCAACTCAATCGCGTCGCGGTGGATGTCGTTGTCCGGTTCGGCAATGCCGGCCAAGGCCGGCAGGTTTGTCCTGCTGCTTTGCGCCATCGCCCTTGCAGGGTGCGATTCGGTTCCGGTCGATCCTTCACCGCTGGTCGGCACAACCACCGAGGAGGACCGGCAAAACCTTGCCCGCGACATGGCCCGGCTCGACGCCCTGAGTTGGTACATCGTCATCAACCAGACGCCCGGCAACGCCACGGACGCGGTGTCGATCCATGCGAAGGTCAACGTCGGCCAGGTGTCTGATGTGGCGGTCTATTCACAGGGCGCGACGCTGCGCGAAGCGCTGTCGTCCGTGTTCCGGCACATCGATGTGGCCGTGCCCGGCGGCACCGCACGCGCGGTCCCGTCAGGTGATGCCGCCCGCATGGAGGCGGTGCTGCGCGACATCGATTCGCTCAACGCCATCTGCTGGGAAACGAAGCTTCAGAAAAACAGCGGCTGGACCGCCTCCGTCAAGGCGCGGCGGCCCGATGAACTGGTCAGCCGGTCCGCCTATGTTCAGAAGGCCTCGATGAGCGACGCGGTGAGCGAAGCCCTGAAACAGATCAGGCGTTCGGGGGCGTGAAGGCAGGAAGGAGCAGGAGCAGTTGCAGGGGCAGGACCTGCTCCTGCCACTGCCACTGCCACTGCAACGGGCCTTTCATTTCAGATGGTCGCGCATCCATTGCCGGAGCTTCGCCTCGTATTCCAGTTGTTCCCCGGGCTTTTTCTCTTCAAACTCCGGGAACAGATCCGCGAGGATCACCGCAGGCAGCGCCGCCGCCGCGGTCTCGTTGGGGTGATATGCGTTGCCATGCGGGAACCGAACGGCAAAGGGTTTTGATTCCATCAGCGGCGACATCACCGGCGAGCCGTCCTCCTTCAGCTTCACCATGTAATTTCCGCTTTTCATCTGAACTTCGATCAGCACCATCTGCATGTCGCGGAACATCACCGGCACGCCTTCCGTCTTCGTCAGCAGGATGCGAGGCCAGAGCAGCTTCACCTGCCCCGCATCATCCTTCGTGGGCAGGAGCCAGTTCACATCCACGCCGTCGGGATTCACCATTTGCCGGGCGTCGAGCCAGGCGCCTGTCGTGATCTTCGCGGCGTATCGGTAGCCCCAGATGTTCTCGTAGAGGTCCGCGAACACCTTCGGATGCAGCCGCTGCAACACGTGCATCTGCTCGTGCAGCAGAAGCGGCAGCAGGGCGGCGACGGCTGCATCGGGTTGGTTTTCCTTCATCAGCCGGGCGGCCCGGGCCGGCACGCGAGCGGAGAGAACGATATGCGACTCGCGCGTGAAGTGGGCGCCGCCTTCGAGCACATCCGACTTCTTGATGATGCTCCAGGGGGTCTTCGCCATCAGCGGGTAATGTTTTTCAAGCGCCGGCCGCACCTTCGTCAGGCAGGTGTGAATGACGGCCTTCTCCTCGTCGGTGAAGTCGAGGGTGAAGCCCGCGTATTGCCGTTTGAAATCGGCGCGCCGAGCTTCGAGCGTTTCGCCTTGCGGCATCGCCCGCAGCTTCGCCGCCATGTCAGGCAGGGTGAGCAGTTTGAAATAAGGCTCGATCTTCTCCTCCACAATCGCGATGGCGGCCTCATCCTTGCTCAGCAGCTTGATATCCGGTTCCGCAGCCAGCGCGGGCGCGGCAAGAAAAAGGAGAGCCGCGAAAAGGCGCAGAAAAAAACAGGAGAAGGATGATCGTGTCATAGCAGGAGCAGCGGCAGGGTGTCTGTCTTTTGCCTTTGGCTGATAGCTGATAGCTGAAGGCTGATGGCTAATTGATGCCGATGTCGCCGGCCTGTTCGAGGAGGCGGATGAAGCGGGCGCGGTCGCCGGTGGCGTCGGCGCCGAGGGCCTGCTCGGCGAGGTCGCGGACGGATTTGAGCGTGGCTTCGCCTTTGGTGGGGGAGTCCAGAAGGACGAGGCCGAACTGGGCGACGGCCGCGGCGAAGCGGAAGTCGGTGGAGGCGTCGGCCAAGCGCAGGCCCGGATCGATGGCGGGGGCTTCGACCACCTGTTCGAGCGGCTCCTCCTCGCTGCGGAAGCGGAGCATCACGGTGAACAGTTCATCGCTGTCGGCGGCGTAGGTGAACTTGGCCGGCTGCTGGTATTTGAGCAGGTCGGAGGCGGGGCCGTGGAGCTTGCCGAAGTTGCCCACGGGAACGATTTCGTAAAGGGCGGTGAGCGTGTGGCCGGCCTTGAGATCGGTGCGCTCCTCGCGCTGCGTCCGACCGGCGACGGGCAGGCGGTTTTCGTAGCCGATCAGGCGATAGGAGGCGACGCGGGCCGGGTTGAACTCGACGCGCAGACGCACTTCCTCCGCCACGATCATCGCAGGATCGCCATCGGGTCCCGCGTTCCTGGCCTTGATGACGATGCGGGCCAGCTTGTGCCCCGCGTGCCAGGGGCATTCGCTGATCTCGGTCTTCACCGCCAGCGGCTTGTCCGATTCGATCTTCCGGACATCTTCGTAGGCGAAGGCGTTGATCATCGATTCGACATGCACCGTTTCGCGCGGCGGCAGCACGCCCCGCTGAATGAAGCGACCCACGAAGGGCACCGTGGAGGTGTCCACCGTCAACGGAAAGGTGGAAAGCGGCGTGACCGCGGCGGGATGAAAGGCATGCACAAAATCGGCGTCGGCGGCGGTGAGCGTATCCACATGCGGACCCGAAACGGTGGGCACACCCACCGCTGGAGACATGCGGATCACCTCGTTGTAGGCGTTGATCACCTCGTTGACGCCGCGGTTGCGCTGGGCCCGGACAGTGGGGGCGGCGCCCGATGGAAGCCGAATGCCCGGCGCCTCGATCTCTCGCTCGATGATGGAGGCGCCTTCGATCGGCGCGTTGTGGCTGTTCTGGGCCGAGAGCATCATCAGCGTGACGCCCGAGGCGAGCAGGGCGCAGGCCGCCAGGCTGGTGGGAACCCAGAACGCCAGACGCTGACGGCGAAGGCGCATGCGGGTGGTGCGCTCGTGGTCCTCGGTCAGCTTCTGAAGGGTGGACTCGATCGCCAGATGCTGAATCTCGGACATCTCCGGCTGCTTTTCGGTGGCCAGCGCTCCAGTGACCGCGGCGGCAAGGGCCCGCAACTCCTCGATCTCAAGACGATGAGCTTCGGACTGCCGCAGGTCGGCTTCAATGACAGCCCGCTCGGCGGAATCGAGTTCCTCCAGGGCATAGGCGGTTCGTTTTTGTGCAATCAGATCGTGTTCCATCATTCGATACTCCCGGACCGTCAAAACCTCCCCCGGCCAATCCCATGCCATCGTCCAACGCAACATATTCAACGCAACCATTCCGCAATCGTCCTCGCCATCTGCAACAGATGCACGAGCGGCACTTTCAATCTCCGGCAACCTCACGTCCAAGCCGCTTGCGGCTTCGCAATCCCCGGTTGACGTGGGCCTTACGCACCTCCCCCGGCAATCTTACCGCCACCGCCAGCCCCCCGGTCCCCCCGATTTCCCCGATTCCCCCGGTCCCCCCGATTCTGCGGAGGATCCCCGGAAGGGTCCTCGGTCAGACTCCTGGCGGGGATCACCCGTTTGCCTGGCTGCCGCTGCGGGCCGGGGATGCGGGCGACGGGGCCGGTGTCCTGGCCTTCGGGTTGGGCATCCATGTCGGAAAGCTGGTCCCGGATGGTTTTGAGACCCGCATGAATCAGGTAGCCGACGTAGCTGGTGGTCAGGTCCATGACCTTGCTGATCTGGCGGTACGAAAGACCATGCTGAAACTTGAGGCGAATCGATTCCTGCTGTTTCTCCGGGAGGCTGCCGATCATCGCCAGCACCAGGCCTCGCGTTTCCTTGGCTTCGATGGAGGCGGAGGGATCGGATTCGTGATCGATCTGGGCGACCACCGGCGTCTCGCCGATGCGAACCATCCGGCTTTCCTTGCGGCAGATGTCCAACGCCCGGTTGCGGCAGACCGTGTAAAGCCATTCCGCCAGATAGGGTTCGATCTTCGTCCGCTCCTGCCGGCATAGCTTCAAAAAAGCCTCCTGCACCACATCGCGGGCCCGCTCCACATCCCCCAAAAGCTTGGTGGCATACAGCGTCAGCGGCCGCTCGTACTGAGCCACCACTGTCCGAATCCAAGGGGCGTCCACAACGGGAACTGGCTGCGACATAAGGCACAATCCACATTTCCCCGGCACATGGCCTACATCCTATATGACGAACGTGGGAACATTCTATTAGAAAAAATCGGCGGAAACGGATGAAATGATGAACGGGGAGACCCGAATAACCTCACGCCCAAGCCGCTTGCGGCTTCGCAATCCCCCGGTTTGCGAGGCGATGAATCCAAAAAAAGACAGAGCCCGCGGTGTGGCGCTGCGCGGGCCCTGTACGAGTGACCTGGGTTGGCGTGTGATCATGCTCTCACACACGTTTGATTATACCGAACGGTTCCGCATTTCAATCCCTTGGCTTCATCCATCGACACGATGCGCGACATTTCTTGATCGAATGTCCGATCGCATCATCGCATTCACAGCGCCAGTTCCCTGCCGGTGAGCAGGCGATACGCTTCCAGGTATTTTTCGATCGTGCCTTTGATCACATCATCCGGCAGCATCGGCCCCGGCGGCGTCTTGTCCCACTTGCCCGCCTTGACGAGCTCCTCCAGATAGTTGCGCACGTACTGCTTATCAAAGCTCGGCTGATCCCTGCCCGGCTCATACTGATCCACCGGCCAGAAACGCGAGCTGTCCGGTGTGAGCACCTCATCGATCAAAATCGGAATGGTCGGATCACCATCGGCCTCCGAAACAGGCAGACCGAATTCAAACTTCGTATCCGCAATGATGATGCCTCGCTCGGCTGCATGGTCGCGGGCCATTTTGTAGATATCCAGGCTCAAATCACGCAGTTTCACGCCCAGTTCCCCGCCTGCGATTTCGCACGACTGCTCGAAGTTGATGTTCTCATCGTGGCCCACATCGGCCTTGGTTGAAGGCGTGTAGATCGGTTCGGGCAGCTTGTCACATTGTCTCAGGCCCGGCGGAAGTTTGATGCCGCACACCGTCTGCGACTTCTGATATTCCTTCCAGCCTGAGCCTGCGAGGTAGCCGCGCACCACGCATTCGACTTTGATCACCTTCGTCATGCGGCCAACCATCACGCGGCCTTTAAGCATGGCGCGATCTTTGTCGGAGAGGCCGGGGATGTCAGCGGGATCAGTCGAGAGCAGATGATGCTTGAGCCGATCGCCCAGCTTCGATGCGATCATGCTGAACCAGAACTTGCTGATCTGCGTGAGCACCACGCCCTTGTTGGGCACCGCGTTGGACATCACCACATCGAACGCACTGATGCGATCACTGGCGATGAGGATGAGCGCCTCGCGTCCACTGGCAAGGCGCGTCTCGTAAAGATCGCGCACCTTGCCCTGACGGCGGCCGGGGAGGGGGAGGTTGGTTTGCATGACGCCGGTGTGTGAATCGGAATTCGCGGTAAGCATGATGATTCTCTGATCAGTCATAAAGTAAAAACCGGTGAGGTTCACAATGAACACAACCATTGGGTGATGGAAGCAAGCTGCTCGTCATTGGTCAGATTGGCGGCGTTGTCGAGGGTTTCATTTTGAAGCATGGTCCATATTTCAGCCGCCATGTTCGATTCAACTGCCGCACCGATAAAGAACGTCTTGGGAGCGAGTTGTTTGTTCTTGAAGGAAAACTGAATTCGGTTCAATGCGCTGCGTGCGGTCTTCCAGTGCTCGTCGGCTCCCGCAGGATCGATGCCTCCCTTCAATTCGCCGAGAGCAAGGTAGGTGTCGGGCGATTGGCGTGCATTTGAAAGATGATCCGGGGAACAATCGAACAGGCAGAGATCGACATTGTTTCCAAAGAGAGGGACTTTCATGTTGTAGAACAGCACTCGCGGCTTTTCATTCATGCTCCAGGATATGCCACGAAGGGTCAGTTCGATGGCGGCCTCATCGTCGGACATTTCCGACCATTTGCGACTGCCGTTTCCATACCAGCGATATTCCGTGCCGGCATTGCGCAGATGGGCGATGATTGATCTCGTCAGCTTGCATTGGGCCAGAAAGCCACCCACGTTGCGCATGGAACCCCCCAGCGTGTCGCCGCGAGTGAGCAGAAAGCGAAATATAAGTTCCTCAACGAAATTGGCTCCTTGAGGTTCAAGGTAGTCACGAATCAAGCCTTCGATGGCCAGCGACTTGTCAGAATCTTGGAGATGTTTTGCAGCTTTGTCAGACACTCCAGCCGCCGTCAATAATGCTGCTTGAATATGCGGCATTGCAATCAGTTCGGATGGAGACATCGCGTGCAGGGCCGCGGCTTTCAAGGCGCGCGCCTGCGCCACCAACGGCGTGGCCCGGCGATTCCTTTCAAGCGCCAGTGCCACGAAACCGGCACGGACAGCTTCATAGGAGGTCACCAGAGACGCGCTCGAATCGAGATGATGGCGGTAGGGGTTGGGCATGACTATTGTTTGCGCCAGACATAGACGCATTTGCGCAGGGCATCGCGGCCATGAGCGCCCATCTGCTGGCTGCTGTTGCCTTTTCCCGTGGGCAGAACGAGAATCTTCTCCACATCGAAGCCCAGGTCCTGGGCGAAATCGGAAAGGATCACATCCACGGCCACGCTGACGCCGGCATAACGAACATTGTCATTGACCATGATGAGCGGTGTTCCCTTTTTGAGAACGCGTCCACATTCGGCAATGACGCAGGCCATTTCGTAGAAGTATCCCCGGACCATGCGAGGGATGCCGTTGTTGTTGAGCCGATCCGCCTGTTTCTCCACGTCCAAGTATGCAAGGATGGCTTGCAGGAGTTCGTGTCTGTCCGCAGCCGCGACAGCCGGAGTCCAATTCGCGTTCATGGCCAGCAGGTCTTTCGCACGGTTTTCAACCGTGCAACTGAGCATTTCCTGCCGCAGTTCGACGAGGCCCTCTTCGTCAACGCCAAGCAGGGCCAGTTCCAGCGCGTAGGTGCGGGTGTAATCGTAACGATTGCAGTAGGGTGGAGAGGTCATCACCACATCGAACGATTCGGATGGCATAGAAGGGAGAACTTTCAAACATGATCCTGCATGAAGCTCAATGGCGGCACGGACCCGTTCGGAGGCGAACAGGTCGTTTGCCTTCGACGGATATTGCAAGTCCTCCGTCACCTGGCGCAACTTGGCGCAGATGGCTTCATCGAACGACCATATCCTCCCCTTGTCAAATGTCTTTCCGCCGGTTTGTCTTCCTGATCGATGATCCCATCGAAGATATTGGCCGTCCTTTCGAGTGAAACTGATCTGTTCAAGAATGCAAAGCAGAGCGAAATACAGAACACGGCGAACGCGCGGCGGTTCATCTTCCAGCATTCCCAGATAACGCCGGATCGAGGCGGATGTCTCATCCGGATATGCCCCTCTGGTGATCCGCAATTCGTTGTACGTACCTGTCCGGCGTGAATCGCGCCAAGGGCATTCCTCAAGGTGGCGGGTAAGCGCCTTGGTGTCCTTGGCGGTCAGTTCCCAATCGATCACTTGTTTTGTGTGAATGACCTGCTGGCCGATGGGCAGGAGTTCGATGCCTTCCGCTCGAAGCCCCAATTCACCTGCCGCGAACAGGGCCGTGCCGATGCCGGCGAAGGGGTCCAGTAGTTTTCCGCCTGTTACAGCACATTCGCGGAGCATATGTTCGACGAGATCAGCGGAGAAGGCTTCCTTATACTTGAACCAGCGATAGAACGGTCGTTCTTTGTTTGCCTGGAAGCTGACCAGCGACCGACTGAGATTGGGCTGTTGGATCAGTTTGCCGCGATAACGTCGTTCCTGCTTCGCACTGAGTTTCGCAATTTTCAGGGCAGCAACGTCTGGTTCCGTGGGGATCGGGACAGGTGCATTAATGTCGAACAAGGCGTCAAGTGGTTTCATGGGGCGTTTTCACCGATGGGGAGTGAAATTCGAAACATGGCGGGCGGCCACCCTGCATCAGATTCATTTGATGGATTTCTCGTCTCTTGCAGGTGATTTCCCAAGGTCGATATTCGGAACGGGCGAAGTCGGGATTGGATGGCGGGGACGGTTTTTGAGAATTCGACGGGTTGCGAACATGACCAATGACAATCCGAAGAGCCCAAGTGCGATCAGGAACAGACGTTGAGCCTGTGGTGGGACAGTCTTTGTCGCCCCAAACGGCATGAGCATGTAATTAATGCCGAATCCAAGGAGAAGCAAAATGCAAAGTGCAATGCCGAATCCAAGAGAGATCGCCATGATGGCCTCAACCGCTACGGTGATCACCTTGTGTTTCGTTGTGCTCATGGATTGCACTTGGAAGTCGATCAGAACTGCCTTAAAAACCGCACATCATTTTCGAACAGCCAGCGGATGTCCTCGATGCCGTACTTTCGCATGGCGAGTCGTTCGATGCCCAGGCCGAAGGCGAAGCCGGTCCAGATTTCGGGGTCGTAGCCGACGGCTTTGAAGACGTTGGGATCGACCATGCCGCAGCCGCCGATTTCGATCCACTTGTCTTCGCCGCGCACTTTCATCTTCACGTACATCTCCGCGGAGGGTTCGGTGAAGGGGAAATAGCTGGGGAAGAGTTTCACTTCCGCATCCTCGCCGAAGAAGGCCTTGGCGAATTGCAGCAGGGTGGATTTGAGATCGACCATGCTCACGTTTTTGTCCACGTACAAACCTTCGACCTGGTGGAACATGGAGAAGTGCGTGGCATCGTGCTCATCGGGCCGATAGACGCGGCCGGTGGCGACGATGCGGATGGGGGGCTGCGTTTTTTCCATCACGCGAATCTGGATGGTGCTGGTCTGCGAGCGCATCAGCTCCTGTTCGCTGACGTAGAAGTTGTCGAGCGGATCGCGGGCCGGGTGCTGCCGGGGGATGTTGAGGGCGACGAAGTTGTGATAGTCGTCCTCGATCTCCGGGCCGGTGGCGACATCGAAACCCATGCGGCCGAACACTTCGAGCAGTTCATCGATGGACTGCGTGATGACATGCGACCGGCCCAGGCGCGGAGGCAGGCCGGGCTCGGTGACATCGATCACGGATGATTTCTTTTTGACGGTGCCATCGCCAAGCTCGGCCTTGCGGGCTTCGAAGGCGGCTTCGACTTTCTGCCGCAGTTCGTTGGCCTTCTGTCCGAAGGCGGGCTTCTGATCGCGCGGCACATCCTTGAGCAGCGCCATCAGTTCCCTGAGCGCGCCCTTGGCGCCCAGATAGGCGATGCGGAAGGCTTCCAGTTCGGCGGCGGATTTCACGGCAGCGAGCGAAGTTTGCGCCTGCTTGTCCAGTTGTTCGATGCGGTCGAGCATGGCGGACAGGATAGCGAATGGGGAGGTGTTTCGCGTACATCGTTCGCCGGGGGTTCGCCGGGGGTTCGCCGAGGCGAACGGCCAACTATGATGGGTGGACAGGAGGTTTCGCCATGAATCCAATCATTCGTTGTTGTGCCATGATGATCGTCGCTGTTTTGACGGTGTTGCATGGGTCGGTGACGGCTCAGACATCGCCCGCTGCACCGCCGGTGACGACCGATCGCAATCTGAACCTGCGCGACTCCACGCGCAACAGCCATGCGGTTTTCACCAGGACCGGCAAAGGTCACGTCGCCTTCATCGGCGGGTCGATCACCGAGATGAACGGCTACCGGCCGATGCTGCAAAACATGCTCAGGAAAAAGTTCCCCGCCACGCAGTTCACCTTCACCGATGCGGGCATCGCTTCAACCTGTTCGACCACCGGCGCCCATCGCTTGCACGAGGATGTGCTCAGCAAAGGCAAGGTCGATCTCTTCTTCATCGAGTTTGCGGTGAATGATGATCAGGATGCGAGCCACGCCGGCCGCGATGCGATTCGCGGGCTGGAAGGAATCATTCGTCAGTGCCGGGCGAGCAATCCGCAGATGGACATCATCGTGACGCACTTCGTGAACGAAAGCATGATTGCGCGATATCAGAAGGGGCAGCCGACGATTTCGATCGAGGCTCATGAAGCGGTTTGCAAGGCATACGGCATCAGCAGCGTGTTGCTGGCGAAGGAAGTGTCGCAGCTCATCGAGGAGAATAAGCTGACGTGGAAGATTTATGGCGGCACGCATCCCGGGCCGGTGGGCAATGCGCTGGCGGCACAGATGTGCGCACAGGTGCTGGAGGCTTCATGGAAGAATCCTGCGGAGGCGGCGAGCGATTACGCGATGCCTTCGCAAGCGGTGGATGCAGGGCACTACGGCGGCGGGAAGTTCATCGACGTTTCAGCGACGAAGATGGGCGATGGCTGGACGGTGAGCGTGCCGGATTGGAAAAAGATTCCCGGCAGTTTCCGCGATCGCTTCGGCGGCAAGCCGGTGCTGATGAGTACAAAGCCTGGCGCGGGGGCGTCGCTGAAGTTCGAGGGGCAGGCGGTGGGTGTGTTTGTGCTGGCCGGGCCTGATGCGGGGATATTGGAAGTGAGCGTCGATGGCGGGCCGTGGAGCAAGGTGAATCTGTTTCATCGCTTCAGCGGCGGGTTGCACTATCCGCGCACGGTGATGCTGGCGACCGACCTGAAGCCCGGCCCGCATGAAGTTTCGATTCGCCTCAGTGAAGAGCAGGCCAAAGGGAGCAAGGGGACGGCGGCACGCATCCTGAAGTGGGCGGTGAACTGAGGCTGGCACGGCGCATTTCATCGCTGCTCAGCCGCCTGACGCGCAGCGAGGACGCTGCGGCTAAAATACAGCAGGGCGTCTCATAGCTTGAACGGACGCGCAGCGAGGACGCTGCGGCTAAAATGCAGCAGGGCGTCTCAACCTTCAACGGAGAGAACGATGCTGCGCACCGCCATGATTCTGATGTTGCTCCTGCCTGGCACGGCAAGCCCGCTGATCGCCGCCGAAAATGAGAAGGGGATGACCGTCACCGTCGAACGTGTGGAGGAGTTTCGCTCCAAGGCGATCGATGGGAAGGCGGATGATGGCGGGCTTTCATCGTTGATGGTTCACGTGCTGGTCAAAGGCGAGAGGATCGCCGGTGCAGTGCGGTTCGGCGAACTGACCTTCAAGGCGACGGACGACAAGGGCAACGAACTGAAGATGCGGGCCGGCGTGACGGACGGCAAGAATCTTCAGGAGGTTGACCGCAGCGGCAGATCGCCGGAGGAATCGCTGCCTTCGGACACGATCAGGCTGGAGCTGATGATGGATGCCCCGCCTCGCGCCGCGACGCAGGTGGCGAAGCTGGAGGGTTCGGTGAAGCTGGTGGTGGGCACGCGGGCGCAGGTGGTCGTCGATGCGCCGCAGGACAAGGTCAACAAGGAGATCGAAGATGGTGCGCTCAAGGCGGCGGGCGTGAAGGTGATGCTCATGTCCTTCAACCCCAGGGGCGGCGCCGGGCTGGGTGTCTATGCCCGGTTCCGCGTGATCGGCAAGGGGTGGGCGATCGTGGAGATGGCGGCGCTCGATGATCAGGGCAAGGTGCGCAGCATCGGTGGCGGCGGTGGATCGGGCGTGGGCGTCGTGCCTTCCATCACCTACGAAATCTTCGGCGAACAGCCGCTGCCCGAAGGATCGAAGCTGCGCCTGACGGTGCTCACCGATGTGAAGGAAATCACCGTGCCCATCGAGATCAAGGATGTCCCGCTGCCTTGAGAGGCTGGAACATGGGTGTCCGGCTGGTATCCGGCGATTTGTATCCGCAGGGTAAAAGCAT
>CAZYPK010000148.1:0-2625 GCA_964649195.1 uncultured Phycisphaeraceae bacterium
CCGCTCTTGGGTCCGATTGTGGCATTGTCCAATCGCACGGTGAAGGTGTCGCTGCCGCCGGCTGCGATGGAGGCGGACAAGCCTTCAGCGATGGTGAACCCGGCGGGGACGGTCAGGTTCGAGGTGGTCAGCGCTGCCGTGCCGAGGTTGCGCACGGTGAACGTCCGACTGACTGTTGCTCCACTCTGGGTGATGGAGCCGAAGTTGGTGTGGTCGCCGGACGAAGGTGTTGTGTCGCCGTCGATGATGACCGTGCCGTTGCCCTGGACTTCCACTTCGGGGACGGAAACCGGCGCCGCGTTGACCGTGCCGCTGATGGTGAAGTTGTATGGGTTCTCGTCGCCATCGTTGTTGCCGAAGCTGATCTGGCCGCTCTTGGGTCCGACCGTCGCGCTGTTCAGCCGCACGGTGAAGGTGTCGCTGGCGCCGGCGGCGATGGAGGCGGACAAGCCTTCGGTGACGGTGAAGCCGGCAGGCACGGTCAGGTTCGAGGTGGTCAGCGCGGCCGTGCCGAGGTTGCGGACGGTGAATGTCCGACTGACCGTCGCGCCATCTTGCGTGATCGCACCGAAGTTGGTGTGATCGCCGGACGAGGGCGTTGTGTCGCCGTCGATGATGACCACGCCGTTGCCCTGGACTTCCACTTCGGGCACGGGAGCCGGGTCGACCGTGCCGGTGATGGTGAAGTTGTACGGGTTCTCGTCGCCATCGTTGTTGCCGAAGCTGATCTGGCCGCTCTTGGGTCCGACTGTCGCGTTGTCCAGCCGCACGGTGAAGGTGTCGCTGCCGCCTGCGGCGATGGAGGCGGACAAGCCTTCGGTGATGGTGAACCCGGCGGGGACGGTCAGGTTCGAGGTGGTCAGCGCTGCCGTGCCGAGGTTGCGCACGGTGAACGTCCGACTGACTGTTGCTCCACTCTGGGTGATGGAGCCGAAGTTGGTGTGGTCGCCGGACGAAGGCGTTGTGTCGCCGTCGATGATGACCGTGCTGTTGCCTTGGACTTCCACTTCGGGGGCGGGAACCGGGTTGACCATGACCGTGGTGGTAACGACATCGCTCCACCCGCCGTCCTTATCCTGGGCACGGGCGAAGAAGCGGTTCGTGCCGGTGGGGAAGCTGGCCGTCGAGCCGGTCCACGTCCAGCCGTCGGCGCTGCTGGAATCGGCGCCGAGCAGTTGATCGACGCTTTCGTCGAACACGCCGTTGTTGTTGTCACGGTAAAACGCAACGAGAAGGACTTGTGCCATCGGAGTCGGCCACACACCGCTGGCCGTCAGTGTCAGATTCCCACCCTGCACCACCGGACTGGGGCTGACGTTGATGCTGATGTTGGCTGCGCCCTTCGGTTCCAGGTTCCGCAACACGGAGACGGTGTGCGAACCGGCGTTTGCCGTAATCAGGTCGATGCGTCCGTCGCCGTTCACGTCCGCCGCCGTCACCGATTTCGGGGCGCTCCCCACCGCATAGTCCACGCGGGCGGCGAACGTGCCATCGCCCAGGTTTCGCAGCACGGAGACGGTGCCTGAAGACGTGTCATTCGCGGCGATCAGGTCGATGTGCCCGTCGTCGTTCACGTCCGCAGCCGTCACCGAAGACGGGGCGATTCCCACGGCGTAGTCCGCACGGGCGGCGAACGTGCCATTCCCCAGGTTCCGCAGCACGGACACGGTGTGCGAACCGGCGTTCGCCGTAATCAGGTCGATGTGCCCATCGCCGTCCACGTCCGCAGCCGTCACCGACGACGAGTTGTTCCCCACCTCGTATTCCACGCGGGCGACGAACGTGCCATTCCCCAGATTCCGCAGCACGGAGACGGTGCTCGAACCCGCCGCGATCAGGTCGATGTGCCCGTCGCCGTTCACGTCCGCAGCCGTCACCGAGAACGGAGCGCTCCCCGCCGCGTAGTTCACGCGGGCGGCGAACGTGCCATCTCCCAGGTTCCGCAGTACGGAGACGGTGTCCGAACCCCCCGCCGTGATCAGGTCGATGTGCCCGTCACCGTCCACGTCCGCAGCCGTCACTGAACGGGGATTGCTCCCCACCGCGTAGTCCACACGGGTGGCGAACGTGCCGTCCCCCAGGTTCCGCAGCACGGAGACAGTGCCTGAAGACGTGTTGTTCGCGGTGATCAGGTCGATGTGGCCGTCGCCGTCCACGTCCGCCGCCGTCACCGACGACGGCCGACTCCCGAACCCGACCGCATAATTCACGCGAGTGGCGAACGTGCCATTCCCCAGGTTCCGCAGCACGGAGACGGTGAACGACAAACCGGTAAAACCGGCGTTCGCCGTGATCAGGTCGATGTGCCCGTCGCCATCCACGTCCGCCGCCGTCACCGATTGGGGGTCGCTTCCCGCCGCGTAGTTCACGAGGGCGATGAACGTGCCATCCCCCAGGTTCCGCAGCACGGAGACGGTATCCGAATTTCTATTCGCCGTGATCAGGTCGATGCGCCCATCGCCATCCACGTCCGCAGCCGTCACCGAAAACGGCTCACTCCCCACCGCATAGTCCACGCTGGCGGCGAACCTGCCATCCCCCAGGTTCCGCAGCACGGAGACGGTGTGCGAAGAGACGGTGTCCGAACCGGCGTTTGCCGTGATCAGGTCGATGTGCCCGTCGCCG
>CAZYPK010000148.1:2725-13272 GCA_964649195.1 uncultured Phycisphaeraceae bacterium
TCCACGTCCGCCGCCGTCACCGACTCCGGGTTGCTCCCCACCGCATAGTCCACGCTGGCGGCGAACCTGCCGTCGCCCAGGTTCCGCAACACGGAGACGGTGCTCAAACTACCACGACTACCGTTCGCCGCGATCAAGTCGATGTGCCCGTCGCCGTCCACGTCCGCCGCCGTCACCGACTCCGGGTTGCTCCCCACCGCATAGTCCACGCGGTCCGCAAACCTGCCATCCCCCAGGTTCCGCAGCACGGAGACGGTGCCGAAAATACTTTCATTGTTCGCCGCGATCAGGTCGATATGGCCGTCGCCGTCCACGTCCGCCGCCGTCACCGAAGACGGCCGACTCCCCACCGCGTAGTTCACCCGGGCGGCGAACGTGCCATCCCCCAGGTTCCGCAGCACGGAGACGGTGCCTGAATGCGCGTTGTTCGCGGTGATCAGGTCGATGTGCCCGTCGCCGTCCACGTCCGCCGCCGTCACCGATCGCAGGAGGCTCCCCACCTCGTAGTCCACGCGGGCGGCGAACGTGCCGTCGCCCAGGTTCCGCAGCACGGAGACGGTGCGCGAATCGTAGTTCGCCGCGATCAAGTCGATGTGCCCGTCGCCGTCCACATCCGCCGCCGTCACGGACGACGGACTATCCCCTACCTTATAGTCCACGCGGTCCGCAAACCTGCCATCCCCCAGGTTCCGCAGCACGGAGACGGTGCCCGGACTGTTGTTCGCCGCGATCAGGTCGATGTGTCCGTCGCCGTCCACGTCCGCCACCGTCACCGACTCCGGGTGCCGTCCCACCTCAAGCGGCCCTCCGGGAAAGTCGAACCCGCGTTCGCCGCTGAGCAGCAGGCGCGGCTCCAGCGCTTCCAACCGCGCGATCAGGGCGAAAGGGTCACTTTTCCGGCGTCGATGGTTGCGCATGTCCAAACCTCTCTGTACTGCCATCCGTTCATTTCTTCGCGGCCCGCGGCGATTTTTCCCGGCTCACGGCCGTCATCTCTTTCGCCAAGCCGCCGGAAGGGAGAAGTCGGCCGGCACCAGTATGAAAAGAAATGAAAAACTTATATTCGGTTGTTGAGCGATGTCATTCTTGAAAGCGATTCTGCAACTCCATGCCGCCGACAAGCTACCCCCCCCCCCCCCCGCTTGTCAAGAGGGGGCGGGTGGATTGGCGAAAAAAGATGAGATTTTTCGGGAAATGTTTTGGAGATCAGGAGGCGAGAGGAAGGCGGATTTCAGGAAGGCGGCTGTCTGTCATCGCCTTCGCCGATGCGAAAACCGGCGGGAAGAAATGTCCGTCATGCGCAGGTCCGGGAGCTTGTCCGTCATCGGGATGGTGAAGTCGAACGGCATGTCTTTGGCCGCGAGCCGGGGGATGGCGAAGCCGCAAGCGGCGTGGGGGTGCGGCTATTCGGGAATTCGTGTCATCTCTTTTGCTTTCCGCGATCCTTGTCTTTTCACTCGCGCTCGTTCTTGAGCAGCAGTCTGATTTCGATGGTGAACGTGTCGCGGACCTGTTTGAGGGCTTCGCCTTTGGCGCGGAAGTTGAAGAACGACGCCTTGATGGGGCTGTCGAGGTTGGCGTGGCCGCTGGAGCGGATCATGTCGATCTTGCGCACGACGCCCTGGCGGTCGAAGGTGATTCGCACGATCGGGTTGACGGCGGTAGGGCCGGAGACGAGCCATGAAGGGGTGGTGATGTCGGGCGTGGAGGCGATGATCTGAATGCCTGGCCGGGTGATGACGCCGCCCGGCTCGACGGTGTATTGCCGATCCTCCAGAATCGTCGGAGGCACATCGCTTTCATCGCGCGGCGCGGAAGTGGGATTCGATGGCTGCGTCGGCGGCACGGGCTTCTTCGATTGCTCATCCTCGGCCTTGGGCGCGGCCTTGGCGTTGTCATCGGCGCTGGGGGCGGGCTTAGGCTCCGGCTCTGTTTTGCCATCCTGCGCGGGGGAGTTCACGGGCCGGCCATCCTTCATCGGCTCGGGCGTTTCACCGGGCGTCAGTTTGGTCGGCTCACCGGTCTCCGAAGGTGGCGCAGCGGAGGGAGTCAGCTTGGCCGGTTCGCCCGCGATCGGCTGCGGGGCATCGGCGCGGGGCTGCTGCGCGGGGAGGTTGGATGCGGTCGTCACATCCGATTTGGAAGGCTCGCGCGATTCGCTGCCTGTGGCGCCGGGCTTGACGAAGGTCGCGGCAGGATCGACCACCGGTGCGATGGGCGTGGGCAGCGCGATTTCGGTCTGAGTCGAAGGGGCATCGGCCGATGGTCGCGTGCTTTGCGCCGGCGGCTGACGCACGGGGTTGCCTTTGGCGTCGGGGCCATCGGCCGGGGGCTGCGGGCGCGGGGTCACGGGGAGCATCGCCAAGGCTTCCGCTTCCGGCTGCTCAATGGGCTTGGCCGCGGGGGTCGTCAGCGGCGACTTCGCCTCGATCTGTTTCGCAGGGTCTGCGGGATCGTCGCTCGGGTCGCGCTGCCTGCTGGCTTTGGTCGGGTCGGCGGGCTCGGGCGTTTTCTTCGCCTGCACCACCTCCACGGGCTGAGGCTGCGGCGGCGAAGGCGGCGAGGGATCGCGAGGCATCAAGGCGCCCTTGACCGGATCGACCTTGTCCTGCAGCGCGGGCTGTTCCGTGGTGCTGGCCACCGCGATCAACTTGCGGAAATCGTCGTAAGGTATCCACGCGACGGTGGTGCGTTCCTCATCATCAGGCTTGTCCTTGCCCAGCACCAACTGCTCGACCTGAATCGGGCGGATGCGGATGTTGTTCGCTTCATCCGCCTCTTCGACAACATCCTCGGCATCGGTCTTGAAGATCAGGAACATCGCGCCCGAATCATCCTCGGGCAGATCGATCAGGCCGGTCACGCGCGAGTTGTAATACCCACCGGCGGCCAGCGGCGATGAACGCTCGTACTCGGCCAGCAGTTTGTCGCCTTCATCGAGTTGGTTGTCCCTGGAAAGATAGACACGGTCGCGCCAGGCTCCGGTGCCGGTCGCGCCATCGCCCCGGTTGGCGACGATGAAGTCGATCCCCAGCGTCTCGCCGTTCATCACGCTGTCAGGCGCACTGAGCACCGGCACATGCAGATCCGCCATGCCTTGTTCGGGAGAACGCCGCTCCTCCGGCTTCTCCGCCGAGTCAGGGCGAATGATCCGCAGCGGCCTGGCGATGATGTTGTTCTCCTCATCCAACTCATCGATGCGGTCAAGATGATCCGCAACGAACAGCAGGAAATACTTTTCACTCCTGTCCGCATCGGAAAGCCCGATGCGAATCTCGGCGCGGCGGGAATAGGCCGCGCCGGCGGTGAGCACCGCATTGGGGCCGGGCGTCGCCGTCAGGAGCAGATCGTCCGCATCGAGCTTGTCATCGGCGGAAAGAAACACGCCATCAAGCCACGATGCAATCACCGGCTCGCTGTCCGTTGCACCGCCGACGGCGAACTCCACCGCGATCATCTCGCCGGGTTTTGCAGCCGCGGGCGAAGTGGCGGCAAGCATCACCAGGTCAGGTTTGGCGATCTCCTCGGGTGTGTAAATGCGGATCGACTGCGTGACGAGGTTGTTCTTCTCACCGGCGCCCTCATCGATCTGATTGCCCGCATCGACGAGCACGATCAGGTGGCCGTGGCGACGGGCATCATCAGGGAGCATGGCCTTGATCTTTGCCAGTTCGCTCACCTGTCCCGGAGCGAGCGCCGTCTTGCCTGGCATTGCAGGCGTCTGATGCTGCCACAGCAGCACATCATCGTCGCTGAGCAGATCATCCACCGACAGAAACAGATGCGTGACGATGGGCTGCCCCTCCGGCGTGGCGACCCGGCCCTGATTGCCGATGGCCAGCTCGATCATCGCGGCGCGGCCGGCGACGAGGCGCCCCTTGATCTGCAACGTCTGAACGCGCAGGTCGGGCCACTGCGGCAGTTCATCCTGTTCACGAAGCGACAGCGCCATCGCGGGCAGCAGCACGATGTGCAACGCCAGCGCCATCAAAGCCCCGAGCGTGAGCGGCAAAATGGTTTCGCGTTCGATCATGATCATGCCAACAGTCACCAGCCTGGACGATCAATCATCATAGGCGTGCCGGGTTTACATGGGGGGTTTACATGGGCCTGCGCGTGGGGTTCAACAGCAGATTGTCGTGGCCGGGGATGATCACGTCGGCAATCTCGATCGCTTCCGAAAAGCTCTCGCGGGATTGCTCGATGTCGTAACCGTTGCGAAGGACCTGGCCGTTTTCCAGGTGTTCCGCGGTGGGCACCGCATCGCCGGCGATGAGGGTGGTGGAGTTGAGCTTAAGCAGGAGCAGGCCGCAGGTGCCGGGCGTGAATCCGGGCAGCGGGAACAGATCGACCTGTTCCGCGAGCCGATCAGGGCAGGCCTTGAACCGGCGAAGCAGGGTGATCTCCTGCTTGAGCGCGGCTTCGAGGTCGGCCGCCCCGCCGCCGGCCGCCGCCTGGGCCTGCTCGACAAGCCGGGCGCCGATCGCTTCGCGCTCCATGCCGCTGATCCACCACTGGGCGTGATCGAAGGCATCGATGCCCCAGCGATGGGCGGGACGAAAGTTGGTGAGAAAGACATCGGTGATGTCCGCAGGCTTGAGGCCCGAACGCTCGAGCAGCCGGGCGGTGATGATCTGGGCGGGAAGACCGGGATCGACGAGGATGTTGCGATCCCCGCTGCGGATGAGCGTGGTGGTGGCGTGCGCGGTTCGCACGGGCGTATTCTCGCCCCAGAATTCGTTCTGGCTCAGTGTGCCGATGCTGATGATTCGGTAATTCATATCAATCGAGCTTCCTGCCATAGCCGGCGGCAGGCTTGCCGTCGTCGCTGAGTTTGCCGGTGGCCCAGAGGATGCCGCGCGCCAGGGTGTCGAGGTACACCTTTTCGCTCATGGTTTCGTTGTGGTGGCCGATGGTGGTGCCGAACACGCGGGCCTTGCCGTACTGGTGTACCCAGTAGCACATGTGCGTCTTCTCTTCGCTGGCCACACCGGTGGCCAGTTCGGTGACATCAGGCATGACTTCGATGATGCGATACAGTTCGCCCTTGGGGGTGGTCCACTTGTCGGGGAAGCCGGCCATCACCGGATGCTTGCCTTTTTTGGTGATGGTGACGGGATGATGCTTTTCGTGAGCCCGGGAAACGACGCCAAGAAACTTCTGGTACTCGTGGGGTCCGTTGGGGCGGAAGCAGTGCATCGCACAGTGGATGACCGCGCCGGGCACGCCGCCCTTGTGTTCATCCGTGATGATCTTGACCTGCTGGGGATCGGAGGTGTCCGCCGAGTTGCAGGTGTTGTGAATGACCATGTCGTACCCCTTGGCCCAGCCGGCGGCGGCAAACGCGGGATGCCTGGCGTCGCCTGACATGTTGACGGTGACCTTGCAGTTGATGCGGGATTCGAGACCGTCGGTGAGAATCTTCGCCTGGTTCTTGTAATCGTGATACCCCCCACCGGTGACGAGCAGGATGTTCAGAGGCTTCACTTCCCTGGCTTCCTTCGCTTCCTTGGCCTCCTCATTGGCGGCCAGCGCGGCAGGCTGATCGGCCCCGGCCTCGCCGACCTTGGCGACGGGACTGACGCTCTGGGCGTTGACCATCACGAAAGCGGTCGTGGCGAGGAGCGCCAGGGCGATGGCTGAAATGGTGAGCTGGCGTGGCATGGTTTGTCTCCGGTTCAGTGTGGACCATTGGAACTCAATGAGGGATACGATGAGCATCAGGCTTATCGCCTTGCGGCTCGGATGAATCTTAAGGCAAAGCCTAAGCCGGCGAAGCCGGAAACTCCAAATCACAATCACCAAATCTCAAACAAGCTCCAAATTTCAAGCAAGACATCGAATGGCCTGCCCGTGGACGGCGAGCTTGTGTGTTTCCGTCCTTTGAATTGATTCCGCTTTGATCCCTCCTTGTTTGGAGCTTGTTTGAGATTTGCCGATTGTGATTTGGAGCTTTGTTTCCGTGCGCCGTGCGCAGAAGTTACAGCGTCAGAATCTAATCCTTCAGACCATCGGTGCGCATGCCGCCCAGTTGATCCTTTTTCTTGCGCATCAGGTCGATGACCAGTCCGGGAAGCAAAAGATGCAGTCGATCGATGTCGCCCGCGGAGGCGATCTGTTTGATCAGGCTGGAACTGGTGAAGGCGTAATTTTCGCCGGTCATGATGAAGACGGTTTCGATCTCGGCGACGGCCCGGTTGGTCAGGGCGAGTTGAAATTCAAAGTTGAGGTCGGTCACGTTTCGTAAACCGCGCAGGATGGCGGTGGCGCCGATGGCGCGGGCGTAATCGACCGTCAGGCCGGTGTAGGTGGTGACTTCGACGCCGGGTCCGCAGTCGGCGAGGATTCGGGTGATCATGTCCAGCCGCTCTTCCACGCTGAAGAGCTCCGACTTGGCCGGGTTCTTGCCGATGGCCACGATGAGTTTGTCAAAGAGAATCTTGCCCCGGCGAATGACATCGACATGCCCGTTGGTGATCGGGTCGAAGGTGCCGGGGAACAGTCCGATGCGAGGCTGATGGGCCATGAGTCCGAGTATAGCAGGCCCGTGGCGGAGGTCGCTTCCCGCAAGCCGCGTTGAAGGCGATACAGCCGCTACAGATGGACGCCCGGACCTCTGCGCCGAAAAATCCCGCCCTCTTGACTGGCCTGCCGCATCAACGCATGGCATAGTTCAATCATCGCAGGAGCAACACGGCAACGACGCCCGATGCCACCGCGAACGGAACAGGCGACCGCAAAACCTGTCCGACAACTTCACCCTGGATGGGGTCTCGCACCGGCCGCCTCCCCGGTCGAGACCCTTTTTTCATTTCCGGGCGACTCGATTATCATATCCCTCCTGGGTTTCACTCATGGTAGGATTGATGACATGCGAACTGCCGGCAACGTACCTCACCCGATTCCATATCAAGGCAGCAAAAGGTGGTTGGCTTCAACTGTGGTCGGCTGCATACCCGGTGGAACCGGAACTCTTTTTGAGCCTTTTGCGGGATCAGCGGCAGTGACTCTCATGGCGGCTTCTAACGGAGCCGCGAAGCGATTCGTACTGGGAGATTTGCATAAGCCCATTGCCGATTTATGGCGAATGATCATCGGCTCGCCGCACGAGTTGGCGGACGAGTACGAGCGTCTCTGGCACGAACAGATCGATGCAGGCAGGGCACATTTCACTGAGGTACGAACCGCGTTCAACCGTCAGCAGCAACCCGCGACTTTTCTTTACCTTCTTGCCCGATGCGTCAAAGCCGCGATTCGCTACAACCGCAACGGAGAGTTCAACAACACCGCCGACCATCGACGTCGTGGCGCGCGGCCTAACACGATGCGGGATAACCTCGTGCGTGCCGCAAAAATTTTAACGGACCGAACACAAGTCTTCAACGCGGATTATCTCGACACCTTGAGAGAGGCGACACCGGAGGACGTGATATATCTTGACCCGCCATACCAGGGCACGAGCGGGGAGCGCGACAACCGGTACGTCAAAGGCATGGATTTCGCCAGGTTTTGCGATGGCCTGCGAAGCCTGACGTCCCGGGACCTTTCGCTCATCATTTCCTACGATGGTCGTGTGGGAGCGAAAGCTTACGGACAACGATTGCCCGGCAATTTGAATCTTCGACTGTTCGAAGTCAAGGCTGGACGTTCGACTCAAGAGACGCTCCTAGGCCGCAATGGCATCACGTATGAATCGCTCTACGTCTCTGAAACCTTGGTGGATCGCCTCCCGCGTTTGCCGAGACTGCTTTGTGAGCCTGCTTGTTGCATTGAAGAACCGATGCTTTTCTGACGAGGGGTACATGAAGAAGCCCAATGTTCCTGCAGAGATTCTTGCTGCAGTCGCTAAAGTCACGACGAAACGCGGAAAAGTTCTAGTCGAGCATATTTTGAAGCATGGTAAGGTGTCAACGGAAGACTTAGAAACGATCTACGAGTTAACGGATGCCGCCAGCGCCGCTCGTGACGTTAGAGACGCTGGAGTGCCTCTGGCGAGAACGTCCGGCAAACGGAGGAACGGCCGTCAAATGGCAATTTACACGTTTGGGGATTCGTCGCAGATTCGCGGTGACCGATTCCAAGGGCGCAAGGCCTTTGCAAAAGGTTTCAAGGAACTCCTAATCAAGAGATATGGTGCAAGATGCGCGCTGTGTTCGACGCCATACGAGCCGCGTTATCTACAGATTGATCATCGAATTCCATATCAAATCGCGGGCGACGGCTTCGACGAGGATCGTCCATTGGATGAGTACATGCTCCTTTGTGGCTCATGCCAACGTTCGAAGTCTTGGTCATGCGAACACTGCGACAACTGGCGGGAGGGGCGGCTACCCGATATTTGCCAGGCATGCTATTGGGCTATGCCTGAAGAATACACCCATATTGCTCTCAAAGACCACCGACGCCTGGAGATCCTCTGGCTTGGGGAAAACGAAGTTGCCGAACATACGAAACTGAATGAGCTTGCAAAGAAAAATACGGTTGCACTTCCGCTCTATGCAAAGGCCGCTCTCGCTGAGCATGTCCGGCACCAATTCCGACGAAAAAAAGATGGACATGCGATGAAGACACCGGTGAAGAAATAGAAACCGGCGACGGCGGGAGCGTGAAGTTCAGCATCATTCCAAACAGATTCAGGAGATCATCATGCGGCGATTCGTGTCTGCGTTGGCTGTCGTTGCTTGTTGCATCCTCTCTGTTGCCGTCCACGCCGCTGAGCAACAACGCAACGCCGCTGATCTCTATCGCGAAGCCTTTAAGACATTCGAGGATCTTCCTGCTGATCTGACGGCGGCTCTGCATGAAGAGGACGACGACGGATTTCGTTCGCTGAGTGAAAACCAGAAGAAACTGGTTGAATCCACCGCGAAGATATCAAGGTTGTTGGGGAACGCCTCAATGGAAGAGCGGTGCGAATGGGACGAGCCGTTCTTCAAGAATCCGATGAACATTCAGTCTCCCGGTTGGCTTGGCACTGCCCGCAGGGTGTCGCGTCTGGCCTGCCTTCGATCCAGGTATCTCCGTGATTTGCACAAGGAGGTGTTGGAGGGAAATGAAGAGGTGATCCGGGCGTGGGCCATGGGGCGAAGGATCAGCCGGGGTTCGACGCTCATCAACGGGCTGGTTCAGATTTCGATCGATGCGATGTTCATTGATCACCTGGCGGCGACGCTTCCTTCGATGAGCGGTGTGGAGGCCGAGTTTCTCCTTCGTCGGATGGACGCGCTCCCCAAGGCTGACACGCTTCGAGAAACAGCCGAACGCGAGATGAAGGCGGTCATCCGATGGTTTCGAGAAGAGTTCCCCAAGGATGTGGACAAATGTGTCGCTGAATGGGAGGCCATGAAACGACAGTCGCATGAGTTTTACAGCGTGATAGGCGAAGACGACAGCGACTTCGATCCGCTTCCGTATCGTGCCGTGGGTGTCATCGCGAAGAAGGATCCGAAGCGATATCAAGCGATGGTGGACGAGTTCGAGAAGGCGTACCAAGGCCACCTGAAGATTTTCGATGTGCCGCTCGACAAGGTTGATGCGACATTCGACGAATGGAAGAAAGGCATCAACGAGAACAACCGACTCATCAAGGAGATTGCCGGGGATAAACCGGGCATCTTCAAGAACCTGCCCCGGACGGAGCATCGCGTTGCGGTGCTGTATGCCATGTTTCGCGCCGGGGCTGCGTATCTCGATGATGGAGAGGCGGCGCTGGCCAAGCACAAGGAGCCGGGGTCGGAGGAGACCTTCATCATCGAGAAGCATGACAAAGGCTTCACCCTTCGATCACGTCGATATACGGATGCGGATTCCGCACCGTGGTCATTGCGGTTTGGCCCGCCGGTGAGGAAATAGAAAACATACGGTTGATCCACGATAGCCCCGGCCTTGGCCGGGGCCATGTGCCCGGATACTCCGGCGAGTTCGATGCCGCAAGGTTTGAAATAACCATTAAGAAACTATCTCAAAACGCTCAATCGATGCAATCGTCTATACCACAGCAGCGCACAGGCCAACTGAATCAATCCAAGGTAGTTGCATGACTTCTTGGCGTACCGAACCAGAATCCCACGGCACTTGCTCAGCCAGGCGAGCGTCCGCTCCACCACCCAGCGACGGGCCGGATGGGTTCTTTTGCGATCCTTCGCGTCGATCTTCTCCTCGCCGATCCGCCGGATGTGCGGCGTGTACTGGTGCTTCGCCACCGCCGTCTCACCGGTCGGGTTGTCGTAGCCTTTGTCCAAGCACAGGTGCTGTGGCTCGTCCTCTGTCGGCTCGGGACGCGCGACCACAATTGACTCGATCGTCGCCTCCAGCAGCTTCGTGTCGTGCACATTGGCCGCCGCCACCACCACGCCCAGTGGTCCGCCGTCGGCCTCGACGATCACACTGCGCTTGCTGCCATTTTTGCCGCGATCCGTTGGGTTCTTGCCCACTTGATCCCCCCAAAACGCGCCTTGCCCAAGGCGGCGTCGGCGCTTTGCCACTGCCAATCCACGCCGCCCAGTTCGTCGCAGTGTTCGATCATCACCGCCCAGATGCGTTCGAGC
>CAZYPK010000149.1:0-13205 GCA_964649195.1 uncultured Phycisphaeraceae bacterium
GAAGGCTGAAGGTCGCCGGGCCGGGGCTTGCGCAAAGCCTCAGCCCCAGCCACCCGGTCGCGGACTCAGCCCCAGGCATCACCCGGCGCCCTTTGGCCCGCGCCCTTCCGGGCGGGGCTTATTCCGAACTCAGGCTTTTTCATTGAAGCCCCCGATTGCACGGCCTGTCTCGTCGGTTAGGATGATGTTGTCATCAGGGACTTCTGATATAACCCCCGATGTACCGTGAACCGGGGGATTGCGAAGCCGCAAGCGGCCTGGGCGTGAGGTTATTCAGGAATTCCATCACTTTGTCAACGGGCTGTTTTACTTTTTTCACAGGTGGTTCCGATGGGGCAAGCCGAATCCGACAACCGACAGCACTCTCCCGAATTGCCCGGTGAGCTGGCCCGCGGCGGCGGCGTCATGGCTGCCGCCGCGTCTGCAACGGATCAAGGGCAGTACTCGATTCAATGGATCGTCGGACGCTACACCGATCTGCTTTGCTTCATCGGCGCGGCGGCGCTGGGGTATGTCATGTTCTTCCTTCATGCCGGGCTGGCGATGAACATGGTCACCGTCTGGTTCTTCTGGTACATGATCCTCGATTCGCCTCACTTCTTCGGCACCTACGCGCGCACCTATCTGGACAAGGAGGAACGCCGCGATCGCCGCAGGCTGCTCATCGGCTCGCTGGGGCTGCTGCTGATCGGGCCCTCGCTCGTGCTCGTCGGCTATGGCCTGCACGCGGCGGAAATCTCCTGGTACAAGACGCCTTACTTCGCCCTCGTCGCCTTCGTCTCCATCTGGGCCTACTGGCATGTCGTGCGCCAGCACTACGGCATCATGTCGCTCTACAAACGCAAGAACAAGGACGGCGACAAGTTCGACCTCTCCCTCGATCAATGGGTGCTCTACCTGGGCCTGCTCGCCCCGTTCGTCGGCTTCGCGGTGAGCAACAACGAGGCACGCATGGCGCTGGGGCTGTCGCAGCCGATCGAAGGCTCCGCGAAAATCACCAATCCCTACGCCCGAGGCCAGGGCTGGGAGTCGGTCGTGCTTCAGCTTTCCATGGTCGCGGCCTTCGGCTCGCTGCTCATCCTGCTCGCCCGGCAGTTCGTCCGCTGGCAGCGCGGCTTGTCGCTCAACGTGCCCAAGATTCTTTTCCTGCTCGCCGTGATTCCGCTGCACATGGTCGTCTGCTATCACCCCGCTTCCACCACGCTCGCCCTGCTGGGCTTCTCGGCCTGCGTCACCATCTTTCACGACATGCAGTATCACGCGATCGTCTGGTACCACCAGAAAAACCGCATGAGCAAGGCGGGGGATCAGCGATATGAGAAGTACGGCATCGCCGCGAAGATCAGCCGGAGCTTTCCCGTTTACATGGGCTGCGCCATCGTCATGGGCGTCACCTTCGGGATCGTCGGCTGCATCATCGATGTCAACCCCGGCTGCTTCCCCGACTGGATCCCGCTCATCGCCGCAAGAAGCACCAACCTCTACGGGCAGATGACCTTCAACGAACTCTTCTACGGCTTCTTCCTGGGCGTGCTCATGCACCACTACTACGTCGATCAATTCATCTGGCGTCCGAGCAAGGACAAGAACCTTCAGAAAGACCTGAAACTGGGCGGCGAACGATAAACCATGTCCCCGAGCCGCGACGTAACACGTCGCGGAAATGCACGACAACCAAGGGTCGTCGGGCGAAGCCTTTGATGAACGACAACGAACGCGGTGGGACCGGGGGACCGGGGGACCGGGGGGGGACGGGGGACCGGTTGAGGCCGGTGACACACGGCGCGACGGACGTTCCTTCAGTCCGTTCACGTCCGCGACTCGTTGAGTCGCGGCTCGTCTTGGCTGTTATTGCCCTGCGACGCCGGCCACCTTGTCCACGTTGGGCCGGACGCCGGCGACAGCGGTCGCCTTCTTCGCCTGCTGCGGTGCCATCATGCTGAAACGGGCGCCCACCTTGCTGCTTCCCGTGCCGCCGCCGACCACCGGGATGCCGATCTGGGCGTGGACGTAGCGCGGGGCCTTGACGATCAGGCGGCCGTGGAAGTACCTGACGGAGGAGTGCTGTCCGCCCAGTTCCTGCCAGATGGTCGGCTCGATCAGTTCGCGGATGAGGTTGGCGATCTCCTCGCCCTTTTCCGTGTCGGTCTTGAGGTCCTCTTCCTTGACCTGATCGCCAAAGAGCGTGGTGGCGGACTGGGCGCCGCCACTGCTGCCGCCGCTGGAGGTGTTGCTCAGGGCGTCGTTGAGGCTGAAGCTGGGGGCGTTGGGGAAGTTGGGGATGCGGGTGATCAGATCCTTGATGTCATAGACGAGGGTGACGGTGTCCTTGTCCGCCTCGGCCTTGGTCATGATGCGGATGTAATGTTCGTTGACTTCATAAAGCAGCGGCTGATCGACGGTGATGCTCTTCATGAGCAGGGCCAGCACGGAGACCGCCGGCGCCGCGCGAAGGTGAAGATCGACGGCCATGTCGGGATCGACGCCTGCCGCCTCCATCTCGCGCCAGTTGATGACCAGCGGAATGCCGGTGACGTTGGACCACCAGCGGAAGGCATCGCGGGCCTTGGCGCTGTCGATCTCGACGGGATCGATGACGGTCGAATACAGATGCCGCGTGGGGGATCGGGTTTCCGATCGGCCGGCTGTCGTCGTTCCCTCCTTCTGGGCGGCGCGTTCCTTTCGCACCTTCTCAAGCTGCTCGCGGCTGAGCTGCGCGGAAACCGGCGCAACGGCGGCGAGCAGCATCGCGGCCACGGAAAAGCCAAGGACGACAGGCAGACGTCGATTCATAACGGAACTCCTGAATGAGAAGGTGGGAGGAGGCGTGATCGACTGACGGACGTGGTTCGCCATGAGAATCATGATGCGTTCCAGCGCGGGTGCTGCCGTGATGTGACCTGACGGTCGGTGGGAACCACGGCGAGGTGGACAGGATTTGGTCCGTCCACGTACCTTGGGATTATCGCTCTTTCGTTTCCTCGAATCAAGAGGCAAATGAATGAATTGGAAAATTTTTGCGAATGAGAATTCCTGAATAACCCCGCATCCAAGCCGCTTGCGGCTTCGCAATCCGCATCATGTTCCCCGTTCGCCACCGGCGGATGTTGCGTGGAAGCATCAACCGGCCCAACCGGACTGCGATGCGGAAAACCGCCGCCGCCGCCGAAGGCTTCAAAAAACGCCGGTTTCCAAGCCGTTTTCGAGAACGCCATCGCCTGTCATCACCTCCCCCATCCGACTGGCAAGCCCGTTGTGATACACTGGACATCAATCACCCCCGCCCCCCAAAACTCAGAACTCAGAACACGGAACTCAGAACTCGAAACACGGAGATGCCCGCAATGGATGAGAAAGCTTTCCAAACGAAACTGGCGGAACTCATGGGTGAGATTTCCACGCTGCCCAGAAGCGAACGCGAAAAGCTGGCCGCCCTGGCCAGCGAAACGCAGGAACGCCATCAGAAGCTGAAGAAGACGGTTCACGATCTTCAGGAAAGCCTGGACTATCTGCGGCTCTCGATCAAGTATCTCGTGTTCGATCTCGAAGCCACCCGCCGGGAGAACAACTACCTCCGCAAGATGCTCGAATCCGATCGCACCGGCGGCAACGACGCCAACCGCGAAGACTACGGCAACCCCGAAAGCGACACGCTCTGATTCATCCCTCCCCCCTCCCGCAACCAACCACGTACAACCCTACGTGCCGAAACGGACGCTTTAACCCGGCGTCCGTTTTTTGTTGGAAACCTTGGTTTCGCTTAAGCCCCGCCCGGAAGGGCGCGGGCCAAAGCGTGTCCAACGAACGGAGGATACCAGGCCCACAAGTGAATTCGGATCGGAAAATCGAGTTGTGATTCGTGAACGGGCCGTGTATCGATCGCCCCTTGGCCCGCGCCCTTCCGGGCGGGGCTTAAGCAAAACTCGGATTGGGAGGAGATGGAGGAGCGGGAAAAGCTGGCCGCAACATCCGCCATTGGGCGGATCAGCTCTCCGACTGCGTTCGGCGAAGCCAGAGCTCGGCGGCCGCGTCGCTGGGCATGCGCCAGTCGCCGCGCGGCGAAAGGCTGATGGAGCCGACCTTCGGCCCGTCGGGCAGGCAGGATCGCTTGAACTGGTTGGCGAAAAAGCGTTTCAGGAACACGCGGAGCCAGCCTTCGATTTCCTTCGCGTCGTAGTCCCGATCAAACTTCGCCTGACCGGCGAGGTAAAGAATCTTTTCAGGCGGCGCGCCGTAACGCAGGAAGTGAAACAGGAAAAAGTCGTGCAGCTCATACGGACCGACCACGCTCTCGGTCGATTGCGACGAGGTTCCATCCGCGGCGACGGGCAGCAGCTCCGGTGAAATTTCCGTTGCCACGATATCGAGCAGGACCTGCCGCGTTTCCCCGTCAAACTCATCGAGAGCGACCCGGCGCACGAGGAACTTCACCAGCGTCTTGGGAATGCTCGCGTTGGGGTTGTACATGCTGATGTGGTCGCCGTTGTAGGTACACCAGCCCAGCGCCGCTTCGGAGACGTCGCCGGTCCCGATGACAAAGCCCGCGTTCATCAGGATGCCGGTGCGCATCCGCGCCTGCACGTTCTCGAACGCCAGGTCGTGTCGCCGCTGATCAGGCAACTGATGCAGACGCTCGGTCAGCGACTGCACCGTCAAGCCATCGAGGCTGATGCCGAAGGGCGCGTGGTTCAGGGCGCGCATCTGCGCCAGACAGAGGTCACGAATATCCACCTCCCGGCTGGTGACGCCCAGATGCTTCATCAATGCGCAGGCGTTGCCCTTGGTGCGGGCGGTGGTGCCGAACCCCGGCATGGTGAAGGCGAGAATGTTCGCGGCGGGCAGGCCCAGCAGCGCGAAGGTCTTGCAGGTCACCAGCAGTGCAAGCGTCGAATCGAGTCCGCCGCTGACGCCGATGGCGACAACCGGCCGCCCGACATGATCGAGCCGCTTGGCCAGCCCCGCCACCTGCGTGTGAAAGATTTCCCGGCAGCGTTCGCCGAGCTGATCCAACCCGCGCGGAACGAAGGGATGGGCCTCCACCTCGCGCTCCAGCCGGGCAGGCGCCGGGCGATCCGCCAGCTCGAAAGGCACGCTCCTGAACGCGCGAGCCCCCTCCCGGCGGATGTTCTCGCCGAAGCTGTTGGCGCGCAGGCGGTCGTTCCTCAATCGATCGACATCGACATCCGAAACGAGCAGCGTCTCCTCGCGCTCGAACCGGTCGGTTTCCTTGAGCAGCAGGCCGTTCTCCGCAATCAGGCAATGGCCGCCGAAGACGACATCGGTGGTTGACTCCCACACGCCGCACGAGGCATAGACATAGGCGGCGACGCAGCGTCCCGACTGGTTGGCGACAAGCTGCCTGCGGTAGGCGGCCTTGCCGATCACTTCGTTGCTGGCCGACAGGTTCACCAGGATCGCGGCGCCGTCGAGCGCCTGGTGACAGCTTGGCGGAATGGGCATCCACAGGTCTTCGCAAATCTCCACGCCCACGCGCAGCCCCGGCATATCGATCGCATCAAAGAGAATGTCATCCCCGAACGGACAGCGGCGGCCTGCGACTTGAACCTCCCGAACCTGCGCGGCGGCAGCCGGGGCGAACCAGCGGGCTTCGTAGAACTCCTTGTAATTGGGCGGGTGGGACTTGGGCGCCGCCGCGAGCAGTTTGCCTTTCTGAAGGACTGCCGCGCAGTTGTAGAGCCGGCTGTCAATCGCCAGAGGCAGCCCGACAAAGATCAGGCCATCGAACACGGTTTCACTGGCGCGGCGGACCGCATCCAGCGCTTCAAGGGCGCCATCGAGCAGCGTGGACTGATGAAACAGATCGCCGCAGGTGTAGCCGGTGAGCGACAGTTCGGGGAACACGAGGATGGCGACGTTTTCCCGCCGCGCCCTGGCCATCATTTCGATGATCCGCCCGGCGTTGTGCAGACAATCCCCGACGCTCACTCGTGGAACCGCGGCCGCAACGCGAACGAATCCGTGGGAATGGATCATTGCTTTTCACCGTGCTGAAATCGCCTTGTCGATTCCTGCCTTGTTGAACGTGCCTTCAACATGACCGCGACAAGGTTCTACCGTGTCTTCATGCTCGCCAGCAGCGATCTTCGATAAACCTCGCTGCCCAGTTCGTCCAGCTTTCGCAGTTCCTCATCGGAGAGGAACACGGGCGTGCCCACCGCCGCCGCGTGCCACTGGATGAAGGCTTGTTCCTCGACCGCCGCGGTGCGGAAGACCGCCTCCTTGATCGATCGTCCGACGGTGATCGCCCCGTGGTTTCGCAGCACGCAGCCGACCACCTTCGCATCCGTGAACTGGGCCTCCACCGCCTTGGCCAGCTCCGGCGTCGTGACCGTGACATAAGGCAGATGCGGCACCTTGCCGCCCAGATAGACGTAATAATCGGCGTACATCGGCTTGAGCGTGTGGCCGGCGGAGGTGAGGGCGATGGTCATCTTCGGATGCGTGTGGATGATCGCCTGCACATCGGGACGCACCCGGTAAATCCACAGGTGCATCAGCACCTCCGATGATGGCCGGCGGGTCCCCTGCGCGATCTCCCCGCTGGCGATGTGAACGCAGGGATAATCGGCGGGCGTCGCATCCATGAACGAAAAACCGCTGGGACTGATCCACATCCCTTCGCCATCGCGAACGCTGATGTTGCCGCCGGCGCCGGCAACGAGGTTGTCCCGCACAAGCTGACGGCCGGTTTCGACCAGTTCCTCAAGAATGTCGCTCATGGAAATCTCTTCATCAAGGTTGTGCTGCGCCTTGGCGAACGGCGGACGCAAGCCGGCCGTTCGCCTTCATGAATCATTGCATCCCAAACCGTTCATTCATCATCCGCTTGAACCGTTCATATATCGCATCGTAACGGGCGCCAAGCGATTCATCGGGCACAAAGACGCGCTCGATCCGAACCATCGCCCGCACCGCGCCGGAGAGGTCCGCATGATCCGGCAAGGCCGCGAGCACCGCCGCACCCAGCGCGGATTCGGGGCTTGCGGGACGATGATACACCCGGCCGGTCACATCGGCGCGAAGCTGCGTCCAGATGTCCGAGCGCGTGCCGCCACCGGTGGCGAAGACGGGGGCGGGCTTGTCGAGCCGGGCGATGCCGCACGCCTTGTCCAAGGCCTCGTAACACATCCTTTCAATCAACGCGACACCTTGCAGTTGAGCGGCAAACGCGAGCGAATCATCGCCGCCGCAGGATTCGCAGAACCCCATCGCCTGCGGCGCCTGGAACGGGAATCGTTCACCCTGCCGCGCCAAGGGATAGGCCAGCGTTTCACAGGGAAAATGCGACATCGCCTCACGATCCATCGCCGCGAAATCCGCAACCGGATATTGAATTGCCATCCACTCGCAGCCGGTGTTGCTTGCCGCCCCGGGCAGCCAGCGATCGCCCGGCAGCCTGTGGCAGTAGATCAGGCCGCGCGGGTCGATGATCGGCGCGGCGGCCAGTTGCTTGAAGACCAGCGTCGTGCCCAGCGTGGTGTTGAGGTGCCCCGCTTCATGGGCGCCGCTGGCGAGAAACCCTGCCGTGCCATCGGTTGCCCCCGCGATGATGCGCAGCTTCGGCGAAAGCCCCAGCCGCCGGGCGGACGATGGCGACACGGTTCCCAGAACATCCCCCGGCGCGACAACGCGAGGCAGACGATGAAGAATATCGGGATACGCCTGCATCCACCGAGGCCAGTCGCCCGCCACCAGGTCGAAACCGGTTTTCAGGGCGTTGCTGTAGTCGGTGACGCCCCATTGCCCGGTGAGCTTCGATGCGATGTAATCGGCCTGATGCGCAAACCAGCGAACACGTTTGAAACGATCCGGCTCATGCTTCTGCATCCAGCGAATCTTGGCGATGGCGTAGGAGGCCGCGATCCGGCCTGCCGGTGACGGCCCCGATGTCGCGGCGACCTGCGCCAGTTCCCGCGCCTCCTCCACAGCCCGGCCATCGTTGTACATCAGCCCCGGCCCCGCCGGCAGGCCGTGTTCATCCACGCCCGCCACCGTGCCCGAAGTGCCATCCACCGCCAGCGCCACGATCGACTCCGGCGCGATGCCCTTCTCCTTGAGCATCGTCACCACCGCGGCGATCGCCTGCTCCACCGCCTCCCACCACTGATGGGCATCCTGCTCATGACGGGCGGCAGGAAGCTCGCGATCCGCTTTCGCAAACGGCACGCCCCCTCGCGCGACAACATCACCGGCAACGCCGACCACCAGCGCGCGCACACCCCCGGTGCCCAGATCAATGCCGAGATAAAGAGGAGAGGAACTCACTGATATTCAGCCACTACGTCCTCGCTGCGCGTCTCACTTTCAGCTGCAACGTCCTCGCTGCGCATCTCATTTTCAGCCGCAGCGTCCTCGCTGCGCGTCTTTTCAGCCGCAGCGTCCTCGCTGCGCGTCCGCGCGTTAAACATCTTCACCCTTCGAACATCGCCTTGACGAATTTTTGCGGGTCGAAGGGTTCGACATCATCGGGCGTTTCACCCACGCCGATGAACTTCACCGGGATCGCAAGCTGCTCGCGGATGGCGACGACGATGCCGCCCTTGGCGGTGCCGTCGAGCTTGGCCAGGAAGATGCCGGTGACCTGCGTCGCCGCGGTGAAATCCTTGGCCTGATTCACCGCGTTGGCGCCGAAGGTGGCGTCGAGCACGAGGATCACCTCGTGCGGAGCGCCGGGGATTTTTTTGGCGATGACGTTGCGTATCTTGGCGAGCTGATCCATCAGGGGCTTCTGCGTGTGCAGGCGGCCGGCGGTGTCGATGATCAGCACATCCGCCTTCCGCGCCACCGCGGCCTCGGCGGCGTCGAAGGCCACCGCCGCCGGGTCGCCGCCCTGCTTGCCCTTGATCACCTCGACGCCCAGCCGCCTGGACCAAATCTCCAGTTGCTCGACGGCGGCGGCGCGGAAGGTGTCGCCTGCGCCGAGGATCACCGTCTTTCCCTCGTCGCGCAGGCTCTTGCATATCTTGGCGATGCTGGTGGTCTTGCCGCTGCCGTTGACGCCGCAGACGAGGATGACGGTCGGCCCTTCCGTCGCAAAATGCAGCGTGCGATCTTCCGGAGGCCAGCCGGCAATGAGCAGTTCGACGAGGTAGTCGCGGGCCTGGTTGGCGGTTTCGATTTCGCTTCGCTCCCACGCGGCGGTGAGGTCCTTCACCAGTTCCTGCGCGGTGCGGATGCCGATGTCGGACTGGATCATCTGCCGTTCGAGCTGGACGAGCAGCTCGCGCGACAGCTTGCCGCCGGTCCACAGGGAGGCGATGCCTTCACGGGTGTTCGTGAGGGCGGCGGAAACTTTCTTGAAGACGGATTTGAACAAACCCATGGGGAAATAAGTTCCGAGTTTCGAGTTCCGAGTTCCGAGTTTCAAGTCCTGAGTTCAAAGTCGAAGAATCATCAAATCCGAAACTGCTTCAACTCGGAACTCGAAACCCGGAACTCGGAACTTGTTTATTCGTTCATCGCATCCTCCAGCCACGCCTTGGGGGACATGGGTGGGGCATCGTCGTTTTCTGCCGTCGTGCCGTCATGATTTTCCGGTTTGATCTCCCTGGCCATCTTGTCGAGCACGCCGTTGATGAAGGATGGGCTGTTCTCGGCGCAGAACGACTTGGCGAGTTCGACGGCTTCGTTGATGGCGACCTTGATCGGGGCGTGGCCGCTGATCATTTCGTGGTACGCCAATCGCAGGATCGCCCGATCCACCGGCGGCTGCCGATGCGTGGGCCAGTCGGGCGCCAGGGCCGTCGCTTTCGCATCCGCCTCCTGGCGCGAGCCCCACGCCGCCGACGCCAACGCGAACACCTCCTCGGCCAGGCCGGGGTCGCTCACATCCTCATGCACCGCTTCACGGATCGACGCGAGATCGCCTTCGCCCCGCATGTCGATCTGATAGAGAGCCTGCATCGCCAGTCGCCGAATGTCGCTTCGTTTGCTCACGGCGGTAGTGTAGCGGGAATAAGTTTCGAGTTCCGGGTTCCGAGTTCCGAGTTGGGAGGAGCATCCGAGCCCGTTATCTTCAACTCGGAACTCGGAACTCGAAACTCGGAACTTTGCCTTACTTGACCTTTTTCATCAGGTTCGCCATCTCGATGCCGGTCATCATCGCGCTGCGTCCGGCGTTGCCCATCTTCGAGCCGGCGCGGTGGATGGCTTGCTCGAGCGTGTCGCAGGTGAGCACGCCGAAGATGCACGGGATGGAGGTGATGACGCCGACATCCTTGATGCCCTTGGCGGTCTGTTCGACGACGTGATCGTAGTGATCGGTCTCGCCGCGGATGACGCAGCCGAGGCAGATGACGGCGTCGTACCTGCCGGTCCTGGCGAGATTGAGTGCGGTGACGGGAAGCTCGAAGGAGCCGGGCACGTAGGCGACGGTGAGTGACGCTTCATCATCCGCGTTGCCACCCATGCGTGAAAAGGTGTTGATCGCGGCATCACGCATGTGGAAGGTGAGATAGTCATTGAACCGCGCCACGATCAGCGCGATGCGCAGACCGGCGGCGGTGAGTTCGCCTTCGAGGTTGGTGTGGGGCATGGGATGATTCTTCAAGTGGAAAATTCGGCGGCGAGCCGGTCAAGCATCTTCAACAAATGAAAGCCCGCCGGCTGCTCCAGCAAATCCAGGGATGGGAATGCGAGGTCGGCCGATGCCTGTCTGGCAAACCCCCGGGACCATTGCGCCGCCGCAATCATCCGGCCACCTTTCTACGCGATGGCCGTTTGAACTCCTCGCCGAGCGTCCATCCATGAGGCAGGGACAATCGCCCTCTGCGAATCTGTTCCAACTCGTGCGGCGTCACCTCGACGATCACCGACTTGAACCAAATCTGCGCAGACGGATCGGCGCCCATCGGAATCGGAAAAATCCCCTGCTCAGGCGTATTCGAGTTCACCTCAAGCAGTTTGATCGGCTCATCGGGATTCTCTTCGCGTCCATCGGGGGCAAGCAGCCGAAAAACATGGCTGATCGTCGGTTCGATACGCATGTGCCCATCGACCAGTCGTCTGACGACGGACGCCTTGCTCCTGCCATTCTTGTTCGTTTTCACCGGCATTGCACCCTCGATTCCCATGTTGTCATGATTGCCGAATCTTATACCATGTCGCCTCTCTGGAACACAAAGGATCACCATCATGCCCAAGCGTGCAAAAATCACCATCATCGGCGGCGGCAACGTCGGCTCCTCCTGCGCCCTCTGGGCCGCCTCGAAGGAACTGGGCGATATCGTCGTGCTCGACATTCCCCAGGCGGAAAACGCCGTCAAAGGCAAGATGCTCGACCTGGCGCAGTGCTCGCCCATTGAGCGGTTCGACTGCAACATCCTGGGCACGAGCAACTATGAGGATATTGCCGACAGCGATGTGGTCGTCATCACCGCAGGTCTGCCTCGCAAGCCCGGCATGTCGCGCGATGACCTGATCAACGTCAACGTCGGCATCGTGCGCTCCGTCAGCGAGAACGTCAAGAAATACGCTCCGAACTCCATCGTCATCGTCGTCAGCAATCCGCTCGACGCCATGGTCTATACCGCCTGGAAAACCACCGGCTTCCCCGCCAACCGCATCATCGGCCAGGCAGGCGCGCTCGATGTCGCACGCTACCGCACCTTCATCGCCATGGAACTGGGCTGCTCCGTCGAAGACATCCAGGCCCTGCTCCTGGGCGGCCACGGCGACGACATGGTGCCCCTGCCGCGCTACACCTCCGTGCATGGCATCCCCGTGCAGCAGCTTCTCTCCGAGGAAAAAATCACCGCCTGCGTCGAACGCGCCAAGGTCGGCGGCGGCGAGATCGTCAAGCTCATGGGCACCAGCGCCTACTACGCTCCCGCATCGGGCGTCATCCAGATGGTCGAAGCCATCGTCAAGGACAAGAAGCGAATCCTCCCCTGCGCCGCCTACTGCGAAAGCGAGTATTCCGTCGGCGCCAAGGATGACGGCTACTTCGTCGGCGTGCCGGTCGTGCTGGGCAAAAACGGCGTCGAGAAGATCGTGCAGATCGACCTCGTCTCCGGCGAGCAGAAACTCATGGCCGAATCGGTCAGCCACGTGAAGGACCTGGTCGCCACGGTCAAGAAGCTCTTCCCCGATCTCGCTTGAAGGCGGAGGCCGGAACAAGAGCCGCGACTCAACGAGTCGCGGACGTGTGCGGACTGAAAGAGCGTTCTTCGCGCGGTGGATGGACGGCATCCGTCGCGCAGCGACGGTCGATTGACGGCGAATGAGCGACAGGCGCGGTTGTCGCCCGGTTGCGAAACGTGATGCCTGTCACGTTCGAGTTCCGCAGTCGAAGGTGGCTTTGACCACCCTTGAGGCTGCTCATCTCCGCGACTCGTTGAGTCGCGGCTCGGATCGCCGTCGTTCGCTCAGGATGTTTTGCCGCCGCTGTCGCCGGCGATGCTGTCGCGCATGTGGGTGTCGGCCTGGACGTTCCGCATCTTGTAATAGTCCATGACCCCCAGGTTGCCGTTGCGGAACGCCTCGGCCATCGCCTTGGGAATCTCCGCCTCGGCGAGCACGACCTGGGCCCGGTTCTTCTGGATTTCCGCCTTGAACTCCTGCTCCAGCGCGATGGCCGCGGCGCGGCGCTTTTCCGCCTCCGCCTGGAAGCGGCGTTTGTCCGCCTCGGCCTGGTCGGCCTGGAGCTTGGCGCCGAAGTTTTCACCCACGTCGATGTCGGCGATGTCGATCGAGAGAATCTCGAACGCGGTGCCGGCGTCGAGGCCCTTCTCAAGCACCGTCTTGCTGATGCGGTCCGGATTTTCCAACACCGCCTTGTAGCTGGCCGATGAGCCGATCGTGGTCACGATGCCTTCGCCGACGCGGGCGATGATGGTCTCTTCCGTCGCACCGCCGATGAGCTTGGCGAGATTGGCGCGCACGGTCACGCGGGCGCGGGCCTTGAGCTGGATGCCGTCCTGCGCCACGGCATCAATGGTCGTGCGGCCTTGCGAAGGATTGGGGCAGTCGATCACGCGCGGATTCACCGAGGTCTGCACCGCTTCGAAAATGTCGCGCCCGGCCAGGTCGATCGCACAGGCGCGGTCCCAGGGCAGTTCAAGCTCGGCGCGGTCGGCGGCGATCAGGGCGTTGATGACCTGCCGAATCCTGCCGCCGGCCAGATAGTGCGCTTCGATCTGGTCGGTGCTGATGTTCAGCCCGGCCTTCACCGCCTGAATGCGGGC
>CAZYPK010000150.1:0-13151 GCA_964649195.1 uncultured Phycisphaeraceae bacterium
GGGGTATCGAGCCGGAATACCCCGACGGCTCGCAGACTCGCCATCGGGCTTGGGGTTTTTCTTAAAGTGACCATCAATAGCCATCCAAAACTTTTCAAATCCCGGGCGGGGCTTAAGCGAAACTCAGGTCAGGAGTGCCGTCCGGTCAATGCTGTTATTCTCTCGCCGTCGGCTTTTTCATTCCCACACGATGCGCGGGATCGTCATGTTGTCTTCGATCATGTCACTCTTGATCAGCCAGGTCCGGCGTCACAAGGCGATGCTTGGGCCGTTGCTTTTGCATGTGGCGATGCTTGCGTTCACGGTTCCCGTTTTTGCGGCCAGCTCACTGCCATACGCCGATCCCGATTATCTGATCGACACCTGGGAAGTCGAGGAAGGACTGCCTGAAAACTCCGCCACCGCGATGGTGCAGTCGTCCGATGGCTTCCTCTGGTTCGGCACGTTCAACGGACTGGTTCGATTCGATGGCGTCGAGTTCGATGTTTTCCGTCCCTCCAACACGGCAGGGTTGCCCGGCGCCGGCGTGGTGAACCTGCACATTGATCGGAGCGGGCGGCAGTGGGTCAGCACCTACGGCGGCATCGCCACCCATCACAACGGCGCGTGGCGCAGCTATGGCAAGGAGGATGGATGGGTCGGCGATTTCGCCAGGACCTTCTCGGAGAAACAGAACGGCGACCTGCTGATCACCACGTTCAACGGCCGCCTGATGGAGTTCTCCAACGGACGCTTTCATGCGTTGCCCGACCCGCCGGGCGACGCCGGCAAGGGTTACGCCGGCCATGTGGATGAGGATGGACACTGGTGGGCCATCCAGAGCGGATTCATAGGGCGATGGGATGGCCGGCAATGGGTGTCCATGATCGGGGCTTCGTCGAATCGGCAGGAAACCTGGGGCGGCAAGGCCATCGATGGCGGGCTTTGGCTGGTGCAGGGACAGGTTCTGAAGAAGTATCAGGCCGGCGCGGAGGTGCATCGGATCGAGCTGCCCGAGGCTTTGGGCGGTTTGTGGAGTGTTCATGAGGACGGTGATGGCAACGTCTGGATATGCACGTATGACAAGGGTGTCTGCCGCGTGACGCCTTCGGGAGGCTTTCGCCGATTCGGGCTGGGCCGGGGACTGGCGCACAACGGGGTTCGCTTCGTCTTTGAGGACCGCGAACGAAACATCTGGATCGGCACCAGCGGCGGGGGCGTTTCGCGGTTGCGACAGCGGCGGTTTCACAGCTTCGGCGTCAGGGAAGGTTTGAGCGAGCTGAATGTCAAGTCGGTTTCCCCTGACGGCAACGGCGGCCTGTGGATCGCCACCTATGGCGGCGGGCTGTTTCGGAGGACCGGCGATGAAATCAAGCCGTTCGCACTGCCGGCGGATGCGACACCCAATGTGCAAAGCGTCATGCAGGATCGACGAGGGCGGCTGTGGGTGGGCACGTTCGGAGGCGGCGCCCACGTGATCGAGAACGGCATCGCGCGTTCCGTTTCGGCCGCCGACGGCGGGGGCGGCAACGGACTGGCGTTCTTCGAGGATTCGCGCGGGCGCATCTGGATCAGCGGCGGCCAGCATGTGGCCATGTTCGACGGCCAGACATTCCACCCCTACGGCAACGTGGAGGAGCGGCCGCTGTACGGGGTCAGCGGCTTTGCCGAGACTTCGGATGGCGTCATCTGGGCCTGCAACGGAAGCGTGTTCCGTCTTGAAAACGACCGCTTTGTCCCCGTCATCGAAAGGACCAAGACGCTTTGGAGCATCAGCCTGTCGGGCGATGACGACGGCGGGCTGTGGATCGGCATGAACAATCAGACACTGGTTCGCCGGCACGACGGGCGGCTTTCCACGCTGGATGCCCGTCGCGGATTCTCGGTGACGGTGCTGGGCATGGTCGATGATGCGATGGGTCACGTCTGGATGGCGACGGACAACGGCGTCGTCCGGGTGGAGCGTGAGAAGCTGCGGGCGGCTGCGGAGGGCCGACTGTCGCGCCTGCCCATGCTCTCCTTCGGCAAGTCCGACGGCCTGCCCAGCCTTCTCTGTTCAGGTTTGCGCCAGCCGGTGTCCGTTCGGGATGAGAAAGGCCGCATCTGGTTTGCGACGCTCAAGGGCGTGGCCATGATTGATCCGGCTCGACTGCGGATCGGCCAGACCGCGCCGCCGAACATCCATTACAAGGAGATTCGCTACCGAATCCGCCACCATGACGCTGATCAGGAGGATGTCATGGAAGCGAGTGTGAACCCGATGCGGATGAGGGTTCGTGAACCGTTCGCCGGTCCGGTCGCCCTGCCGGCCGGAAGCCGTCATATTGAAGTTCACTTTGCGGCGCTTGCGTATGCCGATCCTGAAAGCGTTCAATACGAGGTCAAACTCAACGATTTCCCCTGGGAGCCGATCGGCAAGCGTCGCTCGGCGGTTTATGCCGAGTTGCCGCCCGATGATTACGTGCTTCGGGTGCGGGCTTCCAACGGCAACGGCGCCTGGAGCGCCAGCGAGCGGGACATCACGTTCAGCGTCGCCCCGTTCTACTGGCAGCGAACGTGGGTTCAGGTTGCCGGGGTGATTTTCCTGGTGGTCATGGTTGCCGGCATCACGGGAACGGTCGTCCATTCCCGGGTCCGGCTGCGAAGGCGGAGCGAGAAACATTTCAAGCTGGTTGTGGAATCCTCGCCCAGCGCGATGATCATCGCCGACCACCGGGGCCTGATCCAACTGGCCAACAGGCAGGCGGAATCCATCTTCGGATACGACCGGACGGAATTGATCGGCCAGCCCGTGGAGATATTGCTTCCGATGCGGTTTGCGGCGGGGCATCCCTATCAGCGCAGCGATTACATGAAACGCCCCCGCGCCAGGCCGATGGGTGTGGGGCGGGATCTTTACGGCCGGCGCAAGGATGGGGAGGAGTTTCCCGTCGAAGTGGGGCTGACACCCATCGATGCCCCCAACGGCGTCCTGGTGCTTGCATCCGTCACGGACATCACCGAGCGCCGGCGGACCGAGCTCGAATCCCTGAACCAGCGCAATGAACTGGCGCATCTCTCCCGCGTGGCCATGCTCGGCGAATTGTCCGGTTCGATGGCGCACGAGCTTAACCAGCCGCTGGCCTCGATCCTCAGCAACGCCCAGGCCGCCCAGCGTTTTCTCGCCAAGGAGAACATCGACCTGAACGAGGTGCGCGACATCCTCGCGGACATCGTCGAACAGGACGAGCGCGCGGGCGAGGTGATCCGCCGGCTGCGGCTGCTTCTGAAGAAGGGGGAGGTTCAGATCCAGGCGCTGAAGTTGAACGAGCTGGTGGCCGAGGTGCTCAAGCTGCTGCGGAACGATCTGGTCAATCACGATGTCAAGGTGACCATGACCCTCGCCGATGATCTGCCTTCGGTGGACGGCGATCGTGTGCAGTTGCAGCAGGTCCTGCTGAATCTGGTGATGAATGCATGCGACGCCATGACCGCCGCGCCCGCCTCGGCGCGGAGCCTTCAGGTCATCACCGAACTCTCCCCCGACGGCGACGTGCATCTGCGGATTGTCGATGCCGGCTGCGGCATTCCGGGCGGATCGCTTCAGAGGATATTCGATCCCTTCTTCACCACGAAGGAGACGGGCATGGGATTGGGGCTGGCGGTTTGCCGCACGATCATCACAGCCCATCGCGGAAATCTGTGGGCCACCAACAACCTGCAAGGCGGCGCGACGTTACACTGTATCCTGTCCCCCGGGAGTCTGCCGCCATGAAATTGTCCCCGCCCATTGTCTATCTGGTGGATGATGAACCCGCCGTGCTCAAGGCCTTGTCCCGTCTGATGCGATCGGCGGACCTCTCCGCCCGGACATTCAATTCACCCCGCGATTTCCTGGAGGAACACGATCCGGCGGCTCATGGCTGCGTGGTGCTTGACCTGGCGATGCCCCATCTCAACGGGCTGCAACTTCAGCAGGAGCTGGCGCAGCGCGGGTCCCTCCTGCCGGTCATCTTCCTGACCGGGCATGGGGATGTCCACACCGGCGTGAAAGCCATGCGCGATGGCGCCGTTGACTTTCTCACCAAGCCGGTGAGCGACACGGACCTGCTCGCCGCCATCCGTCAGGCGTTGGATCGGAACCGAAACACCCTCCAGCTCAATGCCTCGCTCGCCCAAATCCGGCAGCGGCTGGCGAAGCTGACCCCGCGGGAACGCGAAGTGATGATTCACGTCGTCGCCGGCAAGCAGAACAAGCAGATCGCCTGCGACCTGGGCACCGTCGAGAAAACCATCAAGGTCCACCGCGCCCGCATCATGGAAAAGGTGAAGGCCCAATCCATCGCGGAACTGGTCCGCCTGACTGAAAAGGCCGGCATCAAGCCCGCCCCATGAGAGGCGCGGCGCTTATTCAAAACTCAGGGTTGCGTTGGGTGGCTGGGGCTGAAGCTCTGCGCAAGCCCCGGCCCGGCGACCTTCAGCCTTCAGCATTCAACATTCAGTCTTCAGCATTCAGCATTCAGCATTCAGCCTTCAGTTGCTTCACCTTGCTTCGTGCGCCTGGGCCGGGGCTTCGCGGACTCAGCCCCAGCCATCACCCGGCTGATATTTATTCGTTCGTATTGGACCAAAGTCCAACGCATGTTTCGGCTCGTGCATTTAGTCTGGCCGGTGTGAGCAACAGCGCACTCCTCATCGCTGTGGTTGACGACGAAGAACCGGTTCGTCGGGCGTTGGGACGCCTGCTTCGCTCCGCTGATCTGGCGGTGGAGCTGTTTCCGACGGGGCAGGAGTTTCTGGCCTCGCTCGATGATCATCGGCCTGATTGCCTGGTGCTCGATCTGCACATGCCTTCGATGGACGGATTCGAAGTCCAGAGCCGGCTGATTGGAATCCATGCGGCGGTGCCCACGGTGGTCATCACGGGGCACGATTCGCCCGAAGCGAGGGAGCGTGTCCTGCGAAGCGGAGCAACGGCCTTTCTGCGCAAACCCGTGAATGAACGGCTGCTGCTTGACGCCATCACCAGGGCCGTGGAGGCTGGAAAGAGACCGGGCGACGAATGCGGCGACAGCGATGTATCATGAACGACCAGGCTTGCCTCTTCGCCCTCTCCCCCAGGGAGAGGACAGTCTCAATCGCCGCGCAGCGGAGCGATTGAGACAGGTGAGGGCCGGATCCACCGCGAACCCGCATCAACACTCTCTTCCTGATAAGGCAGTCAACAGTGAGCCAAAAAAGCCATCAACATCGCTTGTTCAACCTCGCGGCAATGATCGCGGTGATGCTCGGCGCCGCCGCGCTTCAGGCGCAACAGGATGATGCCTCTTCGACGGAGCCGCCTGCCGCCCCGCAAGGTTTGATCCCCATCCCCGATTACACCGGCGACCTTTGGACTCGCAGCCGCCTCACCGGCGACTGGGGCGCCACCCGAACCGATCTGGCCAACCAAGGCGTCCAGTTTGACGTCAACTTCACGCAGACCGTGCAGTCCGTCGTTGATGGCGGCCAGGACTCGGCCACCCGCTACGGCGGATCGCTTGATTACCTGCTCACGCTCGACCTGATGCGAATGGGCGTCATGCCTGGCGCGATGATCAAGTTCCGAGGGGAATCCCGTTACGGCGAAGGAATCAACGACAAGGCCGGCTCCCTGCTGCCCGTCAACACGGACGCCTTCTTTCCCCTGACCGATCGGCTCGATGACAACATCCCCTTCACCCTCACCAGTCTCACCTACTATCAGTTCCTCTCCGAACACATCGGCTTCATGATCGGCAAGTTCGACACCATCGACTCGGACCCCAACGAGTTCGCTTCCGGCCGCGGCGTCAGCCAGTTCATGAATGCCAACCTCGTCTTTCCCGTCGCGCCGCTGTTGACCTCGCCTTACTCCACGCTGGGGGTCGGCGTGATCTGGATGCCATTCAAGGGCGTCACGGTGAGCAGCCTGGTGATGAACGCCGCCGACTCCTCCACCACCACCGGCTTCGAGGACTTCGGCGATGGCGCCGTCTGGGCCAGCGAAGCGCAGATTCAGTATCGCCTGGGCTCGCTGCCCGGCGGACAGAATGTCGGCTTCGTCTATGGTTTCGACAACAACTTCCTCGCCCTGGGCGGACGCTTCGTCTTCCAGCCCGGCGAAGGGATCGTCGCCCCGACCAGTGATGAGACATGGGCCGTCTATTGGAGCGCGTGGCAATATCTCTTCGTCGAGACCCCCGGCGATGCAACCATCGATCTGCTCAACGGCAGGCAGGACCTGCAAGGCGTGGGCCTCTTTCTCCGCGTCGGGTTTGCGGACGATGACACCAGCCTCATCAGGGTGACCGTCAGCGGCGGCATCGGCGCCATGGGGATCATCCCCACGCGCGACGCGGATACCTGCGGCCTGGCGGTTTACTACACCAACCTCAAAACCGGACGCCTGGCCGGGATCGTCGGCATCGATGAAGACAGCTTCGGATTCGAGGCGTATTACAATCTCGCCATCACCCCCGCGGCCCAACTGACCTTTGATGTGCAGATCATCGAATCACCGCGGGACGCGATCGACACCGCCGTCATACTCGGAATGCGGCTGAATCTTGCGTTCTAACCTGAGTTTCGCTTAAGCCCCGCCCGGAAGGGCGCGGGCCAAAGAGCATCCAATGAACAGAGGATCCAAAGTTCCAAGTTGAATTCACACCGGAAATCGATCGTTGTTACGATCTTCAAATGATGAGCGGATTTCTTTCGGGGCAATGTCTCCCACTTCAACAAACCAAACACAGGATATTCATCATGCACTTCACTCGGATGGTCACCTTGCTGCTGCTTGCAACCGTCGCGGTTCTGCCGGCGGGTTGCTCTCCGCCGGCGGCGATCGTCGTCTATCGTCCGGGATACTTCGTTGAGAAGCCCGATGTGATTCTGGTCCGCCTGCTTCGTCCGACGCACGAAGAGGCTCAGAAGGATGCCGACCTCCTGCCCGCCTGGATTCGTGAGAACCGGCCCGAACCGCAGACGGCCGAGGATGTCAAGGCGGGCCGCAATGCCTCGCTGCTGGTGAGCGAGCAGATCGTCGCGGCTTTGCAGGCCCGCGGCATCCCGGCGACGCTGGCCACCGGCGGACAGACCGCCACCGCCAAGACGGCCACCATCGTGGGCCAGTTCGTCAACCAGGAGTCGGCCAGCGGCGACCTGCGGCCAAGCATCGGATTCAGGGTCGATCAGGCGATCGATATCAGGCTGCAACTCATCCAGAACCGCCAGATCATCGGCGAACTCAAGGCTCAGGGCGTTGAGAAGGATGTGACGGCGGCGACGACGAACATCGCCCGCCAGGTCGCCGATGTCATCGAGCAGGCCTACATCAAGAACGGATGGCTTGCCGCGCCGATCAAGCGATGAAAAGCGCAGGCAAGGAGGAGCGAAGCCGCGAGCGGCTGGGGAACAGGCGACATCAACCGTTTTCAAAACAGGAGTCTTCATATGTCCGAAACCGAATCACCTTCGCATGTTGATCGCACCGTCACGACACGCATCAGGCGCATCGCGGCCCTCGTGGCCTTGATGGCCGTGACGACGCAACTCATCGGATGCGGCGCGTCCTATGTCGGGCGATGGAAAAGCGATCAGTTTCATCCGGCCAATCCCGAACTGAAAGGCCCCGGCTCGCTGGAGGTTGACATCCGCGACGACCAGACATTCACCGCCCTGTACGAGTCCAAGGACAAGACCGTCAAGCGCGGCGGGACCGGCCAGTGGGATCGGGAATCCGATCAGGCGATCCGCCTTTTCGTCAAGGGAGGCGATGGCCCGGAAATGACCAACGCCCAGCTTGAAGGCTCCAACACACTGCTCATCATCGGCAAGGGCTTTGCTGAAAAGCTCAAGCGCGATTGAGCCGGGCGACAGGGGCGTTTGATTCCCGGCACTCACGCTGTCGGAAGTTCCAAATGACAAGTTTCAAATCCTCTTTCAAACCACAAAGGATTTCACCATGTTTCAGCATCGTTGGCTTGCGCTGCTCCTGCTGTGTGCGTTCATGGCCTTCACGCCGGGGTGCGGAAGCACCACCAAGGTCAATGTCGATAACAGCAAGACCATCGGCCAGGAACTCAAGGACCTGGATGAGGCCTATCAGAAAGGCATCATCAACCGTGAGGAATACGAGAAGGCGAAGAAGAGGATTGTGGACGGCAAGTGAGAGCGTTGTCTTCGTTTGGCGATCAATTGCGCGAAGCGGCCCCCTTTATCCAAAGCCTTCAGTGAGGTTCGTCATGATGCGCACCCGAATTCATGCGTTCGTGTTTGCCCTGTATGCCGGCCTGGTGTTGACGGGTTGCGCTTCGTCCTCCACGGCGTTCATGGGCGACACCGGCAAGTTCACCGCCGATCCCAGGCATGACGGCGCGCTGGTGTATCGCCATCCGGGCAAGGCCGTGAAGGATTATTCGAAGGTCTGGCTCGACAGCATGGAGGTGCGGTTCGCCAATCCTTCGGATGCGGGCGAGGTTGACCCCAAGGCCATGCAGGAGTTCATCGCGTTCTGGCGAAGCGAAGTTGAAAAGCATCTGGTGACGGACAGGAACTTCACGCTGGTCCAGGCGGCAGGGCCGGGCACGCTGAGGTTGCGCCTGGCGCTGACGGGGATTCGACCCGCCAGGCAGGGGCAGTTGTTCACGGCCACGGTCATGCCGGGGCGGCTGGACATCGGCAGCGCGACGATGGAGGCCGAGGCTCTTGATTCGCAGACCGGCGAACGCATCTTCGCCTTGATCGATCAGAGCGCGACGCAACGCCCCGTCGCCGCCGATCAGCTTGAATATGCCAAGAGCACGATCAAGGAGTGGACCGATCGGCTGTTCAAGGCCCGTTGATCGAATTGAAGCGCGCCGGGTGTCGGGGTTTGAGAAGTTTTGGGTGGCTGGGACCGCTTCGGGTGGCTGGGGCTGAGTCCGCGAAGCCCCGGCCCAGGCGCACGAAGCAAGATGGCGCAACTGAAAGTCGATGGCCGTCTGGCCGGGGCTTGCGCAAAGCCTCCAGCCCCAGCCACCCAAAGCCTCCAGCCACCCGGAATAATATCTTGCCACAAAAGATGGGCACACCCCTGCGGACCGGCTCCACGATGACCCCATCGAAAACAGTTCTTCAGTTCGCAGCCTGCCTGCTTGCGGCAGCGGTTCTCTTCACCACCGGTTGCGAATCGACGGTACCCGTGATGCCGGCCGAACTGTCCGGCGACACGTTCACGCATCCGCCCCAGGGCGGCACCGCCGACCTCTGGAAGGACGCCGTCGAATCGGCGCGCCAGGATGGCAGGCCGCGCGTTCACATTCTCAACGGCGGCGATGAGGCGCTGCTGGCGCGCATCAATCTGATCCGCAGCGCGCAACGCTCCATCCGCATTCAGACCTTCATGTGGGGCAATGACGAATGCGGCCGCTATGTCATCTGGGAACTCATCCGCGCCGTCAAGCAGCGCGGCGTGGTCGTGCAGATTTTGGCCGACCAGATGTTTTCCGATGTGGAGACGGAGATACTGGCCTGGCTCTCGACGGTGGACCCCCGGTTGCAGGTCAGGCTGCACAACCCCAACACCGACCGCATCAACCCCGGCAGGCTCGCCACCATCGGGGCGATGATCGCAGGCTTCAAGGAACTGAACGTGCGCATGCACGACAAGACCTTCATCGTGGATGACGACATCGTCATCACCGGCGGACGCAACTATTTCAACGAATACTACGACCGAAACATCGGCCTGATCTACAAGGATCGGGATGTGCTGGCGCTCGGCCCCGGCGCTTCGGACATCATCCGGTCGTTCGATGCGTTCTGGAACACGCCCCGTTCGCTGCCCTGCGGGGAGCTGATCGATGTCAAAGCCCTGATCGACAGCGGCAAACATCCGCACTTCACCACGCGGACCGACTTCGCCTTTCACCATCTCTTCGATGACCTGAGCCGGCAGGCGGATGATCCGTCACATGTCCGCGCCAACATCATTGACAAGCTGCATTCCGTCGAGCGCATCGAGTGGGTTTACGATGATCCCGCCAAGAACGACAGCAACAGCATCAGCGGGGACTCGGCTTCCTCGAAGCGGCTTCGTGAAATGATCGCCGAGGCGGAGCGGCGCATCCTCATTCAGTCGCCTTATTTCATCCTCGGCGACGAGGCGGTGGCGGATGTGAAAAAACTCAGGGAACGGAAGCCGCAGGTGAAGTTCGTCGTCTCCACCAACAGCCTCGCGGCGACGGATGCGTGGTACGTCTATGGGGTGACGTTCAAGCAGAAGCGGATGCTGATCCAGGACCTGGGCATTCAAATGCACGAGATCAAGCCGATTCCGCAGGACATTCACGAGATGGCCGACTATGTTCCGCTTCTGAATCGGCTGCCCACGCCGACCGAGCGCGAGCGCATCGAGTCGCCGTCGTTCAACATCGACGGGAAGCTTCGGCCGTTTGCGACGACCGACGCCGCAGGGCGGTCCGTGATGATCGGGGATCGCGTCAATGTTCACACGAAGACGCCTCCGTTCATTTCGCTTCACGCCAAGTCGGCGGTGATTGACGACCGGATCGCCTTCATCGGTTCGTACAACGTCCATCCCCGCTCGCGCAACCTGGACACGGAGGTGGGCCTGATCATTTACGACGCGAAGGTGGCGCGGTTGCTTGCCGATGATATCGGGCGCGACATGCTGCCGCGCAACAGCTACGCCGTGGCCAAAAGCGACCTGCCGCTGCCGGTGACGCCGCTGGGCGAGCTGATGAGCCGTTTGTCGGAGGCGTTGCCGGTTGATCTTTGGCCTGCGCGATATTCCAGTTCCTTCGAGCTGCGGGAGGGCGCCGAGCCGGTGGAGATGGGCGATCCCCGATTTTACGAGCGATGGAAGGATGTGGGGGCGTTTCCGCTGCTCAAGCCGTTCAACAGCCGGGCCATCAAGACGCGCACGGCCAAGATGCTGGGCTGGTTCATCGCCCCCATCATGTGAGTGCGCAAGCGCGACGGCCGCGCCGTCGGGTGGCTGGGGCTTTGGGTGGCTGGGGCTGGAGGCTTTGCGCAAGCCCCGGCCCAGGCGACCTTCAGCCTTCAGCCTTCAGCCTTCAGCATTCAGTCTTCAGCATTCAGCCTTCAGCATTCAGCCTTCAGCCTTCAGCATTCAGTCTTCAGCATTCAGTCTTCAGTCTTCAGCATTCAGTCTTCAGTTTTTAGTTGCCTCACCTTGCTTTGTGCGCCGGGCCGGGGCTTCGCGGACTCAGCCCCAGCCACCCGGCGCAAACGATCATTTCGGATTTTCATGGGTCAATGCCGACGCGGCTGTTCGCCCCCATGCGACCGCGAGCATCGCCACGGCGATCGTCTGGAACAGGCCGTAAGCGGTGGCGGCGGTGACGGCGGCGGTGCCGGGGAACGAGCTGGTGGCGATGGCCAGGGTGACGCCCGCGTTTCGGACGGCGGTGGTGATCGACATGGTTTTGCGATTCCTCCCTCCGGGGCCGCCGACGCACCAGCCGGCGGCAAGGGAGAAGGTCAGAAGCAGCAACATGCCGGCATATCCCTTCAGGCGAATCTCGGCCAGAAGCTCCATCTGAACGATCAGGATCAGGCCCAGCAGAAAAATGTTGAGCGCCGCGCTCAGCTTCCTGGATGCGGGCCGGATCGCCAGGGCCCAAAGGGGGCGTTGGTGCCGCAGGGCAAGGGCGACGATCAACGGCAGAAACTGGGTCAGCGCCAGCGCTCCCACCATCTTGCCGATGTTGATGTCCATCGGTTCATCGCCCGCCACCAGCGGCAGCAGCAACAGCAACAGGATCGGGGCAAGCAGCGCCGATGATCCGGCGAGGATGACCATCAGCCCCACGGCCTGGACCTGATCACCTTTGGCCAGGGCGGTGAAGGGCGGACCGTAAGGCGCACCGGGACAGACCGCCGCGATCATGAACCCCGCCGCGACCCAGGGCGAGGCATTGAAGCCGATCAGCAGCCCCGTCGCCGCGGCGGGCACCAGCACATAATTGGCCAGCAAGGCCCGAAGCACGTTTCGCCAGTCACGGGCGGAGGCAAGCAGTTGGGCCGGGGTCGCATCCAGTCCGATGGTCACCATCATCTGCATCAGGGTGATCATGGCCAGGAGATTGATGAATTGATCCAGACTCATGGCAGGTCCGGGAGTGGATGAGGATGGATCGATCCCTTCGCGTCCGCCGGGTGGCTGGGGCTGGAGGCTTCGTTGGGTGGCTGGGGCTGGAGGCTTTGCGCAAGCCCCGGCCCAAGGGACCATCAGCGATCAGTTGCCTTACCTTGCTTCGTGCGCCTGGGCCGGGGCTTCGCGGACTCAGCCCCAGCCACCCAGCCCAGCCACCCAGCCTGCTCCCCCGGCTCCCCTTGCTCGTTGTTGCGTGGGCGGGTTTTGCCGTCGATAATAGCGGGGCTATGAACCTTCTGGAATTATCCCAGCGCATCAGGAAGCTTAGGCGCAGCCGGGGCATGACGCTCGAACAGGCCGCCGATCAGATGGGGTTGACGCGGAGCTGGCTTTCCAAGGTGGAGAACTTCCGGGTGACCCCTTCGCTTCCGGCGCTGGGGAAAATCGCCTCCACCTACGGCGCCTCGCTGGGCGAACTGCTCGACGGCCTGGATGTGAGGCCGCAGTTCATCATCGTCCGTGAGAACGAGCGGCTGCGCTTCGAGCGTGATGAGCAAAGCCCCAACATCATCTACCAATCCCTGGCCCACAAGCGATCCGACCGCCAGATGGACCCGGTCATCATCACCCTCCCGCCCGGCGAAGGAAGGCCCGACCGCCTGTCCCACGAAGGCGAGGAGTTCCTCATCGTGATCACCGGCAAGGTCGATTTCGAATACGACGGACAACGACACCAGATCATGCCCGGCGACAGCATCTACTTCGAAGCCACCACGCCGCACCGACTGGTCAATCCCTACGGCGAAGAGGCGCAGGTGCTTTGCGTGTTTTTGCATCATCGGTCGATGGAATGAAAAGTTCCGAGTTCCGGGTTCCGAGTTGAAAGGCAAGGGGGGGAGGGTAAAGCATATGGGAGGGCGAGGCTCCCGCCGAGCCGTTCGTTTGCGAAGCCCGTCCGCGGGCTGAAGCAAACGAAAATCGCGCGATCGGCGATCATGCCTGATGGTTTGCCGTCCGCGCGAGTTTCGTTTGCTCAGGCCCCCAAAGCGGG
>CAZYPK010000151.1:0-13128 GCA_964649195.1 uncultured Phycisphaeraceae bacterium
CTGAGTTCTGAGTTCTGAGTTCTGAGTTCTGAGTTCTGAGTTCTGAGTTCTGAGTCGAATTCTTCGGTTCCATAACTCGGAACTCAGAACTCGGAACTCAGAACTTCTGTTTTATCGTCGTCCACGTGCGCGGGGCCTGGCGCCTGCCGCCTTGCTTTCCAGTTCGCTTTCCTTGATCGCGCTGTAGAGGCCTTTGTAAACCCACACCTTGATGCCGATCGCGCCGTAGGTGGTGAAGCTCTCGGCGAAGCCGTAGTCGATGTTGGCCTGGAGCGTCGCCAGCGGAATCGAGCCCAGGCGAATTTCCTCGTTACGGCTCATTTCGTGGCCGCCCAGACGACCCGACAGCAGAATCTTCACGCCCTTGGCGCCGGCGCCCATCGCCGCCTCGGCCTTCATCTTCAGCACCCGGCGGAAACCGGCACGCTTGAGAAGCTGCTCCGCGATCGACTCGGCCACCAGCTTGGCGTCGGCGTCGGGGTTGGTCACCTCGATGCAGTTGACGACCACGTTGCGGCCGGTGAGTGCCTGAAGGTCCTGCGACAGCCTTTCGATCTCCGCACCCTTGGGCCCGATGACCAGACCGGGGCGGGCGGTCTTGATGATCACCTTGAGCTCTTCGCGGGTGCGCTCGATGTGAACATCGGAGACGGCGGCGAACGGCGGGCGGCGGTTGAGGCGATCGTCGATGTAGCGACGAATCTTCTGGTCCTCGATCAAGAGCTCGCCATAGAGAGCCTTGGGAGCGAACCACCGGCTCTTGTGAGCCTCGGTGATGCCGACGCGGAAGCCGAATGGATGTACTTTTTGTCCCATTTTATAAGTCCGGGTTTCGGGTGTCGGGTGTCGGGTGTCGCCGAAGCCTTGCACCAGTTCAATTTCATTCAGTTCGATATCAGTCCGTTTGCAAATCACTTCGCGGCTGCCGGCTCAGGTCCGATGTCTTTTCCGACACCCGACACCCGACACCCGAATCGCTCACAGCGGATCCACGCCCACCGTGATGTGGCTGGTGCGCTTGAGAATCTGATGCGCCCGGCCACGATCCTTGGGCTGAAAACGCTTCATCGTCGGGCCGCTGTCCACGCGGGCATCGGTCACCTTCAGCTTACGGGTATCGACTTCCGCCTGGTCGGCGTTGGCCTGGGCCGCCAGCAGGGCCTGCTTGACGAAAACCGCGCCGCGACGCTTGCTCACTTCGAGGATCGCGAACGCCTCATCGATGCGCTTGCCCATGATCAGCTTGATCACGGGACGCAGCTTCGTCGGGCTGATGCGGGCGCCTCGGTGTACGTTGGTGAACTTGGACATTGCAAACTCCGGGGAAGCTTTCAGCTTTCAGCTATCAGCTATCAGCTTTGAAACATCGAAGCCTGCGGCTTCGGATGAACATCAACACTTATCCATACACTCAAATCCAACACTGTCACTCTGCGATCACCACTGCCTTAAGCTGATGGCTGATGGCTGAAAGCTGACAGCTTCTTTCACACCGCACCGGTCGAGCGCTGGGCCTTGGTGCCTGCGGTGTGGGCACGGAAGGTTCGGGTCGGGCTGAACTCGCCGAGCTTGTGGCCGACCATGTCTTCGGTGACGAAGACGTTGTGGAATATCTTGCCGTTGTGGACCAGGAAGGTGTGGCCGACGAACTCGGGCACGACCGTGGTGGCGCGGGACCAGGTCTTGATCGGGTCCTTGCGGCCCATCTGGGTCAGCTTCTCCACCTTGCGGTAGAGCTTCTCATCAACGAACGGACCTTTTTTCGTGCTTCGTGCCATGGGGAGCCTTATAAAGCTGTCAGCCATCAGCCGTCAGCTATCAGCCTTTGAAACGCCGAAGTCTTCGACTTCGGATGAACATCAACACGTCTGAGGAGCTGTCAGCTATCAGCCGTCAGCTTTCAGCTTTGAAACACCGAAGCCTGCGGCTTCGAATCAACACCAACACTTCTTATAAACCAAATCAACTCGAATACTGTCACTCTGCGATCACCACTGCCTTAAGCTGAAAGCTGAAGGCTGATAGCTGAAAGCTTTTACACCACCAACTGACCGAATCGGACGCTGAAGCGGCGGCGGATGATCCGTTTGCTTGACGCCTTCTTGGGGGCGCGGGTCTTGCCGCCCTTGGAGAGCACGCCGGTCTTGGAGCAAGGCGGACGGTTCTTCTTGCTGCGTCCGTCACCGCCGCCGATCGGGTGATCGTTGTGGTTCGTCGCCATGCCGCGAATCTTGGGGCGCACACCCTTGTGCCGGCTCATGCCGGCCTTGCCCAACACGACGTGCTGGTGATCGGTGTTGCCGACCTGGCCGATGGTTGCACGACACTCAAGGGGAATCTGGCGAATTTCGCCGGAGGGGAACACGAGCGTCGCCCAGCCGGCCTCTTTGTTGGTCAGACGGGCGTAAGTACCGGCCGACCGGCACATCTGGCCGCCACGACCGGGAATCATCTCGACATTGTGTACGTTCAGACCGGCGGGAATGTGGGCCAGGGGCATGGCGTTGCCGACCTTGGGTTCGGTCACATTCTTGCCCGACTCGACCGTGTGGCCATCGGTCAGGCCGATGGGGGCGAGGATGTAACGCTTCTCGCCATCGGCGTACTCGATCAGGGCGATGTGGCAGGTGCGGTTGGGATCGTATTCGATGCCGACCACCTTGCCGACGATACCGTCCTTGTTTCGCTTGAAGTCGATGATGCGGTAGCGCTGCTTGGCGCCTCCGCCGCGGCACTGGACCGTGATCTTGCCGCTGTTGTTGCGGCCGCTGTCGCGGATCTTGGGGGCAAGCAGCGTCTTCTCCGGCTTTTTCTTGGTCACTTCCACGTGGAGATTGACCGAAGCGTTTCGCCGGCCGGCACTGGTCTTTTTGTAGATGCGAATGGCCATGGTGTTACTCGTTGCTACGCCGCAAGCGGCGGGGGCGGCGGAAAATCATCAGAACAGTTCGATCTTGTCATCCACGTGCAGTTCGACGGTCGCCTTCTTCCAGTCCGGCGTGCGGTTGGCGCCCCAGCGGGTGCGGAAGTCAACGCCCTTGCGGACCTGGGTGCGGACCTTCACGACGCGGACCTTATAGAGGTCTTCGACCGCCGCCTTGATCTGCGGCTTGGTCGCGCGGATATCGACGAGGAACGAAAAACGATTGAGCGGCTGACCGGCGGTGGCGCCGCGGGCCTTGACACCGGTGGCTTCCCAGGTGCCCTTTTCGGTGATCAGCGGGCGCTTGAGAACGTAGGTTGAATCGAGGTTCGGAACGGACATTACCTGGCCTCCTGCTTACGGGCCTGACGAGTCGCCTTGCCGGCGGAACTGGCCTCAAGTTGAGCCTTCGCACGATCGATCCATGCGCTCAGCGTCGCCTGATCGACCACCAGGTAGCGGTGGTTGAGCAGATCGAACACGTTCAGGCGATCGGCCTGCGTGACGGTCACATCATCAAGGTTGGATGCCGATCGGGCTGCCGGGCTGGCCACATCGCTCACGGCGACGAGGCAGGTGCGATCGACTTTAAGAGCGGAAAGAAGTGAAGCAAACTGCTTGGTGGAAGGCTTGTCGAAACTCAGACCGTCGATGACCTTGATCTCATTATCGACCGCTTTGGCGAGCAGGGCGTTGCGGTTGGCCAGGCGGCGCATCTTTTCGGGCATGTCCTGCCGCCATGAGTGCGGCTTCTTGGAATGGGCATGGGCTCCGTGACGAAGGATGTTGGATTTCTTGTCGCCGCGGCGGGCGTTGCCGGTGTGCTTCTGTTTATAGAGCTTGCGGGTGGAACCGTTGACTTCGTGACGGTTCTTGGTCTTGGAAGTGCCCAACCGCTTGTTGGCGTGGATGCGGACGTAAGCCTGCTTGAGAAGTCCGGGGCGAACTTCGCCGCCGAGCAGCTCATTGTCAAGCTGGAGCGTGCCGACCTGCTGGCCTTGCAAATTGTGAATGGGAAGATCAATCATGGTTATGCCTTGTGGAAGCTATCAGCTTTCAGCCGTCAGCTTCGAGCCGGGGAACGGAGAATCAACCCAAGGTTGATCGCCTGCCGCGCCGGGGTGCTGGTCGTATCACGGTCCAACTTGTCGTGCCGTCGCAGTATCTTGCGGAAGAAGCTGGAAGCTGCGAGCCATCAGCTATCAGCCATCAGCTTTTCATTGCTGTCAGTCTCCGCCATTCTTTTCTGGCTGATGGCTGACGGCTGAAAGCTGATGGCTTCCCTTCCCGACTTACGACGCCTTGGCCTTCTCGGCCTTGCTCTTGTAGAGCCGTGTAGCCTCCCGAATCACGAGGATGCCGCCATTGGCGCCGGGGACCGGGCCTTTGATCAGCAGGAGATTTTTGGACTTATCCTGACCGATCACGTCCAGACTGCGGACGGTGACCGTTTCGTTGCCCATGCGACCGGGGCCGCCGCCGCCCTTTTTGGGACGGCCGGAGAAACCGCGGTTGGTTGCACGACCGCCCTGCGAACCGGGCGAGCGATGCTTGCGTTCGGTGCCGTGCGATGCGCAGAGACCTTTATAGTGGAACCGCTTCATGACACCCTGCGTGCCCTTGCCCTTGCTGGTGCCGATGACATCGACGAACTTGACCGCTTCAAACAGATCGACCTTCAGTTCCTGCCCCAGTTCGTAGGTGCCGACATCCTCGGCCTTGAGGCGAACCTCGCGGTGAATCCGCTTGGGGGCGAGACCGGCTTTGGCATCGTGCCCGATGAGTTGCATCGTGGAGTTGCGAGGCTTCAGATCCTGAAAGCCAAGCTGGATCGCGTCGTAGCCGTCGTTATCAGCCGTCTTGACCTGACTGACAAAGCATGGACCGGCTTCGATCACCGTGACGGGCACCTGCCTGCCATCCGCATCATAGATGCGGGTCATGCCGACTTTTTTGCCAATGAGCATTGCTGCGGGCATCGTACAAACCTCCGAGGGGGAAGCGGATGAAGCTTTCAGCGGTCAGCCTTCAGCTATCAGCCGGACTTCGGATCATGGCGGCGATTGTTGTCGCCACCAGAGGATCACCACCCTGCTTTGATTTCCAAGAGCTTTCGGCTTTCAGCGATCCGCTTTCAGCCGGAAACTCCGTATTCAGTAACACGTTTTCACCACCAACCAAACCGTCACACACTGCGTTTTCACCTGTCGTTCCCCCTGCCTTTGGCTGAAAGCTGATCGCTGACAGCTTTCTACGCCTTGATCTTCACAAACACGCCGGCAGGCACAACAAGGCGGTTGAGCGCCTCGACCGTGCGGGCATTGGGCTCTTTGATGTCGATGATCCGCTTGTGCGTGCGGATTTCGAATTGCTCTCGGCTCTTCTTGTCCACGTGCGGGCTTCGCAGCACCGTGTAACGCTCGATTCGTGTGGGCAGCGGAATCGGACCGGCCACCTTCGCGTTCGTCCGCTTGGCGTGCTCGACGATTTCCTTCGCGGACGAATCCAACGCCTGGTGATCGTAAGCTTCCATGCGGATGCGAATGCTGTTGATGCCGGTGGCCATGAAAGAGCCCTCAAAAGTCAAAGAACATCGGGGACGACCAATCCCGCCGGTTATGGCGAGAAGGAACAGTGTATGAAAAATATCCCAGGTGTCAAATCGATGGCGTGACAAAAAAGAAATGATTTGGAATCGCCCTCGCCAGCTAATATGATCCGGGGACATCCGGGGGGCATCCGGGGGCATCCGTCCCGTTCGTTCGCACGCTTGGAAGCGGCCTCCATCGCCATTCACCAAAGGAATCCGAACATGACCTCCGCAAAGAAGCAGACCACCCGCCGGCAATTCATCCGCACCGGAACCGCGATCGCAGCCTCGGCGCTGGCGGCTCCGATGATCGTGCCCGCCTCGGCGCTGGGCAAGGATGGGACCGTCGCTCCCTCCAACCGCATCGTCTTCGGCGCCATCGGTCTCGGCGGCCAGGGCCGGCACAACATGAACCAGTTCCTCCATCACCGCGACTGCCAGATGGTGGCCCTGTGCGATGTCGATACCAACCACCGCAAAGCCGCCCTCGACATGGTTGCCGCCAAGCACAAGGCTTCCGACATCGCCCTCTACACCGACTTCCGCGAGCTGGTCGCCCGCAAGGACATCGATGCCGTCACCGTCTGCACCCCCGACCACTGGCACGCCCTCTGCTCCATCGGCGCCGCCGAGAACGGCAAGGACATCTACTGCGAAAAACCGCTGACCAACTCCGTCGCCGAAGGACGGGCCGTGGTCAACGCCGTCGAAAAAAACAGGCGCGTCCTCCAGACCGGCAGCCACGAACGCTCCGGCGCCAACTCCCGCTTCGCCTGCGAACTGGTCCGCAACGGCCGCATCGGACGCCTCAAGACCATCCGCGTCAACCTCCCTTGCAACGACCACCATCACCAGCAGGCCATGCGCCTCAAGACCATCCCCGACGCCCAGCCGGTGCCGGCGCATCTCGATTACAATATGTGGCTCGGCCACACCGCTCAGGCCCCCTACTCCGACCGCCGCACCCACTTCTGGTGGCGATTCGTCCTGGCCTACGGCGGCGGCGAAATCACCGACCGCGGCGCCCACGTCATCGACATCGGCCAGCTCGGCGGCGGATTCGACAACACCAGCGTCGTCGAAATGAAGGCCACCGGAAAGCGAAACGAAGGCAGCCTTTACGACGCCTTCTGGGAATACGAATTCGAAGGCCGATACGCCAACGGTGTTCAATTCATCGGCTCCAGCAACGGCACCCGCGGCGTCAGGTTCGAAGGCGCCGACGGCTGGATCTTCGTCCACATCCACGGCGGACGACTCGAAGCCTCCGACCCCGCCATCCTCAAGGACACCCTCGGCGACAGCGAAACCCGCCTCGGCCGCAGCCCCGGACACCACCAGAACTTCATCGACGCCATCAAAACCCGCCGCCAACCCGTCGCCAACGCCGAAACCGGCCACCGCACCGGAACCCTCTGCCACCTCATCAACATCGCCATGATCACCGGCAAACCGCTCAAGTTCGACCCCGGCACCGAAACCATCACCAACGACGCAACCGCCAACGCCCTCCTAAGCCCGAAAATGCGCAGCCCCTGGACGCTGTGACCCCCCGGAAGACCCACCCGGCCCCCGGAAGCCTGGCGGGTGGCTGGGACTGAAGGCTCTGCGCAAGCCCCGGCCCGTAGGACCGACAACCTCCCGTGATGCTGCCATTCTTCATGCACTTGGGCGGGTGCCGGGGCTTTGCGGATTCAGCCCCGGCCACCCGCCGAGGAATCCATGAATAACGAAAATACAATAATCGAACGTCTTCGGATCATATTTGATGAAATAAGGGCGCAGCCCCATCTGGCCAACCATTTTGGATATGACTCCTTGTCGTTTGACGAAGAGATGGAGCAAACAAGAGAATTTCTGGAAAATACCGGAGAATATGGGCTTGTGTATGAGTCTGTGGTGGCGATGTTGGAGCAAGTTCCATTTGTCCTGTCAGGAAAAGCGTCAGTAGCTCTTCTGGAGGTTGGCCTTTTACTGGGATATAAAACGGATAGTCCTTCAGATATAGAATATGACCGCCGAAACATCGGGCCCGGATAAAACAATAAATCCAGCGCCATAGACTCGGCGGGTGGCTGGAACTAAAGAGCAAGAAAGAGGCGGAAAGGATGGCATTCTTAATCGGCCTCAAACAGAAGAATGTCCCCCTTTCCGTGTTCCACAACATTCGATCGCCATCGTTTACCTGTCATTCGTTTTGCGTTATCATGCGGTCCCGTTCACCCGACTTTTCGGAGGGTCACGCATGTTCGGCTGGTTCAAACGCAAACCGTCGTCGCCCACGCCTGCTTCTTCCAACACTGATCGCGGCGAACAAAAAGACGGGGGGGGGCCGCTGCTTCGCTTTGGGGAGTAGCGGGGCAATCGCTCGTATCAGATGGTCTATGGAGCCACGGTGGAATGATTGACCGGCCGCCTTCCCGCTTGCGGAGGATTGCAGGATGAATCACCGAAAAACATGCGTGGCTTTTTTTGTGGTCGTCGCCGTCATCATCTTGATTCGCCTATACGCTGCCAACCATATCTCGCGGGTGCCATTGCCGGCGGGATATGGAAAGGCCCGTATCGGCCCCCGGCATATCGCGTTCTATTCCGTTTCCGGGCAACGCGCCGACTGTGTCATTTTCCTGGCTTCATCCAATCCAAATCAGGCCATAGATCACGAGACCAGACGCGATGAAACCATATTTCGGTGTCGCTTTACATTGGATGGAGGCGAAGTGATTGTCGTTTCCGCTTCGTCTCAAAATCAGTTCATTGAAATAGACGGGCAACAGTACGCCTACGGGGAAGGGCGCGTATTTCTGTGTCCCGGCGGCGGCGACGTTCGGCAATTCAACATCAAAATCCCCGATAGGATCCCCCATAGGGATGGCTCGGGCCCAATCCCGGTCGAGAACCTGGTGGCTGAGCATGAAGAGATACGAAACATCATCATTGAGGGGCGGGAACAACCAGTTTCACCGCGCGAATGGTGACGGTCTCATTGCTGTTGATCTCGACGGACATGTACCCCTTGAGCCCCCTGTTCCCGCTGCGGAAGTCCAAATCGACCGGTTTGCCGTTGAGCAGGCCCTTGATTTCGTCCTTCCTGCGCGAGAGTCGGACTCTGTGCGAGTCGCCTCGATTGGGCAGATGCACATAGATCCCGGCGTCCTCGCCGTTGGCCGGCGTCAGGTGAACGCTGTTGGCGCCGCGGACTTCGATTTCGAAGTCAAAGTCGCCGTCCAAGGCGTCGCCGTAACAGATTTTTGCGAAGCGGTGGATTCCGCTCGTGTTCCTGACCACAAATCCCGCCGGCGTGTTTTTCGTTTCCATCTTGGAGAGTGCGTACGGATTCCACGTGCCCTCCCAACAACGAACGGTCCATTCGGGAACAACCGCCGGGGTCTTTGTCGTCGCTGTGCGGGGCGTGGGAGATTTGGGGGCGAGTTTTGCCAGTTCGTTGCGGATCTCCTTGAGAAAGATTTCCGCCTTGGTCTTTTCGAGGGCGGGACCTCCGCCGGTTTCGAGATAGCGTGAGAAGAGTTTCGCCGCGCGCTCCAGGGGTGGCCGTGCAGCCGCGCCGTTGAGTCGGGCGCTCTGCGCCCGGTACCATTCGCCGAGCAAAAGGCACTGCGCATCGGTCAGCCTTTCGGTGGCGACGGCCAGCGGCACGAGTTCCTTCAACTGTTCATCCTTCACCCGGTTCAGATACGGCGCCGCGCCCGCCGGATCATCGAGTTCCACGACATACAGTCTCACGATCTCCTCCGCCGTCGCGTGATCGTTCGCGTTCTGGAGCAACTTCTCCTGCAACTGCGCCAGGCGTTTCACCGTGCGGTCGCGGCTCGTGGCGAACTCCATCTTCGCCTTGATCGGCTCCAACTGTTCCGACTTGCGCTGCACCGCAAGCGTATTCGCCCGGCGATAGTCGGCGGCGGCCTCCGTATATAGTTTCCTCTCCGCCTTCTCATCGCCCATCGTGATGAGCAGGTCGATCAGCGCATCACCGGCGTCGTTGCGGGCCTCCGCGCCGCCGGTGCGGGATTGTTTCGCCAGCAGTTCGATGAGTTTGGCGCGGGCCGCCTCGCGCTCCTCTTCGCGCTCGTCGGCGAGCAGTTGCATCGCCTCGATGGCGACGGCGTATCCATCGGGATGCTTTCCCGCCAGATCGGCGGCGCCGTTGCAGAGAAGAATCTGAAGCCCGGGCGTGCCGCCGCTGTCCTTGGCGACGGCGACCATCTCCTGCGCGAGCGCCACATCATCGGCCCGGTCGGCGGTGGCGGTCGCCTGCCTGATCTTCTGGCCGTAAAGCGTGTCGAAAACCTTCCTGGCCTCATCCGCCGGCGCGACCGCCGCGGCCATGCACACGAAGACACAAACGCCAATGATGTGACGGAATCTGAGCATGACCAGACCTCGGAGAAAATGCGAAATCAGCAGGCCATTGTAAGGCAACATCATTCACCCGAACACCGGCAGCACCTGGCCATCGGTCGCCTTGAGCGGGCGGGCGTCGCGGTCGTGGAGTGTGAAGTGGGGGTCGATGCCCAGGGCGTGGAAGATGGTGGCGTGCAGGTCGGCGGGGCTGACGGGGTCGGAGGCGGGGTAGGCGCCGATGTTGTCGGAGCTGCCGTAGAGCAGGCCTTGCGAGACGCCTGCGCCGGCGAAGGCGACGGTGTAGCAGTTGGGGTAGTGGTCGCGGCCGCCGCCGGGGTTGGTCTTGGGGGTGCGGCCGAATTCGGTGAGCAGGACGATGAGGGTTTCATCGAGCGTGCCGCGCTGGTGGAGGTCATCGAGCAACGCGGACATGGCCTGATCGATGGGGGGCAGGAGTTGATTCTTGAGCCGGTTGTAGCCGTCGCCATGCGTGTCCCAGTGGGCGCCGGCGGAGCCGTTGAGATCGCCGGCGGCACAGTAAACCGTGACCAGCGGCACGCCGGCCTCGGCGAGTTTGCGGGCCATCAGCGTCGATTGGCCGCAGATGTGTTTGCCGTAGGCGGCGTGCATGGCGGCGGGTTCGCTGTCGATGTTGAACGCGGCGCGCACCTTCGGATCCAGCAGCATGTCCATCGCCTGCGTGCGGTACTGCCGGACCTGGGCGGTCTCCAGACCCCGCAGCGAAGCATCGCGCGATTCGAGGGCGTCGAGCAGGCTGCGACGGGAGATGAAGCGGTTGAAGTCGATGCCCTGGGTGAAGTCGAGATCGATCGAGCCGGAGGAAGGCGACACGCCTTCGTAAGGCGTGCCCTGCCGGGGCCTCACGACCACGGGATCGTATGCCAGTCCGAGGAAGCCGCCATCCTGCCCGTTGGCGCGGCCGCCGTCGGCCATGGTGTAAGGCAGACAGACGGCGCCGGGGAGGGCGCGGGGGCGGTTTGAATCGGACTCCACGGGAGCTTTGGAATTCACGGGAGCTGAAGCTCCCGTGTCCTTGGCGGCCATCACCATCGAACCCAGGCAGGGCCAGTCCTTTCGCGAAGCCTCCCAGTTGGCGTCGATTCGCGGCGGCTCGTGGCCGGTGAGGTTCCAGTAGGCGGCGGAACGATGCGAGGGAGCGTTGTGATTGACCGAGCGGATGATGGTCATGCGATGCGTCTGCTTCGCCATGCGGGGCAGATGTTCGCTGACGTGGTAGCCGGGGATGGTGGTGGGAATGGAGGCGAAGATGGAACGGACATCGGCGCCCGCCTTGGGCTTGAGATCGAAAGTGTCCAGATGGCTCATGCCTCCCCAGGCAAAGAGCACGATGCAGGACTTGGCCTTGCCAAAGGCCGGTTGATTGGAGCCGCGCGGCCGGGGCCGCCGTTCGGCGCGAACCGCGGACTGCAAGGCGAACATGCCCGGCAACGACAGGCCCAGCGCCCCCAGGCGCAGAAAATCCCGCCGGGTGTCGCCGATGGAAGACTGCAAGAATGAATTGCGATTTCGTGCCAACACACCCCTCCACTGGAGACTCGGAACCTGAGTTTCGCTTAAACCCCGCCCGGAAGGGCGCGGGCCAAGGGGCGTCCGATGAACATTTTATCGACGATTTTAAGGAAGCGAGCCTGATTGGAAAATCGAGTTTTTGTTCGTAAACACGCTGTGGATCGCTCGCCCCTTGGCCCGCGCCCTTCCGGGCGGGGCTTATCCGAAACTCAGGTTCGGAATGCCGCCCGGACCCCCGGCCCCCGGACCCATCACCACGATGGCCTGCGCCTTCAATTGAATCAACAGCCCTCATGGTTTCATCGGGCTACTTCCCGACCTTCAGCCCGAACTGCCCGGCCACTTTCACCACAAATGGACGATGCTTATCCGGCACCTGCTCATGCCATGTCTTCAAATGCTGCTCGAAGGTCTGCCCTTCCTTCGCCTCGCCCACGTTCAAATATCCGATCGCCGCCCAGTGCTCCGGCTCCGCTTCAAACAGCGGCAGCAGCGCCACCGCGACGACCTGATTCTTCTCCCGCTGCGTCGCGTTTTGCCGCAGGGCTTGCGCGTTCAAGGCATACCACTGAGGCAGCGTCTGATCCTTGGGCAGCGCGCCCAGCTTGATGCGGTCCTGAGCGTAGCCGGCCAGTTTCTCCGCGTAATCCTTCCAGTTCGGATAAGGCGGCTTCGTCTTCCACGTCTGCGACATCCGCCCAAGGGCATAGAGCGAAGCCAGTTCGCAGATCGATTCCTCGAACCATTGATTGGCCGCGTCCCCTTCGCGGTAGCCGGCGAGAATGTGGGCCATTTCGTGGGCAAACTGAAAGGCATACTGCGCCCAGTAGGTTTCGCCGGTGTTCAGGCGGACGTAATACTCGCGGTTGGGCCCGCGCTTGAACAGCACGATCGGCCCGCCGCGCGGCGCCACGAGGATCGGATCAAGCTTGCGGCCGGGGAAATGTTTCCACAACTCGTGAGCCGTCGAATGCAGCACCTTCTCGACATCGGCAATCGAGGCTTTCCAGGCGTCGCCGCCCTGGGCCTTGATGGTGAGCGGATGAATTTTGTCATCCGCATGAAGCGGACCGACAAAGGCGAGAAGAACCAGCATGGATGCACAAATGTTCGATGAAGCATATCGCATACGGTCATTGTAAAAGAAAGGGTGGATATTGCGCATGGCCATTTAGCCGTTCGCCTCGGCGAACGAAGGCTTGGGCGTGCCGATGCGCTGCGAGCCCGCGAGCACCAGCGGCGCCATCCGCAGCGGCACGCCGCCGCCGGGCTGGTGAATCTCATCCATGATCAGGTTGTTGCCCGCCTCCGAGTTGCCGCCATAAGCGTGATACATCCAGCCGATGGCCACGCCGACCACCGGCAACAAAAACAGAAGCCAAGGCGAATCCCACCATCACCGCCATCGGCGCCACCACGGCACAGACGCGAAACAGGTAAAACCCGGTGCGAAAGGAATGGAATAAGGCACGGCGCATGGGCAGGAGCAGAAGCAGGCATTGAGAACTGAGTTTCGCTTAAGCCCCGTCCGGCCCCCGGAGCCTGAGAACTTATTCCGGGTGGCTGGGGCTGGAGCTTTGCGCAAGCCCCGGCCACCCGACGAGGTCGGCGACGCAAGGTGCGTATCACCACCCTTCACGCTGTTCGCGTCCGCGACGTGTTACGTCGCGGCTATGACAACAGCCAGAGCCGCGACTCAACG
>CAZYPK010000152.1:0-13123 GCA_964649195.1 uncultured Phycisphaeraceae bacterium
GCTTCAGCCCGCGGACGGGCTTCGCAAACGAACGGCTCGGCGGGTGCCTCGCCCTCCCATATGTTTTTACCCTGCAAAACCCGATTGTATATTTGTGTATCCCCGGTCCGGCAAGTAAAATGGAAAGGTTCCGACCTGCCTGTTTACACGCGGTGTTCATGGATTCCCATAGCGATGGCAACTCCGGATCGGGTGGCGCGACCGGCGACCTTTGGAAGAAGGTCCTCGAGGAAGTGCAATCCGAAGCGGCCGCCCGGCGAAGCAAAGTCGGGGCGCGGTCGGCTGCCGCGCCGCAGCGGTCGAATGTGGAAGTCGATCTGCTCAAGCGGATTCTGGCGGCCATTGAAGCCAGGCCGGCCGGGCCGGTGGCGGTGGATCACAGCGAACTGCTTCACCAGATTCTCGATGGCATCAGGCATCCGCCGCAGCTTGATCCCGCTTCGATCACCTCGCCGCTGCTGGCCGCCATCGAGAAGGCGGATCACGACGGCAGGTTCAAGGAGTTGGAGGCGAACCTGACCGCCCGGTTGCAGACGCTTCGTGAGGCGCAGCCGCGACCGATCGATCCGACGGCACAGCTTGAAGCGATTCACGAAGCGGTGCGTCAGCAGCCGGCGCTCGATCCGCAGGCGATTCTGGGGCCGATACTCGCGGCCATTGCCGGGCAGAATCCGCAGCCTTCGCTGGATCATCTGCGCGAGGAAATCAAGCAGCAGATTCAACAGGCTGTCGCGGCTGCGCCCAAGCCTGCCGACATCACACCGCAACTGACCGAGTTGCGGCAGTCCGTCGAGCAGTCCATTGGGCAATCCGTTGAGCACATCATTGCCGCGGCGCCCGTGCCGCAGCCCTTGGATGTTGATGCGTTGGTTTCACGACTCGGTGATGCGCTCGCCGCAGCGAAGCCTGCCGACATCACACCGCAACTGACCGAATTACGGCAGTCCGTCGAGCAATCTGTTCAGCAGTCCGTTGAGCAATCAGTTCAGCAATTCATTGCAGCGGCGCCCGTGCCGCAGCCTGTGGATGTTGAAGCAATCATCGCCCGGCTGCATGAACTGCTCGCATCCTCCAGGCCGGCGGATATTCGTCCTGATCTCGATGCGCTGCGTCAGTCGATCGAATCGCAGCCCAAGGCTCAGCCTGTGGATGTGGAAGCGATCATCGCCCGGCTGCACGAACTGCTCGCATCCTCCAGGCCGGCGGACATTCGTCCTGATCTCGATGCGCTGCGTCAGATGATCCGGTCGCTGCCGCAGCCTGCGGATCAGTCGGGCAAGTTGGAGGAGATTCTCGCCGCGGCGAAGGTGAGGCCTGATGATGGCCGCGATGAGATTCTGCTCCAGATTCTGGAGACGGTGCAGAAGCAGGCCGCGCAGCAGGTGTTACCGCCGCCCGTCGCCGAGGAGATCAGGCGGTTGCCGCCGCTGCTGGAACAGGTTGAGACGAAGCTGTCGCGGAAGATGGAGGAGAAAATCAGCGGCGCGGTGGACGCGATCCGCCAAGGCGCTGCGGACCCTGCGGCGATCGGGCGGGGGATCGAGGAACTGAAGCAGGAGATCGCCGGACAGAATGCCCAGGTGCGCGAGGATATGCTCGCTCATTCGATCGAGCTGATCGATCAGATCAAGGCCCAGTCGCCGCCATCGGCGCAGGAGCTTTTGCAGTTGCTTCGCGGCGAGATCGGCAAGGACCTTGCGGCCATCGTCGCTTCGCTGCCCCAGCCTGCGGATCACAGCGAATCGCTCAAGGCCAGGCTGGAACTCGTCGAGCAGAACATTGTGCAGAAGATCGCGCAGCAGCCTTTGCCACCATCGATCGATGAAGCGGCGCTGGTGGCGCGCCTGCGTGAAGCCATGCCCGCACCGGCTGCGCCGGACACGGCTGCACTGGTCGATCAGATTCGCGCGGCCCTGCCTGCGCCCGCCAAAGTTGAACTGCCGCAGATGCCTTCCTACGCGCAGGATTTCGCCCGGCAGCAGGAGATGCTCGGCGAGCTGGCGCAACTGGTGAAATCGCAGGCCGGCATCGCCGACGGCAATCATGAAGCAACGGAAGCGGTTCGTCGTGAGATGGAAAAGCTTGCCCGGCAGCAACAGCAGACGCACGCGCAGGTGGAAAGCTCGATCTCGGAATTCACGGAGCGGCTTGAAACGAAACTGGAAACGAAGATCAACAGCGGCCTGGCGAAGATCGAGCTGGCGATGGCCACCTCGGATAGCGGCCGGCCGCCGTCGATCACCGCCGATGACGGCGAATCGCCTGCGGTCTCCAGCCATCGCTACTCGTGGATGAATCAGCCTCAGCCTCGCCAACGAACCCCGGCAGTGGCGCTGACGGTCACCGCCGTCGCCGCCGTGGGCATGTTCCTCGTGCTGCTCATCAACGCCCTCACCGGCAACAGCAACAACTCGCAACCGGTTGGGCCCGGCGGCGACGCATTGGCCGGCAACAACCGGACGCCTCCCGCCGTCACCCCGACGCCTCCGTCGAGCACTGCGCCCACCACTGCGACCGGCACCCCGGCGACCACCCCCGGAGTCACGAAGAACGATCCCGCTCCGCCGTCCACCGGCCCGCTCTTTCACACACCGACGGGCGCCGGGGAGGAGCCGCGCATCGCCGGGTCGCTGGTTGCCGAACTGCGGAATCTGACCAACCCGACGAGCGAACGCACCCGCGTGGTCTATGAGCTCGCCCAGGCCAGGCAGGTGGTCTTCCTCGTACACATCAGCGGCAAGTCGCCCACGGCCATGACCACCATCCTCACCGAGCTCAAAAAAACACTCGCCGATCTCAAGCCGGCGCAGAAGTTCACCATCGTCTTCTCCGAAGGCAACCGTTTCGTCGAAGCGCCGCCCAGCGGTTTGCGGGCCTCTTCCGATGGCGAGCGAAACCGCGTCGAAGGCTGGATCGATCTGAACATCCGCGGCACCGGTCATCGCCCGGCCGGCAGCCCGCTGGTGGCGCTGGATGTGGCCGCGTCCTATCAGCCTGATCTGCTCTGGATCATCTCCGACGCCATCGTGTCCGACGAGCCCGGGCGCGTGTCATCGAAGGAAATCATCGGGCGCATCGCCACGCTCAATCCCGACGGCTCGATCCGCATCGCCGCCACGCAGATCGGTTCGCCCGACACGGGCGGGACGCTGAAGATTCTCGCCGAGAAATACGGCGGGGCTTATGTCGTTTTGGGCGACGGCAGTTCCGCATCGCTGGCGCCTTGAGATGCTGTGCAGGAGCCGCGACTCAACGAGTCGCGGACGTGAGCAGCCTGAAGGAGCGGCCAATCGCGCGTTGATCCTGCATGGAGACCGCCGCTCATCGTGTTTGAATCCGATGCCGCAAGGCGGGCATCACACCCTTTCAGTCTGTGTACGTCCGCGACGTGTTACGTCGCGGCTCATTTTTGAAACTCAGGCTACCATGACCGCATGTCGATTCTCACGCATGGCTCCGATCTTCGCCTGGCGCCCACGCTGCGGCCGCTGGTGACCGCCGGCGATGGCACGGTCCGCGGCGCGATCGACTCGCTGGCGAAACTGGGCTTTCATGCGGTGCAACTTGATGCGACGCTGCCGGGCATTCGGCCGCGCGAGCTTTCACAGCGGGCACGCCGGGATCTGATCGCGCTGCTCTCACGCCATGACATGCGGATCGCAGGCCTTGATCTGTTTCTCCCGCGCCGGCACTTCATCGAAGCGGAACAGCTCGATCGCGCGATGACCGCCACGCTTGCCGCGATCGAACTGGCCGCCGATCTGGGCCGCGTGCCGTTGAGTCTTACGCTGCCGGTGGGGCGGGTCAAGGATGACGTGAAGAGCACGCTCATCGAAGCCGCCGATGGCCGCTCGGTCCGGCTGGCGATTCACGCGGAGGATGAACTCGATGGGCTGTCCGCCTGGCTTGATGCCGCCGATCAGCACGCACTGGGGGCGGGCATCGATCCGGCGGCGCTGCTGGCGCGCGGCGAAAAAGCGGTGCGAACCACGCAGCGATTCGCCGGACGGCTGGCCGTTGCAAGGCTCAGCGATCTCACCTCATCAGCGCTGCGCTGCCCCATCGGTGAAGGCGAGCTGGACATCGCCGCCTACCGCGTCACGCTTGATCTCGCCGCCGCCCGCACGGGTCCGGTGGTCCTGGACCTGCGCGGCCTGGAGAATCCCGCCGCCGCCGCCATCGCGGGAAGAAAGGCGTGGGACGGGGCGGCGTTTACGGTGTAGAGAGAAGAGCATTGATTCTCTCCGAGCCTGAGTTTCGCTTAAGCCTCCCCCGGAAGGTAAGCCCCGCCCGGAAGGGCGTGGGCCAAGAGGCGTCCAATAAACAGTTCGTTGATGCTCCGTAGAAAACCTCAAGTCCGACGGCTCGGCTGTGACTGAGGGGGGGGTTCTACGGAGTAATTCTTTGACGATCTGAAGCTGCTTAAATGTGATTGAGAACGGAGCTTTCATTCGTGAACGGGCTGTTGATCGGTTGCCCCTTGGCCCGCGCCCTTCCGGGCGGGGCTTATGCGAAACCCAGGTCATGAGGTTCGCTCACCCCGCGTGATACGCATCGATCGCCGCCGTCATTACCTTGAGCTCTTCCGCCGTCAGCATCACATCACCCGCGCCGGCGTTTTCGATGGCCTGTTCCGGCGTGCGCGCTCCGCACAGGGCGTGCGTCAGTCCTGGCTGCTGCAAGGTCCAGGCGATGACAAGCTGTGTCATGGTGATGCCGCGCTGGACACGGATCGGTTCGAACCTGGCAAGCATGGCGGCGACGTTGCCGCGCACCTGGTCGCCGAACTTCGGGTTGTTGCGGCGCAGGTCTCCCAGCGCGAATTGCCGGCCTGCGGTGAGCCTGCCGGTGAGCAGGCCCTGCGCCAGCGGCGAGTAGGCGAGCACCGCCATGCCTTTGCTTAGGCAATAGGGAAGCTGATCGTTTTCGATTTCGCGGGAGAGCATCGAGTAGCGTTCCTGATCGCTGTCGAGCGGACCGACTTTCCAATATTCGCTCATCTGACCGCTGGTGGCGTTGCTCACACCGATGGCGCGAATCTTGCCCTCCTTCCTGAGGTCCATCATCGCCTGCATCGTTTCCGCGAACGGGGTGATCGTGTCTTGCCAGTGGGTTTGCAGCAGGTCGAGGTGATCGGTTTTGAGCCGGCGCAGGCTGGCCTCGACTTCGCGCTTGATCGATTCGCCGCCGCAGTGACGGTTGACCTGGATGATCGCATCATCATCGAAGTTCAGGGCGTTGGTGGTGAAATGTCTGGTTCCCTTGGTGGGATCGCAGATGAGGCCGCACTTGGTGGCGAGGACGACCTTGTCGCGCCTGCCTTGCAAAGCCTGGCCGAGGATGGAATCGGAAAGGCCAAAGCCATAGACGGGGGCGGTGTCGAAGAGGGTGATGCCGGCATCGATGGCGGCATGCACCGCGCGAATGGCCTGGGCCTCATCGGCGCCGCCCCAGCGCCAGCCGCCGATGGCCCACGCACCGAACGCCACCACGGAAGCTTCAATCCCTGACTGACCCAGCGGCCTGGTTCGCATCGCGGTCTCCTTGAAAAGCGCCACGATAGCAGACGGCCTCAAACGAGTGTGCCCATCTTTTGTGGCAGATATTTTTCAGGGTGGCTGGGGCTGAGGCTCTGCGAAGCCCCGGCAAGGAGAGCCGGGGGAGCCGAGAGAGCCGAGAGAGCCGGGGCTTCGCGGACTCAGCCCCAGCCACCCACCCCAAACTTCTCGATGCTCTGCCACAAAAGATGGGCGCGCCTCTTGATCTTCCGCATGACGAACACGCCATCCCGTCGTTCATCTCCGCGACGTGTCACGTCGCGGCTCCCCCCGGCTCCCCCGGCTCGGTCTGAAAACAACAGGAGCAGGCCGCTGATGCGTCGCCTGCTCCGCTGCGTGACATTGTTGTTGTCGCCGGTTACTCGTCGAGGTTCGAGGCCGACGCCTTGGCCTCGGCATGGGGCCAGTGGTTGTCGCCGAGTCCTTCGAGCACGGCGGCGTTTTCATCGAACACCTTCGACGACCGCGCCAGCCACAGCCGCAGGACGATGAACAGCAGCAGGGCGGCGCCCGTGATGGAGCCCATGATCGTGCCGAACATCCGCAGCCACGGATCCTCGACGGGGAACGGATCGCGCAGCGCGGCTTCGGCGATCTTCAACGCGCCGGCCTTGCGCGTGGCTCGTTCGTGGTAGGTGCCGAACGCGCCGCGCAGGGCGTCGAGCTGGAAGAGCACGAACTCGCGGTCCTTGCTGCGGAACTCGAGCGCGAGCTGCGTGCCGGCGCCGGGCGTGATGGTGAGCGACCGCTTCAGTTCATCGCGCATCTGGGCCGCGGTTTCGTAGTAGCGGATGCCCCGCTGCGAGAGCAGGTTGATCGCCTCGTTGAGCACGTCATCACTGGTGATGGCGTTGCTCTGGCCGGCGAGCCAGGCGGCGGGGGTCTGGTCCTTGAGCGCCTCGGGCGCGGGGGCGGTCAGCTCGAACACGGTCGTGGCGCGCCAGACCGGCTGCGTGACTTTTTTGGCGACGAAGTAGCTGACGCCGGCGATGGCCGCCAGGGCGATCAGCAGCGTGGCCACCAGCGTCGCGCCGCGATGGGTCGCCCAGCGGCGGACCATCTCCGCTTCGCTGGAGGCCAGGAACTCCTTCACTTCCTTGAGCACCTGCTTCTGTTGCAGAAGACCGGCATACTGCTGCCGCATCGATTCGATCTGCAATTCCGCCGTGCGCAAAGCCTGCGAACGCTCCTTGAGAATGTCGCGGTATTTGTGCAGCTTGGCCCGGCGGATGGAGATGTCATCCTCGGAAACCGGGAAGCCCGATTCACCCGCCTCCACATCGATGTCCGCCTCCGACTGCGCCGCCGCCGCCTCGACCGATCGCTTGTTTCTGCCCCGGCCGGACAGCGCCTTTTCGCGGGCCTCGATTTCCTCGCGCTCGGCGGTGAGCTGCGCCTTGGCCTTGCGAAGGGCTTCGTGATAGTCGGCGACCTTGCGCTTCAGTTCCTGTTCCTTTTTGTCCACTTCCGTGCGGCGTTTTTCAAGATCCCGAATCTCGGCGCGGGCGGCCTGGGCTTCGGCCTTGAGCTTCTGCACCTCGGACTTGCTGAGCGCGGTGTCCGCTTCACCAGCGACTGTTGCGACCACCTGCCCGGCCGCTTGAACCGCCGCCTGCGGAACCGCGACGACGTTCTGCATCGCCCCCGCCGCCACTGTCCCTGCCGCTGCTCCCGCTCTCTCGATCTCCTGCCGTTCCCTGGCGATGGCCTGGCGCTGCGCTTCGATGTCATCGCGCTGGGCTTCAAGCTGTTGGCGCAGGCCGTCGAGATCGGTGGCCTGCACTTCAAGCTGCGACTTCACCGCGGCCAGTTGGTCGGCCCGGCTGTCCTGACGCTTTTCGATTTCCTCCTGCTCGCGGGCCTGCTGATCGAGCTGCGCCTTGCGGGCCTCCAGTTCCTTCGACCGGGCCACCAACTGCGCTTCCTGATCCCGAAGCTGCTGTTCCATCTCGGCCAGCGCCGCGGTGTCCGCATCGGTGGTGGAGAGATTTCTGGCGACCTGCTGCTGCTGCTGGGCAAGCTGAATGCGAAGGGCTTCGACTTCGGCCTGCGATGTTGCCAGGGTCTCCTGCTGTTGGGACAGCTCACTACGAAGAGTCTCCAGTTCGGCGCGCTCCGCTTCGATCCGCTGAAGCTGCTCGGCGGCCTGGGCCTGCTGCTGCTTGAGCGCGGCAATCGCATCGGCGGCGGAAGCCTGGCCCGTCGCCTTCTGGAAGGCATCGACCACTTCACCCTGCCTGCGCTGAAGCTCGCGCTCGCGCTGCTCCACCTGCTGACGCTGCGTCTCCAGGGCGCTCGTCTTGCTGTCGAGTTGCGACTTGCGCACCGCCAGCGCGGCCCGTTCCTCATCGAGCTGCGTCCGCGCCGAATCGATCTGCTGCTGCTGCTGAAGGTTCTGCCTTCGCGTCTCTTCGATCTCGTTGCGACGGCTGTCGAGCGTCTGCTGCCGGGCGGTCAGTTCCGCGGCCAGCGTTTCCAACTCGGCGGCCCGCTCCTCCAGCTCGCGCTGTTGATTCTGCTGGGCCTGGCCGGCGGATTCGACCGCATCGCGCCGGGCCTGGAGTTCCCGGCCTTGCGATTCGATGTCGCTCCGCGCCGCTTCGAGCTTCTGCCAGGAGGCGTCGATTCGCTGCCGCTCGGCTTCGAGTTCGTTCCGTTCGTTTTCAAAGGCGGTGCGCTCCTCGCCGAACTCGGCGCGCTGCGCCTCAAGCTGCGCCAGCCGCTGATCGAGCGCGTCCTTGCGCGTGCTGATCGTGGCCAGCTCCTCCTCGAACTCGGCGCGGCGGTCCGCCAGCGTTGCTTCATCCCTGGCCAGTTCCGCGGCCCGCTGCGCCAGGGCTTCACTTTCCTCCTGCGCCAAAGCGCGGGCGGCATGAAGCTCGTCAAACGCCTGCTGCGATTGAACGGTCTTTTCGACGAGCACCTGCGCCTGGGCTTCGATCTCCTGCTTCTGCGCCGCAAGCTGCGACGCGACGGCATCAAGCTCGGCGGCGCGGGCGTCAAGCGCATCGCTCTTGTTTTTCAGGTTGCCCGCGAATCCTTCCAGCTTCTTCTCGCGCTGGTCCAGTTCCTTGCCGGCCTTGTCCAGTTGCTTGCGCTGCTGGGCGAGTTCCTGCCTGCTCCGCTCCAGTTCGGCGACGCGCGACTCGAAGGATTTGATCTCTTCGTTCAGCGCGGTCTGCCGGGCTTCGATTTCGGCGGCGCGCTGATCGACTTCCGCTTCACGAAGCTGGGCGAATTCGAGGCGGTCGTTGATTTCGGATTGCTGTTTGTCGAGCTGGGCCTGCGTCTGGGCGAGCGAGCTGCGCTGCGCGTCCAGGGCGCCGGCTTCGGACTGAAGTTCCTCAAGGCGGGTCTGGAGCTGGGTCTGCTTCGCTTCGAGGCGGCCGCTCTGCTCGGTGAGGGCGGTGCGCTGGCGGCTGATGGCGTCGCGCATGGCATTGAGCCTGGCGCGGCGATGCGTCAGACGCAGGCCCAGCCGTTCGACGGCTTCGCTGCGCTGCGAAACGACGGTGGCCTGCTCCTCGTTTTCCTGTTGCCAGGTTTTCAACTGGCCCAGGCGCTTTTCAAGATCGCCAAGCAGGTCCATGACCTGATGGGTGTCCTGCCTGCTGACACTGCGTGTTGCTTCTCGCTGGCTCATGCGCGTGGTCCTTCCTCGCCCAACCGGTGCGGCTTTCAGTGGTATCGGACGATGGGACAGGCGACCTAAGCGGTACAGATGGAAAAGTGAACCCAGATTGCTTGGGCGGCGCAGTCGGTAGGATGAGGGGGAGATTTCGGATTTCGGATTTGGGATTTCGGATTTGGGTCTCCGGAATAACCTCACGCCCAAGCCGCTTGCGGCGTAGCAATCCCCTGGTTCGCGGTACATCGGGGGTTATTCAGAAGTCCCATTTGAAATTTGAGATTTGAGATTTCGGATTGGGTGTTTCAGGATGGACCTTACGGATGTTCATTTTGCTTATCGGCGTGACCTGCCGGTGGTGCGTGGTGTCACGGCGCGGCTGGGGGGCGGTGTTTGCGCGTTGATCGGACCCAATGCGGCTGGAAAAACGACGTTGCTCAAACTGCTGTTGGGGCAGCTTCGTCCTGATCGCGGGCAGGTTCGGTTTGCGGGGGAACCGGGGGAACCGGGGGAGCCGGGGGAGTCGGTGGCGGCGATGGCTCCGCATCGGCGGGCGATGAAGGTTGCCTATGTGCCGCAGCGGGCGATGGCGAATGTGGTGTTCACCGTGGAGGAGGTGGTGGCGCTGGGGCGATATGCGGTTGCACCTGATGCGGGCGCGATCGAGGCGGCGCTGGGCATGTGCGATCTGCTTCCGCATCGGGAACGCATTTTCGCCGAGCTTTCCGCGGGGCAGCAGCAGGGGGTGGCGGTGGCGCGGGCGGTGGCGCAGCTGGGCGGGGAGTCTTCGCTTGAAGGAAAGTTTCTGCTGCTCGATGAGCCGGTGAGTGCGATGGATCTGTGGCATGCCCATCAGACCATGCGGCTGCTGCGCGATCTGAGTTTACGCGGCCTGACGGTGCTGGTGGTGCTGCACGATCTGAACCTGGCGATGACCTATGCGGACACCATCTGGCTGATGAACGAAGGAGCGCTGGCCGCACAGGGGCCCTGGCAACAGGTGATGCAGCCGGCGGTGCTGGAGCCGGTCTATCGAATGCCCATGAAGATGAAGCAGGTGGAGGAGAAGGAGCGTCCGGTGATTGTGGTGTGAGGGGCGCTCAATTCTTCGGGGTTGCGAAGCCGCAAGCGGCTTGGGCAAGACGGCATCGCTCAATCCTCCGTCATCCCCATCGCCGCCAGCGCCATGGCGCTGGCGATCAGCGGGTCATCCTCGCGCATCATGTTGTTGTCATTGCGCCACGAACCATCGGGCTGCTGCTCCTTCGTGAGATGTTCGCGCAGCTTCGCCCGCTGAACTGAAAGCGCATCGCCCGGCAGTGCGCGGCGCGTGCGGGCCAGCGCCAGCAGGTAATAAAACCGCAGCCCGCGCACGAACTCCGTCTCCTCCGGCGTCACCTGTCCCGCGACCGCTTCAAACGGCACGGCATGGATCGCCGTCCGTTCGCCCAGCCAGCGGAGTCCCGCTTTCACCCGCGGGTCATCCTTCGCCACGCCGGCGGCAAGCAGCGCGGCGATGCCGTCGGCCGTGGCCGTGCCATAGGAACGGGCGATGACCGCGTTCCCGTCCCTGTATGAACCGGCCTTGTTGAGAAAGTGATCGGTCCGCGTCGTGAAAAAGAATCCGCCATCACCCGGCAGATTCTGGCAGCGCGAAACGTAGCCGATCGCCATGACTTTCACCTCTTCATCCAGCGCCCCGGCCGCGTGCAGCGCTTCGAGCGCCACGCTGGTGATGGCGATGTTGGTCATGCCCTCGATTTTGGCGTCGGGCGTTTCGCCGCCGGTCTGGTTCCAGCCGCCGAAGTCGGGGTGATCCTTCGCCCAGCCCTGCCGCGCGGTTTGCTGCGAGCGTTTGAGGTAATCGACCATTCGTCCGATCGCCGGTTGATGGGCATCCTTCATTCCCATGCGGTGCAGGGCGGTGACGAGCAGGGCGGTGTCGTAAGTCGGGTAGTCAGCCGAGCCGTCGGATTGCCGGATGAAGCCCTGCTCATCGAGGCCCTTCAAGAGGAACACAATGGCGCGATCGATGCGCGGCTGAATCGGTTTGCGCTCATCGTCGGGCAGATGGGCGAGCGCGTAAACGACCAGCGCGGTGTTGGCTGCGCCGCCGCGGAGCTGGCCGTAGGTTTCCGAGCGCCAGCCGCCATCGCCCAACTGTTTGGAAAGGAGAAAGTCGATGGTGCGTTGAAGGGACGATCGGGCGTCGGTGACGGGCGGAGGCTTCGTCTCGCTTCCGCCGCAGCCGACGAGGAGCGCGAGAAGAATGAAGATGATGCGATGCTTATGTGGCTTGCCCATTCATAACCTGAGTTTCGCTTAAGCCCCGCCCGGAAGGGCGCGGGCCAAGGGGAGTCCGACGAACATTTTGTTGACGATTTTTAAGGAAGCGAGCCTGATTAGAAAATCGGGTTTTTGTTCGTGAACACGCTGTGGATCGCTCGCCCCTTGGCCCGCGCCCTTCCGGGAGCCTGAGAACTTTTGGGTGGCTGGGGCTGAGTCCGCGAAGCCCCGGCCCGGATGCACGAAGCAAGATGGCGCAACTGAAGACTGAGGGTCGCCTGGCCGGGGCTTCGCGGACTCAGCCCCAGCCCCCCGGACCACCCGGACCCCCGGAAATAAGTTCTCAGGCTCCGGGCGGGGCTTAAGCGAAACTCAAGTTCACAGGTCCGATGTCGGCAGGTGCAGGTCCGGCGCCATCAGCGTCAGCAGCGCGCATGCCGTGCAGAAGGTGCGGTCGCGGATGCAGTGGTGCCCGGTCCAGCTTCCGTCGGCGTTCTGCACCGCGATCACCTTGTCGCGCACCGTCGGGTACCACTTGCGCCACTCGGCGTTCTTCTGCTCCTGGAGCATGCACTCGGTGACGAAGAAGAAGGCGAGATATTCCTCGCCGCCGGCCTGCGTGAAGAGGCGCGGGTCTTCCTGGGCCGTCTTGATGATGCGGGAGACGACCGTCTTGAACGCGGCGTCTTCGCGGTAATTCAGGGCGTAAAGCACGCGGATGCTCGATGCGTTCTTGTAGAAATCCTGCATCCAGTCGCCGGTGTTGACGGGGCCGACCTTCAGCTTGCCATGCAGCGCCTTGCCGGCCGCCTGGGCCGAGGCCTCCACCTTCAGTCCGGCCGAGCGGGCGGTTCGCAGCGACTCCCAGCCCAGCACGGTGCCCAGGATCGGGGCCCAGCTTTGTTCGCCCCATGTGCCGTCCTTGCCCTGCGCTTTCGAGATGATGCGCACGAGTTTTTCCAGGGCGGTGCGCACGTTGTCATCGATCTCGCGTTCCGTGTTTTCGCCGAGCACCTGGCCCAGAAACAGGGCGGCGAGGAAGAGATCGGCATTGCGGCCGATCTTCCGCTGCACCAGCGTCTCCGGGCGGATCGGGTCGTCGTTGTTGGGCAGGGCGCGAACGGTGCGGACCATGTAATCCAGCAGCTTTCGCAAGGTGATGTAATTGGGTCCGCCCTGCGGCGTGTTGCCCTGCGACAGCAGCGCGAGTCCGACGATGGCGGTGCTGGCGATGTCCGGCGCCAGGCCGATGTCCGGCCCGACCGAGCCATCGCGCTTCATTGCGGTGAGCAGCCACTGCATGCCCTTGTCGATCGACTTGCGGGCTTCGGGCGAAACTTTCGATTGGCCCAGCGCGGCCTGGATGCGCGCCGTGTCGCCGGAATTGGCCGCCAGCGGCGGCGTGCCGGAAAGAGGTGCAAAGGCGATCATCACGCAAACGATGAGGAGGGTTGCCATTCGCATGTGATCAGCATAGCAGCTTGTTCCCGGATTCATGCATATTGTGCAACGGGGGACAGGGCAAAAGCATGTGGCGGGAGAGCGAGAGCCTCCCGCCGGGAGGGCGAGGCTCCGGCTGGGAGGGCGAGGCTCCCGTGGGAGGGCGAGGCCACTGCATTCACGGTCTCATTTCCATCGGTTCACTGCAAAA
>CAZYPK010000153.1:0-5737 GCA_964649195.1 uncultured Phycisphaeraceae bacterium
CCCGATACCCGATACCCGATACCCGACACCCGCTTCTTCCCATGCTCACCCTCATCGCCAACCTGGGTTCGACGAGCTTCAAGTACAAGCTCTACGACATGCCGAGCGAGAAGGTCCTGGCGACCGGCTCGAGCGATCGCATCGGGCAGGGGCGGAGCCACACGGTGGTGACGGGCGCCATCGCCACTTCGGAATCGACGCGCGACCTGCCCGACCATGCCGCCGCCATCGATCTGCATCTTCAGGAACTGATCGACCTGAGCGTGATCGACTCCATCGAACAGGTGCAGGCCATCGGCTACAAGGCGGTACACGGCGGCCCCATCAGCGGCGCGGTGATCGTCGATGACAACGTGCTCGACACCATGCAGCAGTTCGCCGATGTCGCCCCGCAACACAATCCGCCTTACATCGCGGCGATGCACGCCTTCCGAAAAAAACTTCCGGGGGTGCCGCAGATCGCGGCGTTCGAGACGGCCTTTCATCAGACCGTGCCGCTGGCGCGCCAGGTGTATGGCATCCCGCACGAGTGGACCGAAAAGCTGGGCATCCGCCGGTATGGATTTCACGGCGCGAGCCATCGCTACATCGCCACCCGCATGGCCGAGCTTTCGCCGACGGTCAAACGGATCATCAGTTGTCACCTGGGCGGCTCCTGCTCCATCACCGCCATCAACGACGGCGTCAGCATCGCCAACAGCTTCGGCATGACCGCCCAGAGCGGCACGTTCCACGCTTCCCGCGTCGGTGACTTCGACGCCTTCGCCATTCTGAAACTGCTCAAATCCGGCCTGAGCCTCGATGACATCTGGAGCACGCTCGGCAAGAAGGCGGGACTGCTGGGACTCAGCGGCGTCAGCGCGGACATGCGTGAAGTCGAAGCCGCCGCCGCCGCGGGCAACGCCCGCGCCCGGCTCGCGCTCGACGCCTTCGTCGAATCCTGCCGGCATTACATCGGCTCGTATCTGGTCGCCCTCGGCGGCGCCGACGCCCTGGTCTTCACCGGCGGCATCGGTCAGTTCGGCAAGGCCATCCGCGCCGCGATCTGCAAGGACCTCGAGTTCGTCGGCATCAAACTCGATGACGAAAAAAACATGAACGCCAAAGGCAACGAAGAGACCCGCATCTTCGCCGCCGGCGGCACGACGCAGATATGGGTGCTGCCCACCAACGAGGAATTGATCGTCGCCCGTCAGACGATGGAAACGCTCGAAAACGCGAAAGCGTAAAAGCGAAAAATCAGATGGCGTCATCGCGGCCCATTCCGAATTTTTCGCTTTCCCACTTTTTCGCTTTGAATCAGCAACGATTTTCCGAACCACTGGAGATTTTCAATGGCACTGCAAGCAATGGGACTGATCGAAACCAAGGGCCTCATCGGCGCGGTTGAAGCGCTGGATGTCGCGCTCAAGGCCGCCAACGTCAAGTTCGTCAAGAGCGCGAAAGTCGGCAGCGGCCTGGTCGCCGTCACGCTCGAAGGCGATGTCGCCGCGGTCCGCGCCGCCGTCGATGCCGGCGCCGAGGCGGCCCGCCGCGTGGGCGAAGTCATCAGCGTCCACGTGATCCCCCGCCCGCACGACGGGGTGGAAAAACTGTGAGGCGGAAGGCACGAAGGCATTGAGGCACGGAGGCACGAAGGGTCGTGTCCGAGTGTCCTCCGTGGTCTTTGATGCCTTTCCCTTCGTGCCTCCGTGCCTTCGTGCCTCAATGCCTTCTGGACTTCCCCATGTTTCTCGGTCGCGTCAAAGGTCATGTGATCACCACGCAGAAAGACCCCTCGATGCAGGGGAAAAAACTGCTGATCGTGGAACCTCTGCGCGTGGAGTACGAGGACAACCAGGAGGCGGCCAAGGGCGCTTCCGGGGGCGCTTCCGGGGCCGGGGGAGGCACATTCCAAATCACAGGCCGGGCGATCGTCTGTGTGGACACCATCGGCGCAGGCGAGGGCCAGCTCGTGATGATCTCGCAGGGTTCCAGCGCCAGGCTCGCGGAAGGATTCAACAAGTCGCCCGTGGATGCGGTGATCATCGGCATCGTCGATTCAGCCGTGGTGATGGGCAAAAAAATCTTGTGATGGTTCAGCTCAAGCCCGATGGCGAGTCTTCGAGCCGTCGGGGTATTGAGTGAGCATCATGGAGATGATGAATGCAGATACCCCGACGGCTCGAAGACTCGCCATCGGGCTTGGGCGCAAGGATATTTTTATGGACCAGTCAACACTCATCTCAAGCGTCGTGCAGGAAGTGATCAAACGCCTGGGCGCCGGCGCAGGCGCATCCATGGGCACGGCGACTTCAGTCGCCGTGCCGGTCCACCCCGCGTCCCCCGCGCCCACCGTCAAACACGATCCCGCATCCGGGCGTTTTTCCAGCGTCGATGCCGCCGTCGAAACGGCCACGCGCTCCCAGGCCCAGCTCGCCAAAGCCGGCCTCAAGACGCGCGACGCCATCGTCAAGCTCATCAAGAAAATCGTCAGGCAGAACGCCAACGAGTGGGGCAGGATCGAATTCGACGAAACGAAAATCGGCCGCCTCGATCACAAGATCGCCAAGCTCACCCTGCTCGAAGGCGTGCCCGGCGTCGAGTTCCTCAAGACCCCCGCGCACTCGGGCGACGCCGGCATCAGCCTCGATGAACCGGCGCCCTTCGGCGTCATCGGCGCGATCACGCCCGTCACTCACTCGATCCCCACGCTCACCGCCAACGCGATCTCCATGATCGCTTCGGGCAACAGCGTCATCTTCAATCCGCATCCCAGCGGCGCGAAATGCGCCGCGATGGCGGCGGAGGTTTACAACCGGGCGATCAAGCAGGAGCTGGGCATCGATCCGCTCTTGTGCATCATCGATCCGCCGACGCTGCGCAGCGCCGAGGAAATTTTCCAGCACGCATCCATTCCGCTGCTCGTCGTCACCGGCGGCCCTGCCGTGGCCCGCGCCGCCATGAAGCAGGCCAAGCGGGCGATCGTGGCAGGTCCGGGCAATCCGCCTGTCGTTGTGGATGAGACGGCGGACTTCGACAAGGCTGCCAAGGCGATCATCGCCGGCGGCGCGTTCGACAACAATCTCCTGTGCATCGGCGAGAAGGAGGTTTTCGTCGTCGAAAGCGTCTTCGACAGGATGATGGCCGCGATGCGAAAAGCCGGCGCGGTGGAACTGAGCGCGCAGGCGATTCAGAAGCTCACCGATGCGGCCTTCACCTGGTCGAAGGATCATTACGCGGTCAACAAGGATTACGTGGGCAAGGACCCGCAGTTTCTGGGCAAGGCCGCCGGGCTGAACATCGGCGCGAATGTCGAACTGCTTTTCGGCGAGACCGATGAAAGCAATCCGTTCGTGCCGGAGGAACAGATGATGCCCTTCGTGCCGTTCGTGAGAGCGAAGAACTTTGAACATGCCCTGGAGATGGCGATCAGGCACGAGCACGGCTTCGGTCACACGGCCTGCATCCACTCGAACAACCTGGCCAACATCACCCGCATGGGACAGGCGTGCAACACGACGCTCTTCGCCGTCAACGGCCCAAGCACCGGTTGCCTGGGCATCGGCGGCGAAGGCTACCCCAGCTACTCCATCGCCACCCCCACCGGCGAAGGCGTGACGACACCGCTGACCTTCACCCGCTTTCGTCGCATGAGCGTCGGCGGCGGGGCGATGAGGATTATTTAAATCAGCGGGTGTCGGGTGTCGCAAAGACCACGGAACACGATCGTCTCCGATACCCAACCCAACACACCCGACACCCGATACCCGATACCCGATACCCGAAACCCGACCCATGCAAATCGCCCTCGTCCAAGGCCGTGTGACCGCCACCGTGAAACATGCTTCGCTGGCGAGGCAGAAGCTCTTGATCTGCCATCCGCTGGGCGGCGATGGCAGGCCGGTGGGCGACCCGGTGCTGGCGGTGGATCAGCAGGGGGCGGGGCGAGGCGACAAGGTGCTCATCACCAGTGATGGGCTTGGCCTGCGTGCCCTGTTGAAAAATGACACCAGCCCCGCGAGGTGGTGGACGCTTGGGATCGTCGATTGAAAGAGCGGGTGTCGGGTATCGGGTGTCGGGTGTCGATAAAGACAACGGAACTTGAATTTCTCCGACACCCGACACCCGAAACCCGAAACCCGAAACCCGATTCCCCATGACCAACGAGGACCGCCAGCTTGTCGAACTCATCACCCAGCAGGTGCTCGCGCTCCTGCGGCAGGGTGATGCTTCGCGCACGGCTTCGGCTTCATCGGATCCCGTGCCGCACACCGCGCCGATTCATCCGCCCATCGGGCAGTGTACGGGTGACTACTCCAAGTTTCCCGAACTCGCAGGCAAGCTGTATGGCAACGCATCGCCCGCATCGCTGGCCGTGGCCGCGGCGGCGGCGAAAGCCGTGAAATCGAACACCTCCATACAGCCCGATGGCGGCGACATCATCAACACCAACCTCCGCGCCCCAAGCCCGATGGCGAGTACCCCGGGGGCGCGAGCCGTCGGGGTGACGCCAGGCATTGATGCTTCACCATTTGAGCCCCTGCCCCTCACCGGCATCATCACCGCCAACCAGCTTCAGGAAGCGATCAAAGCGTCGCCCGATGGCACGGTGCTGCTGGCCGCCGATGCAAGGCTGACCCCGCTGGCCAACGACTTCGCCCGGCAGAAGAAGAACAAGATTCACCGCGCATCCGCATCCGGCGCCGGCCATGCTGCATCCTCTTCAACGCCATCCCATTCAACATCCGTCGCAAAGCCCGCCCACTCCGTGGGTGGGTCTTCCCCGGTCAATCAATGGCTCTGGTGGATCGAAGGCGGCTGCCCGATCGTGCGCGATGTCACCCAATCCTTCGGCCTGACGCTGCGCCCCATCGCCGCCGGCCCCACCGGCGGCGCGCTGCCCCAGGTGGTGCGCGAGCTGGCCCGGGCCGTCAAAGCCAGGCAGGCATCGGGCGGCATCCTCTTCGTGCCCAGCGCCTCCAAGGCCGTCTGCATGGCCAACCGCTGCCAGTCGCTCCGCGCCATCGTCGGCACCTGCGGCGAAGCGGTCGAGCAAGGCCTCCGCGAAATCGGCGCCAACGTCCTGATCATCGAATACCCGCATCACGGCCACCGCTCCACCATCGCCATGCTCGAACGATTCACCCAGCAGCTTCCGGTCATCCCGGCAAGCGTCGAACGAATGCTCGTCGATATGCAAAGACAATAGTTTTGAGTTCCGGGTTCCGAGTTCCGAGTTCCGAGTTGAAGGCAACGACCCCGGACCCCGGAACCCCAAAACTCGGACCCCGGAACTCGAAACTCGGAACTTATTTCATGCGTCTCGCCCGTGTCATCGGAACCTGCACGATCAGCCGTCGGCTGCCGGATTTGAAAACCGGGGTCTGGCTGATCGTGGATGCGTTCGACGGGCAGGCGCTGAAGGGGCATCGTCAAGGCGTGCGTCGCGCCTCGCCGATGCCTGAGTCGCTGATCGTGTTCGATGAACTGGGCGCGAGCATCGGCAACATCATCGCCGTCAGCGAAGGCCGCGAGGCGGCCCAGGCGTTTTATCCCGGCCGCGTGCCGATCGATGCGTACAACGCGGCGATATTGGATGAGATTGAGGCGTAGAAAGAACAACAGGACATCAGGAAAACAGGAAAACATGAAATGAAGACATTGAAGACGGACACGTGCGGCAAGGTTTGAATTTCCTGTTTTCCTGCTTTCCTGATTTCCTGATTTTCCCAAGGACCGCGTAGAAAGAACAACA
>CAZYPK010000153.1:5837-11811 GCA_964649195.1 uncultured Phycisphaeraceae bacterium
ACCATGAAATGAAAACATTGAAGATGGACACGTCCCGCAAGGTTTGAATTTCCTGTTTTCCTGATTTCCTGATTTCCTGATTTTCCCAAGGACCCCCATGACCCCCAACGTCCACCAACTGAAAAAAGACATGTGCGACATCGGTCGCAACATCTGGCTGCGCGGCTACTGCGCGGGCAACGAAGGCAACCACTCGGTGCGCATCGGCGAGGATCGCGTCCTCTGCACGCCGACGGGTTTGAGCAAGGGCTTTCTGACGCCGGACATGATCACCACCTGCGACATGGACGGTAAGCAGGTCGATGCGCAGAACAAGTTCAAGCGCACCAGCGAGGTGATGGTGCATCTGGCGATCTACAGGAAGCGGCCTGATGTGAAGGCGGTCATTCACTCGCACCCGCCTCATGCGGTGGCGTTCTGTCTGGCCAACATTCCGCTGCCCGAAGGCATTCACCCGGAAGCGGAAGTGTTCCTCGGCAAGACGATCTATGCCGCCTACGCCACGCCCGGCGGCCCCGCGCTGCCCAACAGCTTCATCGATCGCGTCACCCCCGAAACCAACACCATCCTCATGGCCAACCACGGCAGCGTGAACTTCGCCGACACGCTGACCAATGCGTACTACAAGCTGGAAATCCTCGACAATTACTGCAAGCAGCTCATCCTCGCCCGCCAGCTTGGCCAGGTGAACGTGCTCAATGCGAAGCAGATGACGGAACTGCTGCAACTGAAACAGCGCTTCGGCATTCCCGATGAACGCCTGGCCTGCGCACCCACCGGCTGCGCGAGCAAGCAGGATCAGCCGTTTTTGACGACGTTCGATGGAGCGCACCCGGTGAGCGCGACGTGCGAGTGTCACGGCAAGAATGAAGCGTCTTCCGATGCGTCGTTTGAAGCGATGGTCAAGGCGATCACGGAGCAGATCATCGCGGGGATGAAGTGATGAAAGCGAGCCGGGCCGTGCCGGCCCGATTGAAGTCACGATGAAACCATGAACAAATCACTGGACATCAAGATCGCCCGCATCCTGGCCGACCCTTCGTGCAAGGATTTCATTCTTGCGGATGCGAAGGATGCGGACATGGCCGGCGGCATGGCGGCGCCGGGCAAGTCGCCGGAGCACCATTCGCAGGAAGGGAAGTTTCGTTCGCTGGCCGAGTACCGCGAGCTGATCCGCCGGAACATTCGGCAGGGGCTGATCGACATCATGCTCATGAGCGCTTCGACCAATGAAGTGATCGCCATCCGGGAGCGGATGTTCGAGAACAGCGCCGTCACGCCGGCGGCCCGCGCCAATGACACGACCGACATCTGGCTGGCGCAGGGCGGTGTTTATCCCGGCGAGCCCTCGCAGCCGTTCCGCAGCGCGACGCTCGATCACATCATGTGCGGCAAGGTCGATTGCCAGCCGGAGGAACGAAAACTCGGCGCGGACCTGGGGCTTTATTCGATCACCTTCAACAACAACCTCGAGCGCGATCACGAGGCGCTCGAAGCCTACCGCGCATTCCGAATCGAGGCTGAAAAGAAGGGTTTTCGGCACTTCCTGGAAATCTTCAACCCCAACGCCTGCGACAATGAACCGGCGGACCTGGGCCGGTTCATCAACGATCAGATCGCGCGGACCCTGGCGGGCGTCGTGGGCAAGGGCCGGCCGATCTTTCTGAAGATTCCCTACTCCGGCCCGGCGGCGATGGAGCAGCTTGCCTCGTATGACCGCACGCTCATCCCCGGCATTCTGGGCGGATCGAGCGGCACCACGTTCGATGCGTTTCATCAGTTGCGTGAAGCGCGCAAGTATGGGGCGCGGGCGGCGCTCTACGGCAGGATGATCAACAACAGCGAGCACCAGACGACGTTCATCGAGCATCTGCGCTGGCTTGCCGATGGACAGTTGGATGATGCGGCGGAGGGGGTGAAGTCTTATCACGGTGCGCTGGGGAAACTCAACATCAAACCTTACCGCGCCTTGAACGATGACCTGAAAGCAACGCTTAGGCAGACGGCGTATGGGGGGAGCGGGGGGGCGAAGGTTGTGGGGGGAGTTTCGGCGGTGAACGGTGCTACGCCGCAAGCGGCGGATTTTTCGAAGATGACCAACAGTGAAAAAATTGCGTGGCACAAGGCGAAGTGGGATCGGATTTTGAAATAGATACATGCTCATTGTGGAACGTCAACATCGCGTGCTGGAGATTCTTCGCGAGCGCCGTGCCGCGGAGCTTGAGGACCTGGCGCGCGAGATGAACGTGAGCGTCTCCACGATTCGCCGGGATGTCGATGCCTTGGTTCGCGGCGGCTATGCGGACCGCACGCATGGCGGGGCGGTGATCCGCGGCGACGCCATCACCCCCGTCGCCACGCCTTCCGCCATCGCGTTGCCTTCACATGCCGCCGAGGCGATCGCGGCGACGGGCGGGCCGGGCGTCGTGCTTTCCGAGCGGATGAGCCAGCACATCGATGCGAAGCTGGCGATCGGGCGTTTTGCCGCGTCGCAGGTGCAGCCGCACATGACGGTGCTGCTCGACGGCGGCTCCACCGTCATCTACGCAGCCCGGCAGATCATCGCCCGGCCGCTGCAGATCGTCACCAATTCGCTCTCCATCGCCAACCTTTTTTCCGATGACGATCAGATCGAACTGCTGCTGCTGGGCGGCACGCTCTATCCGCGCACCGGCGTCACCGTCGGGCCGATCACCACCGGCTGCCTGGCGGACCTCTACGCCGACCTGGCGCTGTTCAGCCTCGCGGGCATTGATGATGATGCGGCCTTCAACATCAACCTGCCCATGGCCCAGGTCGAGCAGCTCATGATCAGGCAGGCCGCCCGCAGCCTGATGCTGATGGATGCCACCAAGTTCGGCAGACGAAGCCTCGTCCGTGTCTGCGGTCTGGGCGAGGTCGATCAGATCGTCACCGATGAAGCGATTGCGGAAAACTGGCGCGGGTCGATCGGTCAGCGGCTGGTGGTGGCGGAGGGAAGGTAGGACAGGGGACAAGGTACGGAGGGGGAGAGAAGTTCCGAGTTCCGAGTTCCGAGTTTCGAGTTGAAAGGCAAGGAGAAAGAAAGACACGAAGGCACGGAGGCACGGAGGCACGGAGGGGAGAATGTCCAATGGCCATTGCAAATTGCAAAATGCAAATTGAGGAGAGGGAGATGCGCATCCCCGGGTGATGGGTTGTCTGCTCCCTTGCTTTTCAACTCGGAACTCGGAACTCGGAACTTCTCTCCCCCTCCGTGCCTTCGTGCCTCCGTGCCTTCGTGCCTTGTCTTCCGCCGATAATTCAACCTGAAGGGTCGGATCAGCCGATGTCACTGGCATATTCTCGGACTCGGCCGGCACAGGGCGCCGGCGGATGAACGGATCGAGAACCTGGCCGGAAAGGATTCCATCATGTTGAACCGACTGTTTTCGTTGGCGCTGGTTGCGTGCGTTCCGTTCGTGACGGGTTGCCAGAGCGGCAACACCTCGAGCGTGGCCGAGGTTCCGCCTCCTTCATCTTCGACGGCGATCACGGCATCGCCCGATTTCGCAGCCGGCCCGCAGCCGGTGGCGCTCAAGAGCAACACGCCGACCGCTTACGGTTACGGTGCATACCCGGCGACGGACACCTTCGCGGTTGGCGGCCCCGCACCGGGGGCGGTGGCGGGACCGGGGGCCTCGGCAGCGCCGTTGGGCGGGGGCAACTATGTGGTGCGTCAGGGCGACACGCTCTGGTCCATCTCCCATGCCCGCTACGGCACGGGGCAGCGCTGGAAGGACATCATTGCCGCCAATCCGGGCCTCAGCGCCGAGCGGCTGCCTGTCGGCCGCGCGATCGTGCTGCCTTGATCGCCCGTTGAAAACGCCCGTGTGAAATGACGACCGCCGATGCGCGCAGGCATCGGCGGTTTTGTTGCGCAGGGGCGTCGCCTTCGGAGCCGCGCGGCGGGGATTGCGTGTACCTTGTGCGTTTGTCGAGGCAATGGTTGACAGCGGACGCGCAGCGAGGACGCTGCGGCTTTGACGGAACGCGCAGCGGGGACGCTGCGGCTTAGACAGGACGCGCAGCGGGGACGCTGCGGCTGAAAAAAAAACAGCGGAGTTGCCATGTCCAAACCCATTCTCACCCGTTATATCCAACCCGATGTTCTCTCGCGCGTCGAGCAATATACGTTTGCGCCGACGGGGCTTGTCGAGGGGACGCTTGCGGGGGCGCATAAGTCGCCGTTTCATGGGTTCGCGGTCGAGTTCGCTTCGCATCGTGAGTACACGGCGGGCGATGACCTCAAGCATCTGGACTGGAAGGTCTATTACCGCAACGACCGGCATGTCATCAAGCAATATGAGATGGAGACGAATCTGGTCTGCCATCTGATGCTCGATGTCTCCGCGTCGATGCGGTTCGGTGAGGAGGACAAGCAGAAGCTGCTTTACGCGGCCCGCATGGCGGTGACGCTGGGGTACCTCATCGTCGAGCGGAGCGACAAGGTTTCGCTGACGCTTTTTGACGAGGAGGTGCGTGATTCGCTCAAGCCCAGCAACACGATGGGGCAGGTTCTGAAGATGACCGAGACGCTCGAGAAGATCGAGCCGGTGAAGAAGACGAAGATCGGGCCATCGCTGCTGGACCTGGCCGGGCGGGCGGGAAGGCGGGGGATCGTCGTCATCCTCAGCGATTTTCTCGTGGACTTGGGCGACATGGAGAAGGCCATTCAGCGGCTGCGCTACGACAAGCACGAGGTCGTGCTCATGCAGGTGATGCATCACGATGAGCTTCACTTCAACATCCCCGGCATGGTCAAGTTCGTCGGCCTGGAGGATGAGGACATCTTCCTCACCCGTCCCGATGACATCCGCACGGCCTACCTCGACGCCCTCAAGCGGCACAGCGAGGAACTGGACCGCCTGTGCGAAGCCAACCGCTGCGAGCGCGTGGTCTGCGACACCAGCCGAAACATGGCGGAGATGTTCGCGGATTATCTTCAGCAGCGCACGCTGACGCATCGGAGATGGTAGGGGGAAGGCATTGAGGCACGAAGGCACGGAGGCACGGAGGGAGAGAGAAGTTCCGAGTTTCGAGTTCCGAGTTCCGAGTTGAAAGGCAAGGGGGAGAGGAAGGCATTGAGGCACGGAGGGAGAGAGAAGTTCCGAGTTTCGAGTTCTGAGTTCCGAGTTGAAAGGCAAGGGGGAGAGGAAGGCATTGAGGCACGGAGGGGAGAATGTCCAATGGCCATTGCAAATTGCAAAATGCAAATTGAGGAGAGGGAGATGCGCATCCCCAGGTGATGGGTTGTCTGCTCCCTTGCCTTTCAACTCGGAACTTCTCTCTCCCTCCGTGCCTCCGTGCCTCAATGCCTTCCTCTCTCCCTTGCCTTTCAACTCGGAACTCGGAACTCGAAACTCGGAACTTTTCCTCCCCTTCGTGCCTCAATGCCTTCCCCCTTTCCCCCCTCGCTATCATGCCGCGATGCACGCGATTTCCTACGAGTTGTTACATGCCTCGGCGAGCACCCGCGCCCGTCTTGGCCGGGTGCGCACACCTCATGGGGATATTGATACGCCGGCCTTCATGCCGGTGGGGACGCAGGGGACGATCAAGGGGATTCTGCCTTCGATGGTGGCTGAGCTGGGGGCGCAGATCATTCTCGCCAACACGTTTCACCTGATGCTTCGCCCCGGTTCGGACCTGATCGCCCGCATGGGGGGCGGCGAAGGGTTGCATTCATGGATGCGCTGGAACGGGCCGATCCTCACGGACTCGGGCGGCTTCCAGGTGTTCAGCCTGGCGGAGCTGAATCAGATCAAGGAGGAAGGCGTCACCTTCCGCAGCCCGCACAACGGGGCGAAGGTGTTTCTGACGCCTGAGCGTTCGATCCAGGTGCAGAATGAACTGGGGGCGGACATCATCATGCAGTTTGATGATTGTCCGCCGGGGGAGAATCCGGGTGTCGGGTGTCCGCGTCGTCGTCTCCGACACCCGACACCCGACACCC
>CAZYPK010000153.1:11821-13115 GCA_964649195.1 uncultured Phycisphaeraceae bacterium
GGGTGTCGGGTGTCGGGTGTCGGAGACGACGACGCGGACACTTCCGGTCGCAGCGGGCCTGTTGCCGATCATGTGGCAGGGCTTCGTTCGTCATCGTCCGAATCGACGCCCGATACCCGACACCCGACACCCGATGCTTATCTTCACCGCGTTCGGCAGGCGTGCGAGCGATCGATCCGCTGGCTCGATCGCTGTGTGAAGGCCCATGATCGCAAGGGTGATCAGGGGCTGTTCGGCATCGTGCAGGGCGGGACCGATCTTGAGTTGCGTTCGTGGTCGGCCCAGGCGGTGATGCAGCACGATCTGCCCGGTTACGCGATCGGCGGGGTGGCGGTGGGGGAGGGGTACGAACAGATCAAGCGCGTGGTGGAGCACACCGCGTCGCTGCTGCCGGGGGATAGGCCGCGGTACCTGATGGGCGTGGGCTACGAGCGCGACATTCTCACGGCGGTGCGGGCGGGGGTCGATATGTTCGACTGCGTGCTGCCCACCCGCAACGGACGCAACGCCAATGCTTTCACGCCGACGGGGCAGATGCGATTGCGAAACGCGCGGTACGCGGAGGATGCCGGGCCGATCGATGAGTCGTGCGATTGCGTGGCGTGTGGGGGGGAGAGTTCCGGGTTCCGAGTTCCGCCCCCGGGGGGTTCCGAGTTGAAAGGCATTTCAGGAGGTGATGTCGTAGCGACGTCTGTGAACTCAAAATCTACAACTCGGAACTCGGAACCCCCCGGGGGCGGAACTCGGAACTTTTTTTCCCGTTCCTACCTTCGCCATCTGTTCATGGCCGGTGAGATGCTCGGACCGATGCTGGTCACGCTGCACAATCTTCGCCACTTTCAACGCTTCATGTCGGACATCCGCAAAACGATCAAGGATGATGACTGGTCCGGTCTTCTCTCGCGCTGGCCCGTCGCCGGCGAACGGATGAAACGGTAGGAGACGGGGGCAGAAGACAGGGGACAGGAGCCGCTTGCGGCTTCGCTCTAACCGCAGCGTCCTCGCTGCGCGTCCGTCCAAACCGCAGCGTCCTCGCTGCGCGTCCGTCCAAGCCGCAGCGTCCTCGCTGCGCGTCCGTCCAAGCCGCAGCGTCCTCGCTGCGCGTCCGTCCAAGCCGCAGCGTCCTCGCTGCGCGTCTGCGGAACAGGAGACAACAGACCGGAGACGTTACACTATTGGCCTACTGTCCCCTGACCCCGCCCCCTGCCCCCTGTTTCCACAAGGACCGACATGTTCGACCATATTCCGCTCGTACTCGCCCAGGATGCCAAAGCCGCCCCCGCCCCCGCCCCCG
>CAZYPK010000154.1:0-12793 GCA_964649195.1 uncultured Phycisphaeraceae bacterium
AAGATAGAGGAAGAACGCTTGAGCGGGTGATAAATTGCTGTGTTTATGCGTCAATGCACTAGCAATCATACAAGCGACGCCGGGGGCAGCGGCTCTGATCAAAAAGTTAGGCGGCAGGATGCGGCTCGTGAATAAGGCGGGCGACACGGTGGGCGATGTCCACGTCAGTCCGACTGGAGCCGTTACAAGCTCTGCAGCAAATACGACAAAAAACATAACTGGATTGCCTGCTCGCCAGGGAAAACGGCTGGTTCTATCGCAAGGAACGAGCCCGACGTGCGGTCCCACATGCGCAAAGATGATAGGGGATACTCTAGGAAAACATATTGATATAGACGACATTAGTAGGCTTGCGAAATTGGACGCAAAAGGTGTTAGAATAGATAGGCTTGCGGAAGCCATGAAATTGAGAGGTCTAAATGCAAAGTGGAAAGTCAATTGCACCATCGACGACCTTGCGAATGCAACCAAGAATGGAACTCCAGCGATAGCGCATCTCAACATTGCAGGCGGCCATTTCGTAGTTGTGGACGGGGTGACAACAAGATGGGGGAAGAAAGTGGTTGCCATTAGAAATCCATGGGGCAACCAATATTATGAAACGGTCGAAACATTCATGAAGCAAGCAAGTAAACAGGTCGTTATAGTGTCAAAACAGTGATATCAACCATGAATACATACCATGTGCATATTCTTAACGGCGCCACCGCGATACCCTCTGAAGACAAGTGCGCAGTTGATGGCGTGCTCGCAGTTACTGGTGATGATGTGCTTCTATTTGGTTCGGAATCGGACGCCATGAAATCCTCGGCTAATTACGTGCCTGTGGTTGATAGCCCGTGGATAGTTCCCAGTCTATATTCCACAATACCTGCATTCGGTGGCGGCAAATATAGTTACATCTATAGAGCCGTGCTTGTCGGAAGACTGCGCGCCGTGTCGGGAGTTATTGAGTTGCACGATGTGGAGTCCGCGACCATATATGATGACGACGCGATTGTTGAGTTATATCCTGAATTAGATCGATCGTAATCTGCGATACGCTAACGTGAGGCAGTGGCGCAGCTTAGAGCATCCCTAATTCATTCGTAGCGAGTATCCGCAGTGGCGAAAGCAATTCACTGCATCGCTGGCCGTGACTTGATCAAGCACACGCTGCATCGCATGCCACAGTTCGTCGCGGCGGCAACAGCTCAGCGAACGCGGCAGTTGCCTCACCTTTGAAAAGATCATCTCGATCGGATTCAGGTCCGGCGAGCACGGCGGCAGGAACATCAGCATCGCCCCGCGCTCTTCAATGCGCTGACGCGTGCGGTCACGCTTATGACTCGACAGATTGTCCATCACCACCAGATCGCCAGGCCTCAGCTACTATACATACGACGGCCCCAACCAACTCGCCGTGGCCGAAACACCGGGCGGCATTGTCACACTCACTTACAACGCCATCGGCCAGCGCATCCGCAAGGACGCCGCCGACACCCCCGGCGGCGCCGAGACCAACTACCTTTATGACTTCAAGAAGCTGTTGCAGGAATCCGACGACGACGGCGACGCGACACGAACATACACATCGACAACGAACGAATACGGCGATCTGCTCAGCGAGTTCGACGAACTCGACGACGAATCCTACTTCGGCGCCTTCGACTCCCAACACTCCGCCGACGCTTGGCTGGCGGAGGACCAATCCACCATTGAAAGACTCCGCTATACGGCTTTCGGCTTAACAAGCGAAGGCTTACCCTCCACCACCCCCGGCCCGGCGACCGAAGGCGGCCCGACGCAATTCGGCGGACAACTGAATTACTACGCCGACCCTGAACTGGACCTGTATCTGCTCGGTGCAGGTGCAAAAGGAAGATACTACGACCCTGCCACCGGCCGGTTCCTCGGGCGGAGAAAACGGGACAGGTCCATTTTACATCCTTTCCCCTCCAGCGGCGAATAATGGACCTGTCCCCTTTTCCGCCCCCAACATCCAGACGCGCATCTGCCCGATGAGTTCGTCGAGCTGCTGCGAATATCCAATGGCTTGAACATATTCCGTGAAGAAATGAACGGCACGCTCATTCATCAGGGCGCCATGCAGTTGTTTCCGATTGACGAAATCGATTGGGCTGGATCGGCCATGTATGGTGGAGTGGTGGACCATTCGGTCCCCGAAAATTGGCTTGCCTTGGGGATTGACTGCGATGGGACGTTTTTTGTCGTGCTGGATGCTGACCGTGGACGGTTTCTGCAAACAGACCCGGCGACCGCCGAGGAGCCTGAGATTATCGCCGAAGACGTTGGTGGATTGTATGATTGGTTGAATACGTATATTGACGCGGCGGAGGAAGACCTGAACGAAAGCGCCTGACCTCCAAGTCACCACGGCTCCCGGGAATCGGTGATCCTGCCCGCTCAGGCGGCGGGTCGCGCACGCCTGAACGATCCTGTCATTGATCCGGGAGGCTGGCGAGGGGGCAGGACAGCCTCGTTTCTTTCGCCTATACTGCTTTCGCTCTTTGACAATTGGGGCCGACTGGTATCGACCGGATAGGCCAGGTCTGTCGTCGCGCGTCGAGGTCGCACGTTGGCCTCGTTAATCAACGTGCACACTTTAAATGCCAAAGACAGCAATGTCATTGGTCGGATCGGCTTCGCGCCGGCCCGCCTCGCCGCCTAATAAAGGCGGCATGTTCCGTCGCCGTTTGTCTGCGGCAGCGACGGGGCATCACACAGCAGGCTCGTCCAAGAGTGCCGCCCGGGCTCTTGCGGATTAAAAAACACCCGGGCTGGCCCGTGCAAACGCCGTCGATGGCGGCTGCACGGGTGAGATCAAAGCATCGACTACACGCGTAGAAGCGGCTTTCCGACTACCACGGGACGCGGGTTCAACTCCCGCCGGCTCCATTCACCAAAACCGCAAGCGTCGCATGGGCGACGCTTGCGGTTTTTTGCTTTCGGGACATCCTCATTTCGGCGACCCTTCTGTATATGCGTGACTGTTGTGTATAAAGAGAAGGGACTTCTGAATAACCCCCGATGTGCCGTACACCAGGGGATTGCTACGCCGCAAGCGGCTTGGACGTAAGGTTATTCAGGAATCCCGGAAAGCCGGCAGAGTCCGGCCCGGATAAAGCGACCGCGTGAGAGATTCCAAAAAAAAGAACCCCGGTCATGCCGGGGTGGATCGTAATCATTGATGGGTCCGTCGCCATCACTCCTTCTTCTTCGCAGGCCCGGCGGGCGCCACATCGGCCTGCGATTCCTGGAGGATCAGTCCGATGATCGCGGGCACCAGCACCAGCATGGGCAGGACGATGGTGTGCGACTTCATGCTCTCGGTGACGGAGGTCTGCCACTGGGGCACTTGCAGGAGCAGCGCCATGGCGCCCATGACGGCCAGGGTGGAGCCGGAGACGGAGGTGAAGAGCACCACGGAGAGTTTGAAGAGGATGAACGCGAGCATGCCAAACACCACGAGGCCGATGAGGGCGCCGATCCAGCAGGTCTCGGCGGAGTTGTTCACCTTGCCGGCGTTGTTGGCGATGAGGTCTCCGACGGAGGTCCATGTGTTGGCGCCGATGAACGAGCCGCTGAGCCCGCCCATGATCGCCACGGCATACTTCATCAGCGGCAGGCAGGCGGCGGCCATGAGGGCTCCGAAGCAGCCCGCGGTGATGGACGACTCCGCCTCGATCCGCTGCCCCAGCGCCCAGCCGACGGAGGCGCCGATGAGCAGCGCGAGGATCACCGTGACAGGCTTGTAGAACTTGTACCCGTTGAGGATGCAGACCAGGCCTGCGGTGAGAAAGACCACCGCCCAGATGACGGACATCGATTGAAGATGGCGCATCAGGTCTTCGGGATGGGCCAGGGTGTCTGGCCGGGAGAAGACGCTGGTGACGACCTGGAGAAGATTTTCCTGGGCGGGTGCGGGTGCGGGCGGGGCGGCTTGGGCGAAGTTGAGCATCTTGGGCGACTCCTGGTAAGCGATGGCCGCGAAACGGATGGGGATGCTCGAAAGACAGACTTCGCATTCCACCTTCGCGGCACACATTCACTTATCGGCAGCCTTACGCCAAAGAGTCCACTGAATGGCGACGCCCACCAGCGTTATCAGACCCAGGGTGATCAGCAGGGCGCGCGGCTCGCCGGGCAGCCAGTCCAGTTGCGCCGGCGCGTAGGCCGCCAGCGCGCCATGCACGGTGCTCAGCAGGATCGCCCCGCCGGTGAGGGATGTTTGAATCGAGGCGGCAAAGTAAGGCAGCATGAAACCGAGCAGGGCGCCGACGAGGCCGGCGATCGCGGTGGTGATGGTCATGTTGCGCCGGCCTTCGGACTTGAGGCTGTCCCACCAGCCTGAGAGATGGGCGCTTTGGAATTCGTAGGCGTGTTGCAGCGCTTCCATGACGGTCTGTTTGGCCTTTTCGATGTCCTGATCATTGATGCCGATCGATTTCTTGATTTCGTCGGCCTTCTTCTTCACATCCTCGGCGGAGAAGTGATTCACGGGCAGATCGATCGGGTGCTTCTTGTCGGTCGTGGCGTCGCCGGTGGATTTGAGTTTGTCATCGCTCTTTTCCTTGTCGGCCGGGGCGGATGATGTGAGTTCATCGGCGACCTGGGCCGAGGCGGGCATGGTGGTGCCTTCGATGATGACGCTGAATGCCGGCACCGCGAGGGCGACCAGTGCCGCGAGGCTGACGGACATCCAGAATCGAAACAGCAGCGAAGCCAGCAGCACCCCGGCCACCGCGCCACCGATGACCCAGACGAGCATGAGCTGGCTGCTGACGCCCAGTTGATTGGCGCCGATGAAGGCGGCAAACGCGCCGATGCACAGGCCCGAAAGACCGATGGCGGTCTTCACCAGCTTTCGGCCCATGACGAACAGGAACAGGCCGACCATCGCGCTGACGGACAGCGTGATGGGAACGGAAGGAGAATTGGCGACCTGGGCGAACGTGTTGATGAGATTCTCATTCATGGAAATCATTGTATCGGTGTGGGGGAAGCCGGGGGAGCGGGAAGAGCGGGGGAGCCGAGAAGAGCCGGCGAAGCATTTTTAGCTGTTGGGATTCCTGAATAACCTCACACCCAAGCCGCTTGCGGCTTCGCGATCCCCTGGTTCACGATATATCGGGGGTTATTCAGAAGTCCCTCTTGCCTGAGTTTTGGATAACCACGGTGATCGCGGATGAATCCGAGCCGCGAAGCGGCGACATGGTTTGATCCGGGGGATCCGTCGGTGTCGCTACTTTGCGGCCCTCAAACGCTCCGTTCGCCAAGGCGAATGGCTAAATGCGCCGGCCCTGGCTCTTCCTGCTCTTCCCGCTCTTCTGGCTCCTCCGGCTCCTCCGGCTTTTCCCGCTCCCGCTACAATGCCGCCATGTCGAATGATCAGGTTCCAGTCGAACTCTCCGCCTTGCGCATCCGCATTGATGAATTGGATCGGCAGATCGTGGCGCTGCTCAATGAGCGGGCCCGCGTGGTGATCGAGGTGGGTCGGGTCAAGCGTGACGGCAACTCGCCGATCTACGCCCCCGATCGTGAGCAGCGCGTGCTGGCGCAGGTGCGTTTGCACAACAAGGAGGGGCCGCTGCCGGATTCGTGTCTTGAAGCGATTTATCGGGAGTTGATGTCCGGCTCCTTCGCCCTGGAGCGTCCGCTTCGCATCGGCTACCTGGGGCCTGCCGGTTCGTTCAGCCATCTGGCGGCAAGGCGGAAGTTCGGCGCGAGCGTGGAGTATGACGCCGTCGAAGACATCGGCGCGGTGTTCGATGAAATCTCGCGCGGCCACCTGGACCTGGGGCTGGTGCCGATTGAAAACTCCTCGATGGGCGGCATCGGCGAGACGCTCGACGGCTTTCTGGATTCCCCGGTGCGGGTGTGCGCCGAGGTGCTGATCAACATTCATCACAATCTGCTGGCCAACTGCGTGCCGGAGGAGATCAGGCGGGTCTATTCGAAGCCGGAGGTTTTCGCCCAGTGCCGCAAGTGGCTGAGCGTGCAGATACGCCAGGCCGATCGCGTGCCCGTCGCCTCCAGCAGCAAGGCGGCGGAAATGGCTTCGCAGGAGCCGGGCGCCGCCGCCATCGGCTCCACGCTGGCGGCGGAACTCTACGGCCTCAAGGTGCAGTTCGCCAACATCGAGGACAACCCCAACAACGTCACCCGCTTCTTCATCATCGGCACCCAGCAGCCGGCCCCCACCGGCGATGACAAGACCGCCATCATGTTCACCACCGCCCACAAGGCCGGCGCCCTGAGCGATGTGCTGGAGGTCTTCCGCCGCAACGGCTGCAACCTGACCCACATCGACAAGCGGCCCACCAAGCGGGCCAACTGGGAATACTGCTTCTTCATCGACCTGCTGGGACATCAGTCCGATCCGAACGTCACCGCGGCCATCGCCGAAGCCGAGGCCCGCTGTCTGCAACTCAATGTGCTCGGCTCATTCCCCAGGGCCAAGGAAGTGTTGTAGGGTGGCTGGGGCTGGAGGCTTTGCGCAAGCCCCGGCCCGGCGACCCTCAGCATTCAGCATTCAGTCTTCAGCATTCAGCCTTCAGTCTTCAGCATTCAGTCTTCAGTTGCACCACCTTGCTTCGTGCATCTGGGCCGGGGCTTGCGCAAAGCCTCCAGCCCCAGCCACCCGATGCAGAGCCTCAACCCCAGTCACCCAAAACTTCACACCACCCAAAACTTCACAAACCCCAGCCCGACCGCTGTTATGATATCCCCGCTTCTTTGAGTTTTCGGTCATGCACCTTCGGAGTCGGCCATGATCAGCAGGAAGGCATTCACGATCATCGAACTGCTGGTGGTGATTTCCATCATCACGCTCCTGATCTCGCTGCTGATGCCTTCGTTGGGCAAGGCCAGGTATGTCGCGCGGGTGACCGAGTGCATGGTCAACGTGCGTTCGCAGTGGCAGGCGCAGACGCAGCTCGCCGACGCCAACGGGGGAAGATTCTGGCGGCATAACGACTACTCGGCGGACTACGTTCGCTCCGGCGGGGCGGCCGGCAGCGTCTGGGAGGCGATCAAGAAAGGCCGGTATCTGAGCGAATACACGATCACCATCTGCCCGGTGACCAAGGCCTACCCCGGTAATGCCACGGAGCGATATCTGAGTGCATCCTGGAACGGCGGCGACTACGCGGGCTGGGATACGCAGCAGCCGCAAATCCTGATGACCTACATGTGGTTTGCCAACTATCAGACCGGCAACGGCACCATCCCCACCGGCGTGATCACCCAATTCCTGAATCCCGATGGCGCACAGGAACCGCGCTGGCCGGTGAACATGGGCGAGGCGACCAGCGACCGGGCGTTCATCACCCATCGCATATCCGGCGGCGCCGCCGGGTATGTCTCCCACAATCTGGGGCATCTCGGATTCGGCCTGGCGATCGCAACGCAGGACCTGCTGCGAGGCACGCAGGATCAGCCCGTCGGTTATGCCGATGGTCATGTGCTCTCCCGTCCCATCTCCGAAGTCAAGGCGAGAACCCTGATCCCCTCAAGCGGCATCGGCTATTACTACTATTGAAAGATGACAGGTCAAACAGGAGCACACCTTTGAGTTCCCAACAAAAAACATGGCTCGCCGGAATCGCATGGCTCATGCTGGCCCTCGGTGTTGCGCAGGCGGCGCCGGAACAGAAGCAGGCCACCCCGGCGCAGGCGGAAGAGAAGGCGGATGAGAAAGCGGATGAAAAGATCGTGCCCGCTTTCAGCCGGGGCGTCGGTCGCGGCTGGGTCGAGATCACCGGCAAGGATTTTTTGAACGTGAACTGCTGGGACGACACCTGGACCTGGAAGGAAGGCCACGCCTGGTGTACCGGCAAGCCCACCGGCGTGATCCGGTACAGGGAGCCGCTGACCAATTTCGAATTCTCCTGCGAATGGATGCACAAGGAAAAGGGCGGAAACTCAGGCATTTTCGTGTGGGCCAGTCCGCAGTCGATTCTCAATCTGACCAAAGGCAACGGCAGCCTGCCGCACGGCATCGAGGTGCAGGTGCTCGATCTGGGGTACCGCGAGATTTACGAAGCGCAATACAAAAAACCGGGCAACTGGTTCACCAGCCACGGCGATGTGTTCCCCGTCGGGCCGGTCAAGATGAAGCCGTTCCCGCCGGTGGCGCCGGATGGCGTGCGCAGCTTCCCTTCCAAGGAAACGACGCTGGGCGTCAACCAATGGAATCACTACTACGTTCGCGCCATCGATGGCGAGGTTCGCCTGTGGGTCAATGGCGAGGAAGTCTCCGGCGGCAACGGCATCTCGCCGGCATCGGGATTCCTCTGCCTGGAGTCGGAAGGGGCGCCGATCGAGTTCAAGAACCTTCGGCTTCGCAAGCTGCCGCCGATGGAAACGAAGCTGCCCAAGGGAATGGAGATTCCCGTGCCGGTCATCCAGAACCCCGCGAATCGGCCGGCGGTGTCGCTCAAGGATCATGCCGCCCTGGGCACATGGGAATACATGGGCTCCTACACGCGCGAGTTTCTCCCGGATGGCCGGTGCATTCTTCGCAACGGGAAGGAAGTGATCTGGACCAAGAAGTGCATCGGGCAGACCGCGACCACCATCACCCTCGAAGGCGGCTACCAACACCTGCTCGAAGGCGAGATCATGAAAATCGAAGGCCGCTACGAGGCAAAGCGAAGAAAGTAGGGGAACAGGAGATTCATAGCCGCAGCGTCCTCGCTGCGCGTCATAGCCGCAGCGTCCTCGCTGCGCGTCCGCGAGACCGCAAAAGGCAATTGGTTATTGTTTATTGGTGATTGCTTATGTCTTATTGAAGTGGCGAAGACTGTCCCCCCCAATAAGCAATAAGCAATCACCAATAAACAATAACCAATTGCCTTTACTCCTGACCTCTGACTACCCCAGCTTCATCGCCGTGAGCAGCATTCGCGGGTGATGGAAGAAGCTCTTCCAGAGGTTGCCTTTGAGCGTGGAGGAGACCGAGCCATCGCGGTGAAGGTAGCCGAACCATTCCCCATGCTCGGCGTCGGCGAAATGGCTGAACGACCAGTCATGCACCTGCCGGTGCATCCGGGCGTACTTTGCATCGCCGGTGAGCTTCCACGCCATGAGCGTGGCGATGATCGCCTCATCGTGAGGCCACCAGAACTTCATGTCATGCCAGTATTCCTGCACCGGTTTGCCGTGCAGGTCGCAAAAACAGCGGAGGCCGCCGTGCTCGCGGTCCCAGCCACGCTCGAACATCCAGTCGAGCATGTGGCAGCCCAGCTTGATGAGCCGCCCGTCGCCGCGGTGGGCGCCTTCCCGCATGATGAACCATGCGCCTTCGATCGCGTGGCCGGGGTTGAGCGTGCGGCCATCGAAGTGGTCGATGATCGAGCCATCCGGGGCCACGCATTCCATCACAGCCCGCAGCTCAGGCTTCACAAACAACGTGGCGATCTCGTCAATGCAGCGATCGATCCATGCGGTGAGCCTGGCATCCTCGCCGAGACAGGCCCGCAGCTCCTGCGCGGTGACCAGCGCGATCATGCGCGGCCCCATGCCGATCATCGGCCTCACATCGGTGAACTTGGAAGGCATGAGATTCGGGGTGAAGTTCCAGCGCGTGAAAGCATCGAAAAGTTCAAACGCTCTGGCGGCGGAGCGGTCGCCACCGGTGGCGCGGGCGTGGGCGGCGAAGGCGATGGCCGCGAACGATTCGCTGTAGGCGTAGCGGCGCTTGCGGATCGGCCGGCCATCCCGCGTGACATGGAAAAACATCCGGCCATCGCCGTCAAAGCCATGCTTCTCCAGAAAGGCAAGCCCCGATTCGCCCCACGCCAGCCAGTCGTCGCGCTCTTCGACGGTGTTGTAAAGCGAAAGCAGCATCCACGTCATGCGGCCTTGCGCCCAGATCGACTTGTCGGTGTCAACGACCGTCCCATCGCGATCCAGGCAGTGCAGAAAGCCGCCATGCTCGCGGTCAACGCAGCGCGGAAACCAGAACGGCACGCAGTCCTCAAGCAGCGCACGACGATAAAACGCGGCCGGAAAAATGGAATCGATCGTGGCTGCGATGTGAAGTCTCCTCAAGGCTTCGTCGGGTGGCTGGGACCGCTTCGGGTGGCTGGGGCTGAAGGCTTCGCGCAAGCCCCGGCCCGGCGACCTTCAGCCTTCAGTTTTCAGCCTTCAGCATTCAGCATTCAGCCTTCAGCATTCAGCATTCAGTCTTCAGCCTTCAGCATTCAGTATTCAGCCTTCAGTTTTCAGTTTTCAGTTTTCAGTTGCGCCACCTTGCTTCGTGCATCCGGGCCGGGGCTTCGCGGACTCAGCCCCAGCCACCCGCCGCGCCGCCTCGCACGCCTTCAGGCCGGTCACGTCCGCGACGTGTTACGTCGCGGCTCTTGTCCCGAACTCAGGTTTCAAGGCTTCGGTTTGTCCTCGCCGCGCACCCAGTCGAGAGGGAAGCGGGCGAACTGAAGGGCGAGCTTTTTCTGATCGTCAACGCCTTCATAAAGGATGCCGATGGAGCCGTCGGCCAGCACGGTCATGGAGGAATACATCGAGCCGCGCGGATCGAGCAGGCGGCCGGCCGACCATGTTTTGCCGTCGTCATCGCTGGTGCGAACGGTCATCGCCACGCGATGCTTCGCCGAGTTGGGATTGGAGAAAAGCAGCGCGCCCGAAGGGTGTCGAATCAGGCTCGCCATGCAGGTCGGGTCGGGCAGATCGAGCCAGTGTTCGCTCCACTTCCCGCCGGCGATGTCGTCCTTCCAGGTGAACTTCGCCCAGGCCCGCTTGCCGCTGCGCGATTCGTCGCGCATCGAGAGCAGGAGCGATCCGTCGGAAAGCTCGGCAATCTGCGCTTCGCTGGTGGGGGGCTTGTCGGCAATGGCGGCGGGTGAGACGCTCCATGTTTCGCCGCCGTCCTTGCTGTAGATGAAACAGGAGTGGGGCGGGCCATCGGCGGCGCGATACTGAGCCGCGAAGATGAGCGTGCCGTCGCGCAGCTGGATGCCGTTGCCCGGACCGTTGAAGAAGAGCCGCCATTTCGGATCGCGGCCTTTGATTGTGCCGGTGATGTTGATGGGCCCGGACCAGGTGACGCCATCATCATCGCTGCGGGTGAGGACGAATTGCCCGGTCTCTTCAGGGATGAATCCGGGGGTGAGGCCGGGGCCTGAACCGTGCCAGGCGCGGTTGCCCTTGGACCAGAGCGCGGCAACGAACAGGCGGCCGGTCTTTCGATCGACGAGGATGGCCGGATCGCCCACGCCGTTGCCCCGGGAATCCTTTTCGTTCTTGTCAAAGTCCAGAATCGTCTTCATCGGCTCCCATGTCACGCCCTGATCGGTCGAGCGCATCATGGCCACATCGATATCCCCCGGCAGATCGCCGCTGCCGGTGTGACGCAGATCGAACACCGCCACCAGCGTGCCTTTGGTCGTCGTGACCAGTCCGGGGATGCGGTAGGTATGCACGCCTTGATCCCCCTGCCTGCGAAGGACGGTGCGCGAAACCGCAGGGTCGCTCAGAGGATCAGCCAGGGCGGAGGCGAACTGCGAGAGGAGAACGAGGCCGGCAAGGACGAAGTTGAATCGTGGGTGTTGCATGGGCTTCATTTTTCCTCGAAGGGATTACTGAAAAACCGTTTTCATTGAATCGGGATCAAAATGGCTTCGCATCTGCTCCGTAGAAAACCTGATGAGCAGGGCCAAGCCCGAGGGTGAGGCTTTGCGAACCGTCGGGGTTTTCCGTGTGATTCATTCGATCCCTACCCCGACGGCTCGGCAGACCTCGCCATCGGGCTTGGGGGTTTTCTACAGAGCATTTCACATCAGATTCAATCAGAAGTTCCGATGGAACGAATAATCGGCGCCGCTGAGCGTCTGCATCCGGGTTTTGGTGAAGGCCACGTGCATGTCGGCGAAGAGCAGGTTCCAGGTGAGCGGGACATCGTGCCAGTGCCAGGAGTTGCCGTAGGTGGTCCACTGGGCGACGGTCCACCACTGCGGGCCGTAGGCGCCGTTGTCGCCGGTGACGACCATGCGTGAAGGCGACTTGATCTGGTGCATGGTTCGGCCGATGCCGGGGTTGCCGCCGGCCATATCGACCAGTCCGCCGTAGCTGTCGCTGACGTGCGAGTTGGAGCCATACGATGTGCCGTAGCCGACCAGATGGGATCCGATCATCGCGCCATTGGTACCCAGCCCGCCCTGATCGGAAGGGCAGCCGGCCACATCGACCTTCTCGCCGTATTGAAAGCCCTGGCCGAGATAGCGGTTGACGGGTCGATCTTCAGGCCCCATCGCATCGCCGGGCGTGTTGCCGTAGCCGTTGAACGTGCCGGATTGTCCCCACCAGGAGAATTGCGAGCCGGCGTACTTGGGCGGGAACCTGGAGAGGTTGTCGCTGAGGTAGCCGCGCAGCGCCAGGCCCAGTTGATGAAGATTGCTGCCGCAGATGGCGGTGCGGGTGACGGATCGCACCTTGTTCATGGCGGGAAGAAGGATCGACATGATGATCGAGATCAGGGCCACGACCGCCAGCAGCTCCGGCACGGTGAACGCGGGCGCAGCCACAAACGAAACGGATCGTCTCCGCACCTGCTTTCGCTGGGCTTTCGTGGTCTTGCATCGGTTCATGATTCATCTCGATTCGTGACTGAGAACTTTGGGGTGAGAAGTTTTGGGTGACTGAGAACTTCTGGGTGGCTGGGACTGAAGGCTCTGCGCAAGCCCCGGCCCGGCGACCTTCAGCCTTCAGTTTTCAGCATTCAGTTTTCAGTTGCGCCACCTTGCTTCGTGCATCCGGGCCGGGGCTTCGCGGA
>CAZYPK010000155.1:0-12791 GCA_964649195.1 uncultured Phycisphaeraceae bacterium
AACTCCTGATCCACCTCAACAACCTCGCCAGGATCGAACGACAAAAACGCGCCGTGGAGACTTGACAACCAAGACAGTCGCTTCAGCCCCAGCCACCCAAAAGTTCTCAGTCTCCGGTCTCCGCGGCCTGTCTTCACGCCCTCGCCGCCGCCTTCTCCTTCAACGCCTCCATCTCCGGCAGGGTCTGCTCGACGAAGGTCTTCGCCTCGGTGGACCAGTTGGCCATGCGCCCCTGGGCCTGCTTCAGGTAGGTGATCGCATCGCGGGTGAAGCCCAGAGCCTGGCCGTAGTCCTCGATGGCGGCGGCCATGCGGGCGACGTGGGCGGCCCGCCAGCCCATTTCGTAGCTGTGCTGCCCCCAGGCCTCGAAGTCGCCGCGCCAGCCTTGAGGCATGGCGTTGGGATCGACCTTGGCACCGATATTCTTCGCCTCCTCCAGCCAGGCCTTGAGGTCCGCGTGATTGGGATAGGTCTTGAGCAGGTCCTCGCAGCCGCGCTGGATGTCGATCAGCAGAAAACGGATGTCGCCTTCGGGCTGTTTCGCCGCCAGGGCCGCCTTGAACTTGAGGTAGGCGAACTTCGTCTGCCAGTAGATGACATCGAGAATGTCACCGGTGGTCTGGCTGGTTTTTTCGTCGTCGTAAAGTCCCATGAGCGGTCTCCTTTGAAGACATGAGTGGGGGGAGAGGTCAGAAGTCAGAGGTCAGAAGTCAGAGGTCAGAAGTCAGAGCGAGTCACTTGGGGGAGGATGCGGGCAGCTCGATTTCCGCCACCACGGCGCGATGGTCGCTGGGGTAGGGCGTGACCACGATCCGGGCATAAGTTTTCGCTTCACCGACGACGGCGGCGGACTTGATGCGGATGTCCTTGCCTCGCGCGAAGACAAAGTCAATGCGGTCGTGGCGATCCTTGGGATCGGTGATGGCGGTGGTGGGCGTCCAGGTCAGGCCCGGATGTGTCAAGGGGTTTGCGTATGTCGCGCGGTAGGCGTCGATGAATCCCGCATCCACGACGGCCTTGGTCGTGGGCCACTCGACGGGCAGCGGACACTTGCCTGCCTTGGCGACCGCATCGGTCCAGTCCTGATGCGAAGGCTCGTTGAAGTCGCCGGTGACGAACACCGCCGCGCTGTCACCGGCATGTTCCTTCACCTCCGCCAGCATCGCGCTCACCTGTTTGCCGCGGGCGCTGTCGGCCTCCGCGACGGCCTGCGGGGCGGTGGTGATGAACTTTCCGTTGCCGTAGGGGATGTTCAGAAGCTGATAAGGCTGATAGGGCGAATGAGCGAAGTGGGCGTTGAAGAGATGCACGAATCTTCCGTCAGGCAGTTGAATTTTCACGCCCCACTTGCGCGGGGTGTGATCGGTGATCTTGTGCCGGCTGATGACGCCGGTGCGGCCGCCCTGATCCAGGTAATGCCAGCCGAGCATCTGCGCCAGCTTGGCGGCATGATCGGGGCGCGGGGCGTCTTTTTTCGGCGCATTGCCGTGCGTTTCCTGCAAGCCGACGATGTCCGCCCCGGCGGCCTTGATGACCGCGGCGGTCTGTTCGAGCGGCTGCCCGCCCGCGTCGCCGCCGTGCCAGAGGTTGAAGGACATCACGCGAATCGTCCGGGCCTGCGCCGCGCCCTGTTCCGCATGTGAGTCGGAACCCGATGCGAGACAGATCAAGCCGATGAGCAACAGCCATTTGTTCATGAGTGACTCCGGTGGTTGAGTGTTGACGTAATGAAGGTCGTGCCGAACCGGGCGCATGTTTCCCGGACGATGAAAATGAATCAGCCGATCGAAGGCATCGCGTAGCCTTCGCGCTGCGGGCGGTCGCGCAGCGCATTGTCGGCAAGGGTCTTGAACTCCCACTTGGCGGGGTCCCATTCCAGCTTGCGGTGGTGCTGGTAGGCGAGGTTGAGCAGGTGGCAGGCGGCCACGCTGCGGGCGCCGATTTCGACATCGCAGATCGGAAGCTGGCGCGACTTGATGCTCTCGAGCCAGTCATCGTGGTGGCCCTTGGTCTTGCGCAGGCGGGTGTCGCCTTCGCTGAGCGGGGTCTTGAGAATCTCTTCAGGGTTGCCGGTTTTCTTGCCCCGGCTGACGAAGATTTCGCCCTTTTCGCCGACGAAGCGGATGCCGTTTTCCATCCGGGTGTGGGTGACGACGATGTTGTCGCCGACGGCGGTCTTCTTATAGATCAGCTTGGCGCCGTACTGCTCGCCCAGCTTCTCCGGCGGATGGACTTCATCGGGGCCGCTGTTGTCCTTGTCCAGGGCCCATTGGGTGATGTCGATGTGGTGGGCGCCCCAGTCGGTGACGTGGCCGCCGGAGAATTCGCGGTAGTCGCGCCAGCCGGGGTTGAAGGGGTACTTGCCGGGGTCGGCCTCGTTGCTGCACAGCGTCTTGTGCCAGCCGCGCTTGGGCGCCTGTCCCAGCCACCGGTCCCAGGCGAGGCCTTCGGGCGCCTCCTCCTCGGGCAGATCGCAAGGCTTGCTGCCTGCGCCGATGCCGACGAACACTTCCTTGACCGCGCCGAGCCGGCCGTTGCGGATGTATTCGCACACCTCGCGGAACGGCCCTTCGCTGCGCTGCTGGCTGCCGGTCTGGAGGATGACATTGTGCTTGCGCACCGCCGCGATGGCGAGCATCGATTCGCGGATGGTCAGCGTCAGCGGCTTCTCGCAGTAGATGTCCTTCTTCGCCTTGGCGGTTTCGATGATCATCGCGGTGTGCCAGTGATCGGGCGTGCCGATGACCACGGCGTCGATGTCCTTGCGGGCCAGCAGTTCGCGGTAATCCACGTAGGCGTCGCAGGCCTTGTAATCCTTGCGTTCGAGTTTTTTGTATTTTTCCTCGACCGAATTCTTCGCGCGTTCGCGGCGGCCGGTGTGTACGTCGCACACCGCCAGCACCACGCAGTCAGGCCGGCCACTGTAGCGGTTCAGATGCCCGCTGCTCATCTTGCCGATGCCGATGAATCCCATCGTGAGCCGGTTGCTCGGCGCGGGCTTGCCTTCCTCCAGCCCCAGCGCGGAGGCGGGGATGAACGTGGGCAGGGCGACGGCCGTCGAGGCGGCGGCAACGCCTTTGACGAAACGACGACGGGTGATCTTCGATGCAGGCATGGGGAACCTCCTGTGATGGTGAGCTTCGTAGGGGTTTTAATGATACCAAACGGGTTCGGTCTCTCACTCTTCCAACTCGCCCACCCAGTCGCCTATCCAGAGTTGGCTGGAGACCTGGCCATCCTTGTCCTTGCCGCGCCGGCTGGTCCACATCATCTTTTTGCCATCGGGGCTGAAGACCGGCAGGACATCGGCGCCCCACTGGAAGGTGACGCGCTTGCTCTTGCCGGTATCGACGTTCATGAGCGCGATCTCGTAGTTCATGTGCCCGCCGAAGGTGGAGGTGGAATAGACAATGTGCTTGCCGTCGGGGTGCCAGTAGGGGCCCCAGTTGACCGAGTCGTTGTCGGTGAGCTGCCATTCGCCGCTGCCGTCGGCATTGATGACGAACAGTTGCAGCAGGCTTCGCTTGCGGACCTCGCCGCGGAAGATGATCCGCGAGTTGTCGGGCGAGAAGAACGGCCCGCCGTCGTAGCCCGGCGAGTTGGTGAGCTGCTTCACGTTGCCACCGTCGGCGTTCATGGTGTAGATGTCGCCGCCCAGGCCGTTGCGGCAGGTGGTGAAGACGATCTGCTTGCCGTCGGATGAATAACTTCCCTCGGCATCGTAGCCCGCCACCGAGGTGAGCTGCTTCAGCTCGTTGTTGTCCAGGTTCAGCTCGAAGATGTCCATGAACGGATCAAACGCCCACGAGTAGCTCCGGCGAACGGCGGGATTCCTTCGCGCTTCCAGAATCTTCTTCATCTCCGCCTCGGCTTCCGCATCGCGGTTGGGATCGAGATGGCTCGATGCGTAGATGATCTTGTTCTCCCTGGGATGGAAGAAGGCGCAGGTCGTGCGGCCTTTGCCGGTGGAGACCTTCTTCTCCTCGCCGGTGGCCAGGTCCTTGATGTAGATCTGATAGAAGGGATGGTCGCCGCGAATCGCCTGAAAAACGATCCGCTTGCCATCGGGCGAAAAATATCCCTCACCCGACTGGCCTTCGTTGGTGACCTGCCTGATGTTTTCGAGAAAGAGGGCTTCGCGGATGGCCGCCTGCTGCGGATCGAGCGGCTTGTCGGAGCCGTCGTAAAGCTCCCTGGGCTTTTCCTCGGCCGGTGCAGTCTTGGGTTCTTCCTTCGCCGGCGCAGGTGCAGGCGCATCACTGGACGGGGCCTTGTCCTCCGCAAATGCGAGGCAGAACGAAGCCACAAGGGCGAGCATCACGACGCAAACAGAAATCGCACGGTTCATCAGCAGACACTCCGGGGTGAGATGGTTTAAGTGTAGCCGATGAAGCGATGATTCACGCGCTTGGCCCGGAGCGCGAGGGGTGCTCATCCAGGGCCGGCGCATATGGGAGGGCGAAGCTCCTGCTGAGCCGTTCTTCACGAGGCCTCAAAGGCCGAGTGAAGAAACTTGCGCCTTGCACTGCCGATAGCTGGCAGTCTCTGATAGTCCTCCGCGCGAGTTCTGTTTCCTCAGCCTGCGGACAGGCTTCGTCAACAGACGGCTCGGCGGGAGCCTCGCCCTCCCGAAGTCATATGCGGACTCAGCCCCAGCCACCCATCAACTCCCACCCAATCAACTCTCATCCTTTCCGCAGGGTCATGTCTCACTCACGTCCTCATGCGATGCGTCGGCGTGGGCCGGCCGGGACGGAATGCCGCGGCGTTGCTCAGGGAAAAACGCGCCGAAGGCAGCGCGGCCAATGTCTCCAGAACCAGATCGCGGAGGAACTGCGGATCAGCCTCGGCGCGAAGGTTCACCATCAACTCGCCGGTGAGAATCGGTGCCGCCAGTGCATGCGTTGCCTGCGGCTGTTCATCGCTGCGCGTCAGGCTGTTGGAGGCCATGTCGCCGCCTTCATCGGGTGAGAGGGTCATCTTCAGATGCGCCACCTCGCCGCCCTGCGTCGCCATGCGGCTGCGCAGGCGGGCGGCCAGGTCGGCAATCAGCGCGTTGCCGTCGAACTCATCCTCGCCGCTCACCATGCCTTTGATGTTCACCCAGCCCAGCAGCGCTTCGCCGGCGGCATAGACATCGTAATCAACGTCCATCGTTCCGGTGTCGCCCGGATCATCCGCGGCAATCGCCGCATACATTGCCTCAAGCCCTTCGCCGCTGACGCTCGATGCAACCATCACCTTCGCCTGCGGAAACTCGCGTTGCATCGCATCGCTGAGTTCTTTGCGCGCCGCTTCATCCAGCAGATCGGCCTTGTGAATGACGATGATCTCCGCCTCTTCGAGTTGTTTGCGATAGACGTAAATCACCTTCTCGGAAAACGATTTGCCGTGCGTCAGGCCGAGCACGGCCTGGGCGCGTCTGGGATCGACCAGCACGGTGAGCGGGGCGACCTGGTAGGCATCGCCATGAAGTTCGCGCAGAGGGTGACTCACGGTGGCCTTGAGATCGGTGCAGGAGCCGACGGGTTCGGCGATGAAGACATCGGGTTTGTTCGCATCGGTGAGCGTCTGCGATGCTTCGACGAGCGAATCGAACTTGCAGCAGAAGCAGCCGCCGGTGATTTCCTCGACGGAGTAACCGGCGAACCTGGCGCGGGCGGTATCGACCAGATCGACGCTTTGATCGTTGGTGATCAGGCCCACGCGCAAGCCCCGTGATTGGAAGTGGGCGGCGAGCTTGAGAATGGCGGTGGTTTTTCCTGCGCCGAGGAAGCCGCCGATCATGATGTAGCGCGCCTTGGTCATGGTGGCTCAATGTTATCCGCGAATGCCTTCGCCCCTGCCTTGGAGATGGGCGCACCCTTGGAGAGCGTCAATCGAACGACAGCTTGCAGCAGCCCAGGTCGATCACATCGCCCTTGCGGCGACATTCGACATGGGGCGACAGCCGGTAGAGCACCGCCTTGCCATCGCGTTCCGCTTCGACAAAGCCGCCGTCGCGCAGCACCTTCAGATGATGCGAAAGCAGGCTTTGGTCGGCGCCGATGGCGTCGTTGAGTTCGTTCACGTGCATCGGCCCCCGCATGAGCTGGCGCACGACGGAGAGCCTCGTTTCATCGGCGAGGATCTTGAGCATCGTGACGCAATGATCGATCACTTCAAGTCCGAGTTTTGCCATGTGATGTCTCCCCGCGAGAGTGTTGATGTGAGCGCAGTTTGTCATGAACTTGGACTAAAGTCAATCCGAATGGTGTGATCAGCAGGGCAATCGCATGTATCGTCAGGTTCTGATGCTTCGCCCTCTCCCTTGGGGAGAGGACAGTCTCCATCGCCCGCGCAGCCTGGCGATGGAGACAGGTGAGGGCGGAATTCTCCACGAAACATCAATCGTCAAACTGCCTTCACCCGGCTCCCCTTGCCGGGGCTTCGCGGACTCAGCCCCAGCCACCCAAACCTTCTCACCCAATCAACTCTCGCCCTTCCCGCTTCCTTCACGCCCCCATCGCCGAGTATCGTTTCAGCGCCACGCGCCAAAGCACCCGGTTGATGATGAAGAAAATCGCCGACCACATCGCCAGCAATCCGATCACCCAGACCAGATCGACCGGCCGGCCCAGCAGCACCTGGGCCGGGTAATACATCAGCAGCGGAAAGGGGGTGGCGTCGGCGATGTTCCGCATCGTCGGCGAGTAAACATCCAGCGGTCCCAGCAGGCCCGACAGGAAGAGATAAACCATGAACCACACCTGCTCGACGCCCGACGCCCGCTCCGTCCAGAACGCCAGCAGGGCGAACGTGTATTGAATGAGGAAGCGCAGGACGAACGCCAGATAAATCGCCGTGGCGCCGGCGAGGATGTCGAAGATCGAAGGCGACCATCGTGCCTGGGGGATCAGCAGAAGCACCAGCCCCAGCGCGGCAAAGACAAACGGAAATCGCGTGGCTCTTTCGGCGGTGTGGGCCGCGACGTGACGCCAGACCGGATCGATCGGCTGAAGCAGAAACGGCGACAGCCTGCCTTGCAGCACATCAAACTCAAACTCGTAGATCACCCAGACGATGGTGAACTGCCGCACGATGAAAAGAGCCGTGAAATACCGGGCGAACTGGGCCGCATCGAGCGGGAGCCTGCCCCCTTGCGCCGCCTGAATCCAGATGCCCATCAGGATCAGCGGGAACGCCGTCGCCAGCATCCAGAGAAAAATCTCCGAGCGCACCTCGACCATCAGCGCGTTATAGACGCTGAGCATCGTCCGCGATCGGCGAAGGAAACGGAGCAGCGGCTTCAGCATTCGCCCTCCTTTATGCCGCTCTTGAACAGCCTGCCGATGATCTGCTCGATCGGCGGATCGGCGATGGTCATGTCGATCACGTCCAGCTCCGCCAGCATGCGATTGATGGTGCGCGTCAGCTCGTTTCGCTGCACGATGAAACACGCCTGGCGTCCGTCGCACGATTCGATTTCACCATACGCGGCCAGCGACTCCTTCGTGCGCGGCTCGCGCAGTTCCAGCTTCACCTCGCGGTAGGGGGCGAACCGTTCGATCACGCCGTCGAGGCTGCCATCGTAGATGAGCAGCCCCTGGTGAATCAGGATGACCCGCCTGCACAGGGCGGTGATGTCGGCCATGTAGTGGCTGGTCAGCAGGATGGTGGCGTTGTACCGCCGGTTGTAGTCGCGCAGAAAATCGCGCACCGCCGCTTGGGCGTTCACGTCCAGCCCCAGCGTGGGCTCGTCGAGAAAGAGAATGCCCGGCCGATGAATCAGCGCCGCCAGCAGTTCCGCCTTCATCCGCTCGCCCAGCGAAAGTTTTCGCACAGGCTTCCTGAGCTCATCCCCCAGCGAAAGCATCGCGCTCAGTTCGCCCAGGCGGGCCTTGAACTCCTCATCGGACAGGTCATACACGGCGGCATTGATCCGCAGCGAATCCACCGCCGGCAGATCCCAGATCAGTTGCTGCTTCTGCCCCATCACCAGCGTGATCCGCTTGAGAAATGTCGCTTCGCGCTTGAACGGACTGGCCCCGGCCACCACCGCCTGTCCGCCGGTGGGATGAATCAGGCCGGTGAGCATTTTCAGCACCGTCGTCTTGCCCGCTCCGTTGGCTCCGAGAAAACCGACCATCTCCCCCGGCTCGATCGAAAAGGTCACCCCCTTGACCGCTTCCACCATCCTGTACCTGCGGCGAAAAAAATGCCGCAGCGAACCGAGCAGCCCCGGCTCCCGCTCGCCCACGCGGTAATGCTTGCAAAGATCAGTCGCGGCAATGATCGGCATGTGCGGCATGATAGGGACATCGCGCAGCGATGGCACGGAACCTGAGCTTCGGATAAGCCCCGCCCGGAAGGGCGCGGGCCAAAGCGTGTCCAATGAACAGAGGATTCAAAGCCTGCAAGGTGAATTCAGGCCGGGAAGTCGAGTGTTGTTTCGTGAACGGGCCGCGAATCGATCGCCCCTTGGCCCGCGCCCTGCTCCGGGGGCCGGGCGGGGCTTAAACAAAACTCAGGCACGGAACCTTCAGGTTCCGTGCATTGAACAAACGATCATGTCCGCGACTTGCGCGGAATCAGGCGATATGATGTCGCACCAATCATTCATCGCCGCGGGCGTGGCGAAACCGGCAGACGCGCCAGATTTAGGTTCTGGTCCCGAAAGGGGTGTGGGTTCAAGTCCCTCCGCCCGCATTATTCACTTCAAGGCCGAAGGCACGGAGGGGGGAAGTTCCGAGTTTCGAGTTCCGAGTTTCGAGTTGAAAGGTAAGGGGGAGGAAGGCACGGAGGCACGAAGGCACGGAGGGGGAAGAATGGCCAATGGCCATTGCAAATTGCAAATTGAGGAGAGGGAGACGTGCATCCCCGGATGATGGGTTGCCTGTTCCGCCATTTTGCAATTTTCATTTTGCAATGGCCATTGGCCATTCTCCTCCCTTCAGCCTTCAGCATTCCCCCTCCGTGCCTTCGTGCCTCCGTGCCTTCCTCCCCCCTTGCCTTTCAACTCGGAACTCGGAACTCGAAACCCGGAACTTCCCCCTTCGTGCCTCAATGCCTTGCGGCCAGGGCCTGGGCGCGGGCTTTGGCGTTCTCGGCATGTCGCACGTGCCTTGGCTCGACCACCTGTTTGGCCAGGCCCAGCCGCTTGAGCAGCAGGATGTGGCAGTAGGTCAGATCGAGTTCCCACCAGCGGTGCCGATTGTTGGCGCTGGCCTGGTCGTGGTGATGGTTGTTGTGCCAGCCTTCGCCGGAGGCGAGGATCGCCACCAGCCAGTTGTTTCGGCTGCGATCATCGGTCGGGTGATTGCGGTAGCCGAAGGTGTGGGTCAGCGAGTTGACGGACCAGGTGATGTGCCAGACCGCGACGGTTCGCAGGATCACGCCCCAGACCAGGAAGCTCAGCCCGCCCTGCACCGCCGCCGCCATCGTGCCGCCGGTGAAACGCCCGATGACCGCGCCCAGCAGGGTGATCATCGCCGCATGGGCGAGGTAGATCGCCGGCGACAGCCACTTGTTCTTCTCCAGCCTCATGTAGAACGGGTCGGCAAGAATGTCCTTCGAGTATTTCCGAAACGCATCGATCGAGTGCGTGTCGCTGTTGTGCAGCGTCAGCCATTGGAAGTGGCTCCACCAGAACGTCACCAGCGGCGAGTGCGGATCGTCGGTTTCGTCCGAATGCCTGTGGTGATGCCGGTGGGTTGTGACCCACTTGCCGGGCGTGTCCTCCATGCAGCACAGGGCGATGATCGTCCAGAAATGCTCGAGCCAGAGGGGAAGCTGGACCGACCGATGGGTCAGCACGCGGTGGTAGCAGAGATTGATGCCCTGCCCGAAGAAGTAGATGCCGAAGATGAAGAAAAGAACCGCGGACCAACTGAAGAACCACGGAATCAAGGCGGCAAGCGCCAGCAGATGCATGGTGAGCAGCGCGTGGAAATAGACCGATTGAAAACGATGACGATTGACGCCAGGCGGCGGTTGCAGCCGTCTTGGAGGGGCGACTGTCGTGCCCGGCTCAAGCGTGTTGACCTTGCCTGGCATCGACATCTTTCCAGTCCTGGCATCCGCGATTCGATCGGTGACTCAATCATGCGCCCACCCGGCGTCTTCTCAAAGAACCAACGGGTGGCAGGGCGTGCCGACGATCCGCGCGATCCAGGAGGCGCGGTTCCTCAGAATCGTCGATCCTTGGGGAGCGATTGTTCGCCGGCTCGCACGGCATCGACGATCGCCTTGAACTCTTTGCGAATCGCCTTCGGGAGTCTGGCGGCGAACCGCTTGTCCAGCGGCACGAGACGTATCAGGTCCTCCACATCGCCGATGTCCTTGCTGCGGCCACGATTGTTCAGGCCGCTGAGCAGCTTGATGGCGACCAGATCGTGCAGTTTGACGACACGGATGCCATCAATGATCGAATCGCCGTCAATGGTCACGCCCGCTTCGTCGGCGCTGACGGTATGGATCCGAACGCCGTCGAAAACATGCTCGCGGTTGGCCTTGTCCCAACGGGCGCCTGCGGCCTCCAATTGGAAGACCGTGGCGGCACGGTCCAACGCATAGAGATCAAGATCGACCGTGGAACGCCCACCGCCATGAAGATGGACGGCGATTCCACCGAGCACCGGCGCATCAACCCATTCACGCAGCCGACGGGCGACATCCAGGATGCGGCGGTTGTCTCCGGGCATCCCGATTCCCTGCCTTGCATGCCTCCGGCGTCGTTTGATGCCCAATGTCACGGCCATAAAACAACTATATCACATGAATGAGTTCACCATGAACCGCTGCATACGGGTGTGCCCATCTTTCATGGCAAGATACGATTCCGGGTGGCTGGGGCTGAAGGCTTTGCGCAAGCCCCGGCCCGGATGCACGAAGCAAGGTGGCGCAACTGAAAGTCGATGGTCGTCTGGCCGGGGCTTCGCAGAGCCTCAGCCCCAGCCACCCAAAACTTCTCAAACCCCCGGGGCGGGCGGGGTTTGGCGCTGCCACAAAGGATGGCACGCCCCATTCATTTGCAATGGCCTCACCACGCATAGTGGGCGAACGCCTTGTTGGCCTCGGCCATGCGGTGGGTCTGTTCGCGGGTGTTGACCGCCTTGCCTTCGCCGTTGGCGGCTTCGTAAAGCTCCTTGGCCAGGCGGTTGGCGAACGGCTTGCCCTTTTCGCCGCGGGCGGCGTCGATGATCCAGCGGAAGGCCAGGCTCTGGCGACGCTTGGGCTTGACCTGCATCGGCACCTGGTAGGTGGCGCCGCCGACGCGCTTGCTGCGGACTTCGACATCGGGCTTGACGTTGCTGATGGCCTTCTCAAACACCTTGATCGCCGGCGGATCACCCTTGGTGCGATCCTCGATCAGTTGAAGGGCCGCGTAAACGATGCGCTGGGCGGTGGCTTTTTTGCCATCGTACATCACGCAGTTGATGAAGCGTGACAGCACCTTGTTGCCATACTTGGGGTCGGGGCGAAGCTGTTCGTCTGCCTTGGTGATGCGTCCTGACATTCTGAAAATCCTCGAGGGGTTGTGCGGCTCATCGGGTGAAGCGATGGGGCTTCGCCTGTTTGTTCACCGCCGTCACAACGTGTGACAGCGATTACTTGCCGCGGGTTGTTGGTCTGTTCTATGGCGCCTGATCCTGGCTCTCGCTCAATCCCAGTGCTCGGCGACGATGGTCCAGATCGCCTTCTCATTCTTCCGCAAAACGAACGACATCGAATCGCCTTTGGGAATCACCACCGCGATCACATCGTCGGCCTTGATTCCTGTTTCCTTGATCTTCTCCGCCTGCTCGGCGGTGAGCGTGACAAACTTGATTTCCTCGTCCTTGAACTTCGCATACCTTTGCGTCCACTCGCTTTTGCCTCCGAAAACCTCAATCGCCTTGTCGTAGGCTTTCAGAAGCCGGTCTTTCTTCACCTTCTGATCTTTTGCCTTTCCATCGTCGCCACCGAGCCCGCCGTATCGTTCGTCAAGGAGGGTTGAACCGCGGAGCACCGTCACCTCATCGGCGTAATACCCGCCCATGCCGGCGGTATCGGCTTCGCCAAAAGCCTTCAAGTAAGCGACGAACGACTTCTTCGCCGCGTCTTCATCGGCAAGGACAGGTGCGGCAAGGAGCGCCAGAACCGCGACGATTCCAGCCCGGATTGGCGACTTCTGTCTCATTGCTGGCTCTCGCTCAACGTGTGACAGCGATTACTTGCCGCGAAAAAACTGTTGCAAAACAATCCTGACAATGCCTTCAAAGCTGGTAGCTGAAAGCTGACCGCTGACAGCTTTCCTACTTGGCCCGCTTGACGCCGTACTTGCTGCGGCCCTTCTTGCGGCCATCGACGCCCAGACAGTCGAGCGTGCCGCGGACGACGTGGTAGCGGACGCCGGGCAGGTCACGGACACGGCCGCCGCGGACGAGCACGATGGAGTGTTCCTGAAGGTTGTGGCCTTCGCCGCCGATGTAGGCGGTCACTTCCTTGCCGTTGCTCAGACGGACGCGGCAGACCTTGCGAAGCGCCGAGTTGGGCTTCTTGGGAGTGACGGTCTTGACCTGAAGGCAGACGCCGCGCTTCTGCGGGCTGGCGTTGAGGTCCTTGACCTTGCTCTTGGCGACCTGCACCGTGCGGGGTTTGCGAATCAACTGGTTGATCGTGGGCATGGGAATCCTCGGTGACCTGTGCGGATTGAGCCACACATCATATCGGCATCGCGCATCGCTTGCAAATGGGGGATCGGCGACATCAGGGCAAAAGCATATGGCGGGAGAGCGGAAGCCTCCCGCTGGGAGGGCGAGGCTCCCGCC
>CAZYPK010000156.1:0-12592 GCA_964649195.1 uncultured Phycisphaeraceae bacterium
CGACGGCTCGGCGGCCCTCGCCATCGGGCTTGACACCACATTCGGTACATGAGCCACATTTACTTCCCGTCTTTGAGCACCGCATCCAATTCTTCGGGTTTCAAATCCGATTCCGTCTTGCGTTCGATGTGCTTCCACAGCGGCGTGTCGTTGTTGGTGATGTCGCCGCCGGTGGTGAGGTAGAAGCGGCCATCCTTGAGTCCCGCGTTGATGTTCATCACCGGATTGCTGTCGGCGGTGAACCGCGCCTTGGTCACCTGCTGCCACTGGCCATCGAGCGGTTTGACCCACGCATTGCCGAACTGGGCGCGGCGTTCCTTCGTGGTGGATACACGATTGCGGCGAAAGTCCTCGACGAAGGAGTACGCCCCGCTGAGGTTGATCCCGCCCGCGCCGCTGCCGGGCTTGTTCGTGGTGATGGTGGAGAAGGTGACCAGATGTTTCCACGCCTTCTCTTCGGGAACGAAAAAGTAGCCTGAGAACGCGGTGCGCTCGCCATCGGGGATGGCCTTGACGAGGAAGCGGTACGTCTGGCCGATCTTCCATTCGTAATCCATGAACGACTGCCCGCCGGTGCCCTCGTTGCCGAAGCGACCGACGCGCACCTTTTCATCCTTGTGCAGCAGCTTCACCCGCCTGTCCTCCTGCACCGACTTGGGATCGTTCTGCGAGCCGGGATCCCACACGGAGAAGATCACGACCTTCTTGCCGTTGGAAAGTTCCTGGATGCCGAAGTAGCCCTTGTTGAAACCGATGACGCAGAAGTAGGTTCCCTCGGCTGATTTCTCGACGGTGATCTCGTTGTAGAACGCGCCGCCCTGCGGCGCCGTGTAGCCCAGATGCACCGAACGGCAGGCGATGCCTTCGAGCTTTTTGTCGGCAAGCGTGACGCCCGCGGCGGCAAGAACAAGGCAGATGGAAACAAGAATGGCAGGCAGGCGATGGTGCATGGCGATGGCTCTCATGGGTGGTTGCGGACAGGCGGTATCTTAGGCGCTGTTTCAATGCTCGTCCCGGCCTCCCAATACTCCGTTCGCCAAGGCGAACGGCTAAATGAGCCACCTTTGCGTTGGGGTATCCACGCGCCTCGTATTCACGACGCTTCCCGCTATCATGGTCCGCTTTCCCGCTCGCTCGATTACATCGGAAAACAACCATGATCTGGCTCTGGATCGGCTTCCTGCTGCTCGTCTTCATCTTCCTGGCGCTGGACCTGGGCGTCTTCAACCGCCACGCCCATGTCATTTCCGTGCGCGAGGCGCTGCGCTGGACCGCGCTGTGGGTCACGGTGGCGATGGTGTTCAACGTCGCGGTTTACTTCATCTACGAAAACCACTGGATGGGCATCGGCATGCCCAGCGTGGACGCCCAGGGCAAGGTCATCCACGAGGGCCTGAGCGGCTGGGATGCGGCGCTGAAGTTCTTCACCGGCTATGTCGTCGAGAAGTCGCTGAGCATGGACAACATCTTCGTCATCGCCGTCATCTTCGGCTACTTCAAGGTGCCGCCGCAGTTTCAGCACCGCGTCCTCTTCTGGGGCATCCTCGGCGCGCTCATCATGCGCGGCGGCATGATCGCCGTCGGCTGGGCCATGATCCACTCCTTCAGTTGGACCATCTACATCTTCGGCGGCCTGCTGCTCATCACCGCCGTGCGAATGCTCATGTCCGGCGACGAACACGGCGACCCCAACAACAACTGGCTCACCCGCCTGGCGCGGAAAATCTACCCCGTCGCCGACGAGTTCGACGGACAGAAGTTTTTCACGGTGGTCAACGGCAAGCGGGCCATGACCCGCCTCATGCTCGTGCTGCTGGTCGTTGAGAGCACCGATGTCCTCTTCGCCGTCGATTCCATTCCCGCCATCTTCGCCATCACCGATGATCCCTTCATCGTCTTCACCTCCAACGTCTTCGCCATCCTCGGTCTGCGCAGCCTCTACTTCGCGCTGGCGGGCATGATCGACAAGTTCCGCTACCTCAAGCCGAGCCTTGTGTTCATTCTCGCCTTCGTCGGCGTCAAGATGATCATCTCGCATCACTACCCGATCCCGACCGTCGTCTCACTGTCGGTGATCCTGGGCATCCTCGCGGTGGGCGTGACGGCCTCGATCCTCGCGCCGACGGTGACGGGAGAGAAATAAGCCCCTTTTCCCTCTTCCTTCCTCCGTTTCCGATCACTCCGGTTGAGCCGCCGGTGGCGGTTCGTCGAGCGATTCCTTGCCGTCGCTTTCGAGCCAGCGTTTGGCGAGCGCCGCTTCGGGCGAGTTGGGATGTTCGCGCAGCAGCAGTTGCAGGATGGATCGGGCCCGCGGGATGTCGCCCTTTTCCACGAGTTGTTTGGCCAGCCTCATGCGGCCCTGGGCCGGCGTCTGGGGCAACACCCGCGTCGGCGTTTTTCCCGCGACGCTTTTCGCCTCCGGCCAGCGGATGCGCACCACGTAGAGCTTCGTCGCGTCGTTGACGGTCGTGTGGTCATCGGCGATGCCGGCCCAGAGGACATCGCCGTTGCCCATCGTGGCCGGATGGCTGCCGAAGGTGAGCGGGGCGGGGACTTCGACCGGATCGTGCGCCACGCGGCCGCGCTCGTCGAGGATGTGCATCTTCGTCGGGTAAGCGCCGAACACGTTCGCCCTGCCGCCCTGCCCCGAGGCCTGCATGACGGCGACGTGATTGGGGCCCAAGCGCGTGCCGGTCACGATCAGGTCGTCCACCGGTTTGTCATCGAGGTAGATCGTCTCGGACTGGCCTGCTTCATCGAATCGGACGAGGACGGGCAGGCGCGAGCCATGCACGGGGTTCTGGAGCGCGGCGGGATTGATGTACGTCGCCCCGGCGATGCCGTAGCCGCGTCTCATGCGGAAGATCGGGCCGGGCCTGATCGGTTCGCCGATGTTCCTGGCGGTCTCGCGCATGGAGCCGGAGGGGAAGATCATCGTCAGCTTCTGGGCCTGGCCGGGGGTGGCGGTGAAGTTGCCGAGGCGCAGGCCCCAAGGCTGGGGGTCGGAGACGGTGATGCCGTAGATGTCGCCATCGGCGCCGACGATGGAGGACATCCAGAAGCTGTGGCTGCTGATCCAGGTGAGCCGGCTCTTCTCGATGATCTTGCCCGCCGGATCGAGGGCGATGAACTCATCGGCCTGATGCACATCGCGGCCGGGGAACATCTTGCCGATGCAGTAGAACAGGCCGTACATCTTGCCGTTGAAACTGACCGAGACATTGGGCGCGGTTCCGTCCACCAGCAGCCAGATGTTGTTTTCCTCATACCCTTCGCCGCCGCGCACCTTCGTCTCGAACACCATCTTCCCCTTGCTGATCTTGCGCAGCAGCAGCGTGTTGGCCACCGGCGGGCCGGGCGCGTGATTGCCCTTGACTTCCGGCCCCATCCGCGCCCCCAGCGCCAGCGCCAGCGAGCCGTCCGCGTGGCCGAACATGCCCTGCACCGACCGCTCGGGCAGGTCGATCATCGGCTGATCGGGGAGCATCTGGTCGTTCAGATGCTGTACGCGCGAACTGAGCTTGTCCCCCGCGCTGTCGTGCCAGCAGACCCAGTAGCCGCCCGTCGGATCCTCCGCGACATGCACGCCCAGGAACTGATGGTTCACCGCCCGCTGCGGCAGCGGCAGATGGCGGATATGGATGTGCGACTTGAGGCCGGGCACCGGATCGGGACTCTTCCTGGCCCCGTCTTTGGCGTGGAGCGTGGAAACGCAGAACATCACCAGCAGGGCGGCGAGGGGGGTGAACATCGGGCGGGAAAAGAGCGGTTTCCGGCGGCGCGTGGGCATGGATGATCCTCGAAATCAGCGGGAAAACAACAAAAATAGCGGGATGCAAGGCGGCCCGCTCATCAAGCACAACGATCCGGCGGGGCTGGCCGCGCAGACCGATTTGGTTTTTTCGGCAACTATTGTGATTTTATGGGAAACGGCGGGGTCGGGGGAACCGGGGGAACCGGGGAAATCTCCGGGGGATTGCGAAGCCGCAAGCGGCTTGGGCGTGCGGTTATTCAGGAATCCCATTCTTTTTTTGTCTGCCTCTCTGAAATCTTTTTTCTTTCAGTCATTTCTCCACGCGATAGAGATGCGACTTGGAACGGAGGAACATGGCCTTGCCCGCGATGGCGGGTGAGCCCATGCAGCCGTCGCCGAGTTTATTTTGCGCGAGTTGCTGGAAGGTGTCACCTGGAGCGATGATCGTGGTCGTGCCGGTCTGATCGAAGAAGTGGATTCGGCCATCGACGTAGAGAGGCGAGGCGCAGAACGCGCCGCCGATGCGCTGTCGCCAGACTTGCTCGCCGCTGTTGGCGCTCACGCATTGGGCGATGCCGTCATCGGTGATGAGGTAAAGATGATCGCCCACGAGCAGGGGGCTGACGCGGGCGCCGAGGCCGCGCGTGATGCGCCATGCGACGTTGGCGTCGGAGACCTGGCCGCCGGTGCCGGGCTTGAGCGCGAGGAATTTGGGGAAGTCGTAGCCGGTGTTGACGAAGATCAGGCCGTGGCCATAGACCGGCACCGCGACGTTTGAATACCCCTCATAGCGATACTGCCAAAGTTCCTTGCCCGTGGCCGGCTCGTAAGCCGTCAGTGCATCGGCATGAAGGCTGATGATCTGCTCCCTGCCGTCGTGCTTGATGAGCACCGGCGTGCAGAACGATTTTTCCTGTTGATCGCTCTTCTTGATCGGATTGGAGCGTTCCTTTTTCCACGCGACTTCGCCGGTGTTCTTGTTCAGGGCAAGCAGAAAACGCCGGTTGATGCCGTCGCAGTGAACGATGAGGAGGTCGCCGTGAAGGATGGGCGAGGAGCCGGGGCCGACGGTGTAGATGACATCGCTGAAATCGCTGGTTTTCCAGGCGATGGAACCGGTCTGGCGATTGACGGCGGCAGTGCCGAAGTTGCCGAAGTGAACATAGACGCGATCGGCATCGATCACCGGCGTGGGCGAGGCGAAGCTGTTGAGTTGATGGATGTTGCCGGGCTTCGAGGGCGTGAAGAGCTCGATGTTGTGAAGAATCTCGCCGCTGTCGCGATGGACGCAGACGGCGCGCAGCGAGCGACCGTCGCCCAGCGCCGTGGTCAGCCAGACCTGATTGCCGCAGACGACAGGCGAGGACCAGCCCTTGCCGGGGATCGCGGTCTTCCACTTGATGTTCTCCGTTTCGCTCCAGGTCAGCGGCAGGCCCACATCACCGGCATGACCATCGGCGGTGGGGCCGCGAAACTGCGGCCATTCACCGGCGGCAGGCGCGGTGCAGGTGATGGCCAGGACAAACGTCAACGATAGTGCCATGCGCATCATGAATGATTCCCATTTGGCCGTTCGCCTGGGCGAACGGAGACCTGCTATATGAAACCATGAAACCACGAAATCAGGAAATCAGGAAATCAACGCGAGCCACACGATATTTCCCGATCACATTTCCTGTTTTCCTGCTTTCCTGTTTTCCTGATTTTCTTCATCACTCCACCACCACCACCGGTTTGCCCAGCACCTCCATGCGCGGCGATACGCCCAGCCCCGGCGCCGTCGATGCCGCCAGCCTTCCGTTTTTCCGCTGCGGCGCACCCTCGGCAATGCTCACCGTGACATAGCTGTTGAAATCCGTCGAGGTGAAGAGCAATTCCGTCGGTGTCGAGTGGGCCATGTGGGCGATCGCCGCGGTCACGATGTCGCCGCCCCAACTGTCTTCAATCGTCATGGCCACGCCCATCGCCACGCACAGATCGCGGGCTTGTCTCATCTTCGTCAGCCCGCCCAGTTTGCTGATCTTCAGGTTGACCACATCCATTGCCCGATCAGCATAACCTTGCAAGAGCGGCTGAATCGAATCCATCACCTCATCGAGCACGAACGGATGATCCGTGTGTTTGCGGATCGTCAGGCATTCCTCATAAGTCAGACAAGGCTGCTCGATATAGACATCGATATCACGCACCGCGCGGACCACCCGCATCGCATCGTGCATCAGCCAGCCGGTGTTCGCATCCGCGACGAGGCGATCGCCCGGCTCCAGCTGCGCGGCGACGGCCTTGATGCGTTCGATGTCAACCGCCGGATCGCCGCCGACCTTCAGTTGAAACCGCTTGTAGCCCTGGCCGCGATATTCAGCCACGCGCGACGCCATCACCTCCGGCGCCTCCTGCGAGATCGCGCGGTAGAGCACGAAGTCATCCCCGAAGCGTCCGCCCAGCAGCGTGCACACCGGCACGCCCGTCGCCTGTCCGAGGATGTCCCAACAGGCCATGTCGATGCCCGATTTCACATAAGCGTGTCCCTTGAGCGCCGCATCCATCAGGCGATTGAGCTTGTCCAGTTCGCGCGGATCCCGGCCGATCAGATGCGGGGCCAGTTCGGCGATGCCGGCGCGAACACCGCCTGCGTAGGCAGGGAGATAGAAGGGGCCCAGCGGGCAGACTTCGCCGTGGCCGACCAGGCCGGCGTCGGTTTCGATGCGGATGATGGTTGAATCGAAGACGGTGACGCTCTTGCCGCCGGACCATTTGTAGGTCGTTTCGTGAAGAGGAAGTTCAACGCGGTAGGCGGAGATACGAACGATGCGCATGGGGTGCTCCAAACAGGTTTTGATGATCGATGCGTTGTCGCGGGAAGAATGTCGAGAGGATACCGAATCGGCGGCTTTGGGGCGTTCCGAATCGGATCCGATCCGCCGTCGTCGAAAAACTTCAAATGACAAAGCTCAAGTTTCAAACAAGCTCCAAAAGGCGCAAATGAAAAAACCAAGGCATGCGGATCGCGCATTATTTCCGCCTTTTTTCTTCGGAATTGGAGCTTGTTTGAGATTTGGCGATTGTGATTTGTCATTTCAGGCCGCGCACCAGCCAAGAATCAAACGGCCCCGGTCGGCTTGCGGGTGTGACCCGAATGTGTTGCAATCATGGGCAGCCAACGGCCCCTTTATGTCATGCCATGGAGTTTAATCATGACGCTCTTCCTTCGATCGGTTCTTGGGTTCGCACTGCTTGGGTTTGCATCGGCGATCACCGTTCACGCGGAGGTGAAGCTGCCGTCGGTGATCAATCACAACATGGTGCTTCAGCGCGAGCAGCCGCTGCCCATCTGGGGGTGGGCCCAGGCGGGTGAGGAAGTGACCGTGACGCTGGGGGACGACAACAGCGCGGTCACCAAGGCGGATGCCCAGGGCAAGTGGATGGTGAAGCTCAAGCCGATGCCGGCCGACGGCGGCAAGACGGCGCACACGCTCGTCATCAAGGGCGACAACGAGATCAAGCTTCAGAACATCCTCATCGGCGAGGTGTGGGTCTGCTCGGGCCAGTCGAACATGGAATGGTCGGTGGCGGCCTCGATGGATCCGCAGAAGGAAATCGCCGCGGCCAATCATCCGAACATCCGCCTGTTCCATGTGCCCAAGCTGCCCGCGGCGGTTCCGCAAAGCGATGTGAAGGCGAACTGGAACGTCTGCTCGCCGCAGACCGTGGGCGGATTCTCGGCGGTGGCCTACTTTTTCGCCCGCCATATTCAGAAGGAAACCGGGCACCCCGTGGGCGTCATCAACACCTCATGGGGCGGCACGCGCATCGAGCCTTGGACGCCCGAGGAAGGCTTCCGCCAGATTCCCGAACTGGTGAAGCTGGCCGACTGGGCCCGGCAGACCAACAAAAACCACGCCAAGGCGCAGCTCGATGCGGTGGCGGCTTACCGCAAGTGGCTGCCGATGGCGGAGGAGGCGGCCGCCGGCGACAAGCCGATCCCCGCGCCGCCTGGATGGCCGGCCAATCCCGTGGCCAGCTCCGGCGCATCGACCGGTCTCTACAACGGCATGGTCGCGCCGCTCGTCCCCTTCGCCATCCGCGGAGCCCTCTGGTACCAGGGCGAATCCAACCGCGGCAACGGCATGCATTACCTCGAGCTCTCCAAGGCCCTCATCGGCGGCTGGCGCACCGTCTGGAACCAGGAGACCAACAAGGATTTTCCGTTCCTCATCGTGCAACTCGCCCCCTTCAACTACGGCAACAACCCGACCGCCCTGCCTGAAATCTGGGAGGCACAAACCGCCTGCCTCACCGCCATCCCCAACACCGGCATGGCCGTCACCACCGACATCGGCGATGTGAAGGACATTCACCCGCGCAACAAACAGGAAGTCGGCCGCCGCCTGGCGCTGTGGGCGCTGGCCAAAACCTATGGCAAGGAAAACCTCGTTTACAGCGGCCCGCTCTACAAGAACATCACCATTCAGGACAGCAAAGCCATCATCACCTTCGATCACATCGGCACCGGCCTGACGGTGCGCGACAGCAAGCCGCTGACTCACTTTCAGGTGGCTGGCGCGGACAAGGTTTATGTTCCCGCCAAGGCGGAGATCGTCGGCGATACGGTCGTGGTGGAAGCGACAACAGTGGCCAGCCCCGTCGCGGTGAGATTCGGTTGGGATCACATGGCCGAGCCGAACCTGATGAACAAGGAAGGCCTGCCGGCAAGTCCGTTCAGGACGGATCGGTGGTGAGCCATCGGAGCCGCGACTCAACGAGTCGCGGACGTGAACAACCTGTAGGAGCGAGAATAGCGCGGCGGTGAAAGGCCTCGAAGATCGTGGGACAGAAGACAAACAATCACGTTTAGCGAATCACGTATAGCGGCGGCCCAGAGGCTTTGCGCCGGGCCGCGTTGGGAAACAGGAAACAGGAAACAGGAAACAGGAAACAGGAGACAAGCCACAAGACAAAGGCCGTCCATCCACCGTGCTGTATCGCACCCCGTCAGGCCGTTCACGTCCGCGACTCGTCGAGTCGCGGCTCATCCATCGCCCGCCGTTGCCAGTCGCGCTTCTCTGGCCGCTCTTCGGACGGCGCCCACGCGCTTGACCAGTTCATCGACGATGACGCCGACGAGGATCACCGAGCCGATGACCATGTCCTGAAGCTGCGAGGGAATTTCCATCAGCACGATGGCATTGATGAGCAGTTGCACGATGGCCGAGCCGATGACGACGCCGGTGATGGAGCCTTCGCCGCCGCGCAGGCTGCAACCGCCCAGCACCGCCGCCGCGATGGCGTAAAGCTCGTAGCCGCCGCCGTGGCTTGAGGGCGCCACCGAGTTCACTTCCAGGGCGAAGATGATGCCGCCCAGGCCGGCGAACATCGAGCAGAGGACGTACGCGATGATCACCATGCGGTCGGTGTTGATGCCGCTGAATCGCGCGGCCTGCTCGTTGCGCCCCAGCGCCAGCAGATACCGGCCGTAGATGGTCATGTTCAGGAAGATCGCGCTGATGACCGCGACGACGAACATGATGAAGAAGGCTGCGGGAATGGCGAACGTCGCCTCGCCGGATTCGCGCGAGGAATCGGGCACGGTGACGCCGCCTTCGGGGATGCGTCCTTTGAACGTGCTCTTGAGGCCTTGGAATTCCTCATCGCTGCCGAAGCCGAAGGTGGTGTCCTCCGCGATGTACCGCGCCAGGCTGCGGTAAATCATCAGGCCGCAGAGCGTCACGATGAACGGTTGTATTTTCAGTTTGGTGATGAGCAGGCCGTGCGTCAGGCCGATGGCCAGCGAGACGAGCAGCACGATGGAGATCGCCATGGGCACGGGCACTTCATGCTTGGTGAGAAGCCAGGGCAGAATGATGCCGACGAGTCCGACCACCGAGCCGATGGAGAGATCGATGCCGCCGGTGACGATGACGAAGAGGGCGCCGATGGCGATGATGCCGTAGGGCCCGGTTCGCTTGAGGGTGTTCTCGATGTTGAAAGGGGTGAGGAAGTTGTCCGCGAAGATCGCATTGATCGCGCAGAGCGCGAGGAACAGGCCGAGGATGCCGTACAGTTTCTTCATGGTGGAACCTTGCAAATCGGTGGGAGCGAGATATTCATCCGAGCCGCGAAGCGCCCCCGGCCCCCGGAGCAAGCCTGCGGAGAATCGGACGCGCCTTGTGCAACCGCGACCTCCGCAGGCTTATGCCTTGCGGCTCGGATGATCCGGTTCGTTGTGCGCTTCTTCAGGATGACCCGTCGCCAGCCGCATGACCGCCTCTTCGCTGAGTTGAGCGCGTGTCAGTTCCCCGGTGAGCCGGCCTTCGTGCATGACCAGGGCGCGGTCGGACATGCCCAGCACTTCCTCCATCTCGCTGGAGACGAAAAGGATCGCCACGCCCTGGCCGGCCAGCTCCTCCATCAGGCGGTAGATTTCCTGCTTGGCGCCGACATCGATGCCGCGCGTCGGTTCATCGAGCATCAGCACGCCGGGCTTCATCGCCAGCCACTTGCCCAGGACGATTTTCTGCTGGTTGCCGCCGGAGAGGAATTGCGCGATCTGTTCCGGGCCGGGCGTCTTGATGCGCAGCCGGCCGATCATTTCAGCGGCGATGTCGCGTTCGTAAGCCCGGTTGAGAAAGCCCGCTTTCTTCGATGATCGCCTCAGGCTCGCCAGGCTGGTGTTGGTGCGGACCATCATCTCGATGATCAGGCCCTGCTGTTTGCGATCCTCAGGGACCAGCGCGAGTCCCGCTTCGATGGCGCAGATGGGACCGCGAATCTCCACCGCCTTGCCGGCGACGAGAATTTCCCCGCCCACCGCGCGATCGATGCCGAAGAGCGTCCGCAGCATCTCCGTGCGGCCCGCGCCGACGAGGCCCGCGAGGCCGACGATCTCGCCCGAGCGAATGGTGAAGTTGAGGGTGTGCCCCGGGTTGGCCATGGTGCGCAGGTTGCGCACTTCCAGGGCCGGTGCGCCGGGTGTGTGGCAGGTGCGCGCATAAAACTGCGAGATGTCGCGGCCGACCATCATGCGCACCATGCGATCATGCGACACTTCGCCGCGCGGAATCTCGCCGACGTTGGCGCCGTCGCGCAGCACGCTGACGCGATCCGCCAGCAGCTTCACCTCGCCGAGTCGATGCGAGATGTAGATGATGCTCACGCCCTTGTCGCGCAGATTGCGAACGACCTTGAACAGCGCCTCCGACTCGCGCGTTGAAAGGCTCGATGTCGGCTCATCCATGATGAGCACGCGGGCGTTGATCGAAAGAGCCTTGGCGATTTCCACCATCTGCTGGCGGCCGATGGAGAGGTCGGACACGAGCGTGGAGGGGGAGACATTGAGACCGACCTGATCGAGAAAAACTTTGGCTTCGCGCGCGATGCGCGCCTTGTCGATCATGCCGAACCTGCGGGGCTCCCGGCCGAGAAAAATATTGGCTCCGACATCGAGATTGTCTGACAGATTCAGTTCCTGATGGATCAGGGCGATGCCATGCTTCATGGCGTCCTGCACGGAGTTGATCTCAACGGGTCGGCCTTCGATGAGGATATGCCCTTCGCTGGGCTTCTGCACCCCGGCGAGGATTTTCATGAGCGTGCTTTTGCCCGCTCCGTTTTCACCGACGAGGGCGAGCACTTGGCCCTTGTGCAGCGAAAGGTTCACGCCGCGCAGCGCGATGACGCCGGGGAATCGCCGGGTGACATCACGGACTTCCAGCAGCGGTGTGGCATCGGGTGCGGTCATGCGGGAACCATGTTAGCGAAGAGCGGCTTCGGGCAGAATCCGGCTCTGTTGAAGATACCTGGAATTCACGCTCAAGCCCGATGGCGAGGCTTTGCGAGCCGTCGGGGTATTTCAGTTTTCAGCGTGCGGACTTCGGTGAACGGGAAACTGATGATTGCCCGCTTCGATACCCCGACGGCTCGCAAAGCCTCGCCATCGGGCTTGAAATATTGATGAAGGATTCCAGCAGAGTCGCAAAGCCTACGAAAGGCCGTCCGTCGTTGCAATGAGGAAACAAGTTGGTGCCTTGAGATTCCCGGTCGGATACGCCTGTTCTTGGCAGGCGATCTTGCTTGGTTCGCCAAGGCGAACGGCCAAAGGCGCCGGCATGTAACGATCTCGCGGTTGTGTTACGCTTTGGGACTGTCGCACTTTTCACGCCTTCAACGATGGATGGCCTATGTCACTCTTCATCGAATCACTCCTCATCGGCTGGGACCGCAACGCGGACTATGCCAAACGTCTTACCGCTGACCTGAGCGATGCTCAGATGCTGCTCCAGCCAAACGGCGCCAATCACCCGGCCTGGATCTTCAGCCATCTGAGCCTTTATCACCCGGTCCTCGTCGCCATGCTGCACGGCAAATCATTCGATGATCCGAAAAACCACCGCTTCGGCATGCAGAGCAAGCCCGAGCAGGATGCCGCCCTCTACGGCTCAAGGCGGCAGATCATCGATACTTTCCTCAAGGGCCACGCCGATGTGGCAGCGACGATGCGCGAAGTAGGCGAGGCGGCATTCGAGCATGAAATGCCCCTCGAACGCTGGCGTGCCCCGTTCCCCAAGGTCGGCTCCATCCTCGGCTACCTGATGCTCGTCCACGAATCAACGCACCTGGGTCAGATCAGCGCCTGGCGAAGGGTGCAGGGACTGCCGAGCGTGTGAATCTGATCTTTGCAACAAGGGACGGAGGCACGAAGGGCCCAGGGCAAAAGCATATGGCGGGAGAGCGGAAGCCTCCCGCCGGGAGGGCAAGGCTCCCACTGGGAGGGCGAGGCTTCCACTGGGAGGGCGAGGCTCCCGCCGAGCCGTTCGTTTGCGAAGCCCGTCCGCGGGCTGA
>CAZYPK010000157.1:0-12574 GCA_964649195.1 uncultured Phycisphaeraceae bacterium
CACCCGACACCCGACACCCGACACCCGAATCCCGACACCCGACACCCGCCGACTTCTTCCTGCTCACCATCCAGTAGTTCTGCGCCTCCTCGCCGACGAAGCGTTCGCTGTTCTTCGGATCGATGAAGCGCAGGTAATACCAGCAGGAACCGGCCCACTGGGGCATGGTGTTGAGTTCGCGTTCGTACTGTTTGCCGTTGCGTTCGACGATGCGCCACGATTCGGGGGCGCGGGAGAGCGGGGTGCGCACCGGGGCGTTGGGGTCATCGCTGGAGGATGGCTGGAAATGCTCCATCGGGGGCAGTTCCACGGGCAGCTCCGATTCGTCGAGGGCGACGATTTCGCCATCGGGTCCGTGCAGAATGGGGAACGGTTCGCCCCAGTAGCGCTGGCGGGAGAAGAGCCAGTCGCGCAGCTTGTATTGCGTCCGGGCGGCGCCGAGTTTTTTGGATTCGAGCCAGACGGTGATGCATGCCTTGGCCTGAATGACCTCGAGGCCGTCGAGGGATACTTCCGCGTTGGCGCTGTTCATGGCGACGCCGTCGCCTTCCCATGCCTTGTTCTGCACATCGGCATCGGCCGGCGCGGTGATGACCTGCACGATGGGGAGCTTGTGGGTGGTGGCGAAGTCGTGATCGCGCTGATCGTGCGCAGGCACCGCCATGATCGCCCCGGTGCCGTAGCCGATGAGCACGTAGTCGGCGATCCAGATGGGGATTTTGTTGCCGTTGACGGGATTGATGGCGTAGGCGCCGGTGAAGACGCCGGTTTTGGTTTTGGTGTCCGCGGTGCGATCGACATCGCTGCGCGAGGCGGCAACCGCGCGGTATTCATCGACCGCGGCGCGGTAAGGCAGCGTGGTGATCGCGCTGACCAGCGGATGCTCGGGGGCGAGCACCATGTAGGTGGCGCCAAAGAGCGTGTCGGGTCTTGTGGTGAATACGCGGATCGATTCGGAATCGGCACGGGGACTTAAGTCCCCGTGCCTGGGGTCCCCGTGCCTGGGGTCAACGGAATCCGCGATCGCGAAATCGACGAAGGCGCCCTCGCTGCGGCCGATCCAGTTGCGCTGCATGATCTTGATCGGTTCGGGCCAGTCGATCAGTTCGAGGTCGGACTCGAGGCGCGGGGCGAAGGTGGTGATGCGGAGCATCCACTGCCTGAGACCGCGCTTGAAGACCGGGTGGTTGCCGCGATCGCTGCGTCCTTCGCTGGTCACTTCCTCATTGGCCAGCACCGTGCCCAGGGCCGGGCACCAGTTCACGGGCACCTCGGCGAGGTAGGCCAGGCGATACTCATCGAGCAGCCGGCGCTGCTGGGCGGTGTCGAGCTCCTGCCATTTGCGCGCGCCAACGGGCAGACCCGCCACGGAAGCGAGATCTTCATCGATGCCTGATTTGATGAGTTCGCCATCGAGGCCGACGTAGAAATCCTCATTGGCCAGCGCTTCGACCAGTTCCGCGATCGGCCTGGCCTTGTTCTGCGAAGGATCGAACCAGGCGTTGTAAAGCTGGAGAAAAATCCACTGCGTCCACTTGTAATACTCGACATCGGTCGTCGCCAGCGAGCGGTCCCAGTCGTAGCTCAGGCCCAGCCGCTTGAGCTGGCGGGTCATGTTGGCGATGTTCTTTTCGGTGGTGATGCGCGGATGCACCCCATGCTCGACGGCAAACTGTTCCGCAGGCAGGCCGAAGGCGTCGTAGCCCATCGGGTGAAGCACGTTGAAGCCTCGCATCCGCTTGTAGCGCGCGAGGATGTCCGTGGCGATGTAGCCCAGCGGATGGCCCACATGCAGGCCCACGCCCGAGGGGTAGGGGAACATGTCCAGCACGTAATACTTGGGCTGCGCGGGATCGAAGCCGGGATCGCCGGGATTCAGAGCGCGAAAGGTTTTGTTCGCGGCCCAGTGGTCCTGCCATTTCCGTTCGATGGATCGAAAGTCGTACTGCATGGCGACAGGATAACGCAGGACTCTCGGTTGTCACTGTCGGATGGCGGACGAAAAGGAAAAAGGGTCTCGACCGGGGCGACTCGATGAATCGGTGATGTTGCCCCAACCGCTGAAGTGTCAATGGAATGGGAGCGGTTTGGCGGAAACCGGTTGACCTGAATTGATGCTGGTTTCAGCATGAAAACCGCCGCGATAAGGGTCAAGGTTCGGGGCGGCCGAGCGAGGACGTTTTGCGATCAGGCTCCCGGCGGCGCGGCCCCTTTCAACCTTGAATCAGTGGCCGCGATATCCGGCGGTACAATCGCCGTGAAGCGCTGCGGGATTTTTTTCGGCTTGAATCGTCCCCCGCTTCAACATATATTATAAGTTGACCGTATCGTGACGACACCCGACACCGGCCGATGGATGTTGAAACCCATGAACCCATTCGAACGCCCATCCCGTCCACCTTTCCGCCCTGTTCATGGGGCGATCGTCCTGCTTCTGGCGCTGGCGGCGTGTCTGCCGGTGCATGAAGCGAGGGCGCAGGAAAAGCCCGTCGCGCTCAAGCGGGAGATCGACCTCAAGAGGGAGATCGACTTCCGAAAGGAGATCGCCCCGATCCTTGCATCGGCCTGCGTCCGCTGTCACAACGATGACACCGGCAAGGGCAGGTTGTCGCTGTCGAACGTGCAGGCCGCGCTCAAAGGCGGCAGAAAAGGCCCGGCGGTGGTCGCCGGCGATCCGCGAAAAAGCCTGCTGCTCAAGGCGATCACCGGACCTGATCCCGACATGCCCGAAGACGGCGATCCGCTCAGCGATGAGCAGGTGGCGCTGATCAGGCGATGGATCGAGCAAGGCGCGGTCTGGCCTGCGGATCATGTGGTTGTTGCGCCCACGCCTGCGGATGCCTCGTGGTGGTCGCTTCAGCCCAGCCGTCGTCCTGTCGTTCCTGCGATCGCGGGCGCGGCGGTTCGCAATCCGATCGATGCGTTCATTCAGGCGACGCTGCGCGAGAAGGGGCTTTCACCGGCGAAAGTTGCCGAGCCTCGCGTGCTGGTTCGCCGGATGTATTTCGATCTCATCGGTCTGCCGCCGACGCCGGCCCAGGTTGAGGCGTTCGTTGCCGCCGCCGCGGTCGATCTCGACGGGGCGATCGGCCGGCTCGCCGATGAACTGCTCGCTTCGCCGCACTACGGCCAGCGCTGGGGCAGGCACTGGCTGGACATCGCCCACTATGCCGACACGCATGGCTTTGAGCGCGACATGCGCCGCGACCATGCCTGGCGCTATCGCGATTATGTCATTGACTCCTTCAACGATGACAAGCCTTACAACCGCTTCCTGCTCGAACAGATCGCCGGTGATGTGGCGGCGCAAGACGGCGACGCCAGCGCCGATGCGGTAAGCCCCGCCCAGGGCCTGATCGCCACCGGCTTCCTCGCCGCGGGACCGTTCGATTTTGTCGGCCAGGTCGAAACCGCCAGCCCCACGCTGCGAATGCAGGCCCGTGCCGATGACCTCGATGACATGGTCACGCAGGTGATCGCCTCCACCGTCGCCCTGACCGTCAACTGCGCCCGCTGCCACGATCACAAGCTCGATCCCATCACCACGGAGGACTATTACAGTCTCTGGGCCGTCTTCGCAGGCGTGAAGCGCGGCGATCGCAATCTGCCCGGTGACGCCGCTCTGGAAAAGCAGCGCCGCGAGCTTCAGGCGAAACTGGCAACGGTTTCCGCGGAACTCTCCAAACTCGAAGGCAAAGGACTCGACTTGGCCGACATCATCGGCGGCGGCGATGGCACGGGCAACGGCAAAGCCAACACCGGCATCGACCCGCGCAGCGGAAAGGCCAGCACCGGCAAGGTCGGCATGATCGAAACGCCAGGCAACACCTTCATCAAAGCCCGGTCGCCCTTCATCGATGGCGTGGCGGTGCCCGCGAGCAAGGGCGAGATCGTCATCAGCTCGACCAATCTGAAGCTCACCGATCTGCCCGCCACCACCGGCGCGACATGGGACTACATCCAGAACGGCCCGACCCATTCACAACATCACACCAAGATCAACGACACCGATTACGCCACCGCAGGCCGCTCCATCCTGGGCCTTCATGCCAACAAGATCATCACCTTCGACCTCGACGCCATTCGAGAAAAGCATGGCGCCGACGGCTCGCTGAAATCGCAGCGCTTCACCGCCATCGTGGGCAACGGCGGCAACGGCGGCGATGGCGCGACCTTCGGCATCTACCTCGATGGCAAGCCCGCCCTGCCGCTGACCACGCTCAAGTCCCGCGAGCCAGGCATCACCATCGCCATCACCATCGAGGCCGGCCACCGCTTTCTCACGCTCGTCGCCCTCGACGGCGGGCGCGACATCTCCCACGATCAGATTTTCCTGGGCGATCCCCGCCTGGTCAGCGACCGCGATGCCACGCTCACCGCGGCGCAGCAGGCCCGCATCGATGAACTTCGCACGCAGCACGACAAGTTCAAGCAGGCCCTGGGCAGGCTGCCTCAACCGGCGGCGAGCAAGGTCTTCGCCATCGTGCCGCAACCGCCGCCTGCGGTACACATCCTTCGCCGGGGCGATCCCGAATCGCCTGATCGCCAGGTCAAGCCCGCCGCGATCAAGGTCATCAAGACGCTCGATGCAAGCCTGGGGGACAACACAACCCCCGAAGGAAATCGGCGGCTGGCGCTGGCCAATTGGATCATCGATCCCGCCAACCCGCTGACCCGCCGGGTGATTGTCAATCGCCTCTGGCATTACCACTTCGGCGTCGGCATCGTCGCCACGCCCAGCGACTTCGGCTACGCGGGGGACCGCCCTTCCCATCCGCAACTGCTCGACTGGCTTGCCGAGGAATTGCTCGCGCGGAACTGGTCGCTCAAGGCGATGCACAAGCTCATCATCACTTCGCACACCTACCGGCAGAGCAGCGACTTCAATCCCGACGCCGCCAGGATCGACGCAGGCAACCGCCTGCTGTGGCGCATGAGCCCGCGCAGGCTTGAAGTCGAAGCCGTGCGCGATGCCGTACTCGCCATCGCCGGCACGCTCAACCCGCAGACCGGCGGCCCCGGCTTTGAAGACTTCACCTACCGCCAGGAATACGCGCCGGTCTATCGCTACATCACCGCCGACAAACCACCGCTGTGGCGGCGAACGGTTTATCGTTACGTCGTCCGCACCACGCAGAACGACTTCCTCCGCGTGCTCGATTGTTCCGATCCTTCCGTCCTCACCCCGGCCCGCAACCGCACCACCACCGCGCTCCAGGCCCTGGCGCTGCTCAACAATCCCTTCATGATCGAGCAGGCCGGCCACTTCGCCGCCCGGCTGCGCAAGGAGGCGGGCAACCAGACCGATGCGCAGATCAAACAGGCCTTCGCCCTCGCCTTTGGCCGACCTGCGGTGAATGATGAGATGACCGCTGCCCGCACGCTGGTGCAAACGCACGGGCTTGAGGCGCTGTGCCGCATGTTGCTGAACGCCAATGAGTTTGTGTATGTGGATTGATGGCTAAGGCTGTGGGTGGCTGGGGCTGAGTCCGCGAAGCCCCGGCCCAGGCGCACGAAGCAAGGTAGCGCAACTGAAGGCTGAAGACTGAATGCTGAATGCTGAATGCTGAAAGCTGAAAGCTGAAAGCTGAAGACTGAAAGCTGAATGCTGAAGCCCCAGCCACCCCATGCAAGATGAAGGAATACCATTCAATGAATACTCCCCCATCCAACCGACCCGCCTCCCGCCGCGAGATTCTCTTCCGCGCAGGCGGCGGACTCGGCGGCATCGCCCTCGCCTCGCTCCTTTCCCGGCAGGGCCTGCTCCGATCCGCCGCCGCCGCCGCCCTGCCCAATGCCCTGGCCACCAAGCCGCCCACCTTCGCAGCGCGGGCCAGGCGGGTCATCGTCATCTTCTGCCCCGGCGGCATGAGCCATGTGGACACGTTCGATTACAAACCTGAACTGCAAAAACGCGCGGGCAAACCGTTCGACGCCACCGGCAAGCTGCAATTCTTCGCCTCCAAGCCCGGCAACTGTCAGCCCAGCTTCTGGAAGTTTCGCCGGCACGGCGAGTGCGGACGCTGGGTTTCGGACCTGTTTCCCAAGCTGGCCGGCTGTGTCGATGACATGGCCTTCATCAACTCGATGCACAGCCGCACCGCCCTGCATGGGCCCGGCTGTTTCATGATGAACACCGGCTTCATCCTGCCCGGGTTTCCATCCTTCGGCTCCTGGGTGACCTACGGCCTGGGCAGTGAAACCGAAAACCTCCCCGCCTTCGTCGTGCTCCCCGACCCGCGCGGCCTGCCGCCCGGCGGCGCCATGAACTGGGGCGCGGGCTTTCTTCCTGCCGTGCATCAAGGCACCTCGCTGCGCGTCGGCGGCAACGGCGAAGACCCCATCGCCGACCTGTTTCCGCCTCGCAATGCAAAGGCGATCACACCCGAAAGCGAATCCGCCGGCCGCGATTTTCTTTCCATCCTCAATCGCCGGCACGCCGACCGGCGCACCGGCAACTCGGAACTGGAAGCCCGCATCAACGCCTACGAACTGGCCGCCCGGTTGCAACTGAGCGCACCGCAGGTCAGCGATCTCTCCGGCGAAACGCAGGCCACGAAAAATCTCTATCAACTCGAACACCCCGAAGTCGGCCCCTTCGGCAGACAATGCCTCATGGCCCGACGCCTCGTCGAACGCGGCGTGCGCTTCGTCCAGCTTTTCTGCGGCGCGGAAAACACCACCGCCAAAAAAATCCGACCCAACTGGGACTCCCACGAAGACCTCCCACGCGATCACGGCTACTGGGGACAGGTCCTCGACGGCGGCGCATCGGCACTGCTGATCGACCTCAAGCAGCGCGGCATGCTCGATGACACCCTCGTCATCTGCACCTCCGAGTTCGGCAGACAGCCCGGCGCCCAGGGCGGCAAAGGCCGCGACCACAACTCGGGCGCCTTCACCGCCTGGCTCGCAGGCGGCGGCGTCAAGGGCGGCAGCCTCGTCGGCGAAACCGACGAACTGGGATTCAAGGCCGCCGTCGATCCCATGTACTGCTACGACATCCACGCCACCGCCCTCCACCTGCTGGGCCTGCACCACGAAAAACTCACCTACTACCACAACGGCGTGGAACGCAGGCTCACCGATGTACACGGCCACGTCATCCGATCGATCCTCGCTTGAGGCCTGATCCCAATATCGATGCGCAAACCCCCAGGGTCGTTTAATTCTCGGCGCCCACTCTGTCGAAAGTTCCAAATGACAAACTTCAAATTCCAAACAAGCTCCAAAGACAAAAAATACAATCAAACAGAATCCGGATTCTGATCGCTTTGGCCCGGTTCGGCTCGCTTTCGAGTTTGTTTGAGATTTGGAGTTTGCGATTTGGAGCTTTTGCTTCCGGCGATGGGACGGAAATTCAAACGGCCCCGGCACAAGCCCCCATCCTGCCTGCGGCTTATTCTTCCGGTGTATAGATGAGACCTTCCCGCGACCGTAGGTCTTCAAGCAACGATTCGAACGAAGTCCCCCGGTATCCCTGAAATTCCACTTCAAGCCTTTGGGCAAGACCGCCGCCAATGGGCGCCCAATGGATGGCGGCAGGGCTGCGCACGATGACCATTTGATCCTTCAGCCTGACGAAAATAAGCCCGGTGCGACTGGTTTCCCCCGACTTCTGATCGTATATGACAACCTCACCATCGGCGATCCTGATGTCGTACCGACATGGCGCAGCATCCTCGGCCGGCGACAATACAATGACGGTGTTGCCCGGCACGTCAATCCTGACAACCCCTCCGCGCTGATCGAAGATGGGAGATGAATATACCCAGCCAGCCGAATGGCGATCGCGCCTGTTTTGAAACGGCATTCTCACATCTTGGTTGCTCAACAATAGAATCAACAGAACAATGAGCAGACCCGCGACAATGCCTGATCGTTGTTTGGAGATCATATGTCACCCAGTGTATTGCATTATAGGTCGCGAGAAAGGGGGCATTCGGTTTTTCAGCATTCCCCGTTTTGGAGCTTGTTTGGAACTTGAGCTTTGTCATTTGGAGTTTCCCGGCGAAGGCGAGGCGAAGAACCAAACGGCTCTGACCGATCCGGGGGGCCGGGGGCCAACCCGGGGGCAATCCGGGGGCAATCCGGCGGTAAAGCCCTCCGCTCCCGAATCATCTATAATCGATGGTTGCTTCGACTTGCAGACGCTTACGCCCGACTATCCATGATGGAACTTCAGCACACGATCGCCGGACCTGTGACACTGACCGGAAAGGGGCTCTTTTCCGGCATCGATGTCACGATGACCTTCCGCCCGGCGCCGGAGAATCATGGCATCGTCTTCGTCCGCACCGATCTGAATGAAGCGCAGATTCCCGCCCTTGTCGGCAACGTCGTCAAGCGCGACCGGCGGACCACCATCCGCAAGGGTGATGCGAGCGTCGATACCACCGAACATTGCATGAGCGCGATCGCCGGGCTGAACATCGACAATCTCATCGTCGAGCTCGATGCCGTCGAGGTGCCCGCCCTGGACGGCTCGGCCAAGCCTTTTCTGGAGGCGCTGGAAAAGGCGGGCATCGTCGGGCAGGAATCGCCGCGCAGACGGGTGAAGATCACCGAACCCATCGTGGTGAGACAGGGTGACGCGATGGCGATGGCCATGCCCTCCGATGAGCCGGGCATGCAGGTGGTCTATGACCTGGACTACGGCAAGGTGCAGGCGGTCGGCCGGCAGCTTCGCGCCTTCGACCTGCGCAACGGCGACTTCGCCCACGAGATCGCCCCGGCCCGCACCTTCTGTCTCGAACACGAGGCCCTGGCCATGAAGGCGGCAGGCATCGGGGCCCATCTGAGCGAGGATGATGTGCTGGTCATCGGCACGGGCGGCCCGCTGGGACGCAACCGATTCCGCTATCCCGATGAACCGGTGCGGCACAAGATCGTCGATCTCATCGGCGATCTCTATCTGCTGGGCGCGCCGATTCAGGGCCGGGTGATCGCCTTCAAATCAGGACACGCTCTCAACCACGCCCTGGTGCGGGGCATCATCAGGCAGATGGCCGGCGGCATCCGACAGGACCTGGCCGGCACGCAGACCGTGTTCGACATCCGCAAGCTTTCACGCATGTTGCCCCATCGCTACCCGATGCAGCTTGTCGATCGCGTCGTGTTCATCGAAGGCGATCACCGCGCAGTGGGCATCAAGAATGTGACCATCAACGAACCCTTCTTCCAGGGCCACTACCCCGGCACGCCGATCATGCCCGGCGTGCTGGTCGTCGAGGCGATGGCGCAGCTTTCGGGCGTGCTCATCGGGCAAAGCCTGGAGCACACGGGCAAACTGGCGGTGCTGCTTTCGCTGGATCGGGTGAAACTGAGAAAGCCCGTGACGCCTGGCGATCAACTGGTGCTGGAGGCGGAGGCCATCCGCGTGCGCAGCCGGATCGCCCACATGAAATGCAAGGCTTACGTCGGCAAAGACCTGGCGGCCGAGGCGGAAGTCAAGTTCATGCTCGTCGATGACGAGCAGCAGCAAATCTAACCGCGGCATCATCGCTGCGCGTCTGTTCTTTCAAAGCCGCAGCGTCCTCGCTGCGCGTCCGTCAAACGCGCAGCGAGGACGCTGCGGCTATTAAAGACTCCGCTTGAATCCATCCTCGCCGCGCGGTACGGTATGACATGCCCATCCAACCGCCCAACCCATCTTCCGAGCCTGAATCCAACGTCGAAGACCTGCTCGCCTCCGTCGGTTCCGCCAGCCACGAAACCGAGTTTTTCAATCCGATTCCGCCGGGCTATCGCCACGGGCATCACAAGTATGTCATCGTGCTGGGCACCGTCATGTCCGGCCTGGGCAAGGGCATCTTCGCCAGTTCGCTCGCCAAGCTTCTGAAGAACAAAGGCCTCTCCGTCGCTCCCATCAAGATGGAGGGTTACCTCAACATCGACTCGGGCACGCTCAATCCCTATCGCCACGGCGAAGTGTTCGTGCTCGACGACGGCACCGAGACCGACATGGACCTGGGCACCTACGAGCGGATGCTCGAACAGGACCTGACCCGCGACAACTTCGTCACCTCCGGCCAGATCTTCCGCAAGGTGCTCGACAAGGAACGCCACGGCGGATATCTGGGCCGCGATGTCCAGATGATTCCACACGTCACCGGCGAAGTGAAATACCGCCTGCGCGAACTCGCGGTCAAGCAGAACGCCGATGTCGTCTTCGTCGAAGTCGGCGGCACCGTCGGTGATTACGAAAACGGCTTCTACATCGAAGCGCTTCGCGAGCTCGCTTTCGAGGAAGGCCCCAACTCCACCTGCTTCGTCGCGCTGACTTATGTCATCGAGCCGCAGGCGCTGGGTGAGCAGAAATCCAAGGCGGCGCAGCTTGGCCTCAAGAAGGTGATGGAGGCGGGCATCCAGCCTCACATCGTCGCCTGTCGCGGCAAGAACCCCGTGCGCGAATCGGTGCGCGAGAAGATTGCGATGTTCTCCAACGTGCCGATGAACTGCGTCTTCTCGATGCACGACCGCGATTCGATCTATCAGATTCCCGATGCCATGCACGATGCGGCACTGGATCGCCAGGTGCTTTCGATTCTCGATCTGCACGATCGCACCAACCCGATGGTGGAGGACAGCGCACGCAGCAAGTGGCATTGGTTCATGAACCGGCTGACCTCGCCTCGCAAATACAAGGCAAAGATCGGCATCGCCGGGAAATACGCGGCACTGCGCGATGCCTACGCCTCGATCGACAAGGCCATCGAACACTGCTCCACGCACCTGAGCGCCGAGATTGACCTGCAATGGTTCGACACCACCGAGATGCCCGCCGGCCGTGAGAACGAGGAAGCCGCGAAACTGCTCGAAGGCCTCGACGCGGTGATCGTGCCCGGCGGGTTCGGCGTGCGCGGCACCGAAGGGAAGATCGCCTGCGTCCGCTATTGCCGGGAAAACAAGGTGCCTTATCTGGGCATCTGTCTCGGCTTTCAGATGGCCGTCGTCGAGTTTGCCCGCAATGTCTGCGGACTTGACGGCGCATCCACGACCGAGTTCGATCCCAGGTCCCCGCACCCGGTCATCGACATTCTTCCCGAACAGAAAAAGATCGAAGGCCTGGGCGGCAACATGCGACTGGGCGGCAAGGATGTGCTCGTCGCCGCGAACACCCTCGCCGCGTTCCTTTTTGCGGAACAGGCGATCGGAGCCGCGGAAGCCGGGGGAGCCGGGGGAGCGGAAAGAGCAAAGAAGACAAGCAAAACGAGCTCTTTCGGCTCTTTCGGCTCCTCCCGCTCTTCCGGCTCTTCCGGCTCCCCCGGCTCCCTTCTTTCCTATTCCCAATCCCGCATCGCCACGCCCGCCGCACCCTTCATGATTCGTCAGCGGTTCCGCCATCGCTACGAAGTTCATCCCGATTACATCGCCCGTCTGGAACAGGCCGGCCTGGTTTTTTCCGGTCGCCATCCGGTGCATCCGATCATGCAGATCATCGAACTGCCCCAGACCGGCCCGCACGCGCATCCTTATTTCATCGGCGGCCAGTTCCACCCCGAATTGACGGGCCGTCCGCTGCGCCCGCAGCCGATGTTCCTGGGCCTCGTCGCCGCCGCCGTGCGTCATGCGAATCCCACGATCGCACCGGACCTCATCAGCGCCCGCTGGCTGCCGGTGGTGGAGAATGAGAAGCTGGCGACGGCGGGAGCGTGATATTGTCTGGTGATATCATATGACTTGAGGGCTTCGTGTCGGTGGAGCATCAAATCGTCGGCGTCTCATGATGAAGCATTACGAAGGGTGACCGTTCATGGCAAAGGCAGGCACAAGAGAACCGAAGTCACCCGTCAGCCGTCTTGATTCGCCGAACCTCGTGGATACGGTCGTCAAGCAGTTGCGGCGGTTGATTCTTCAAGGCGAATACGGCGAGACCGGCGAACTGCCTTCCGAGGGGGACCTGGGCGCGCGGTTCGGCGTGTCGCGCACGGTGACGCGGGAGGCGATGCGGATTCTGCGCACGCAGGGGCTGGTCGATGTCTCGCGCGGGAAGATGCCCCGCGTCAGGCCGGCCGATCCGATGGTGGCGGTGGAGAGCCTTCAGAATCATCTGCACCGGTCGAGCGCATCGCTGGAGCAGCTCATCGAGATTCGCCACGCCCTGGAGCCTGCGATCGCCGGTCTGGCCGCCGAGCGTGCGACGCTGGCCGACATCGAGAAGATGCGGGAGCTGATTCTGGATCAGGAACGGGCGGGCAGGCTCAACGATCAGATCGAGGCGGACATCCAGTTCCACAATCATCTCGCCTTGGCCACGCGGAACCCCATCTTTCCGCTGCTGCTGAGCACGGTGTTGCCGCTCATGTTCGAGTCCCGCCGCAGGACGATTTCGAAGGTGGGCGTCACCCGCGCCTTGATCGGCCATCGCGCGATACTCGATGCGGTGCATCAGCGCGATATGAAAGGGGCCCGCGCCGCGATGGAACGGCACCTGGGCATGGCGGTGGAGGATCTGAATCGCTTTGGCACTTGAAAGCGGGAGGAGCCGGGGGAGCCGGGAAGAGCCGGAGGAGGTGAGAAGTTTTGGGTGGCTGGGGCTGAGTCCGCGAAGCCCCGGCCCGGCGATCTTCAG
>CAZYPK010000158.1:0-12560 GCA_964649195.1 uncultured Phycisphaeraceae bacterium
TCCGCGGGCTGAAGCAAACGAAAATCGCGCGATCGGCGATCATGCCTGATCGTTCGCCTGCCGCGCGAGTTTCGTTTGCTCAGGCCCCCAAAGCGGGGCCGTCGCAAACGAATCGGCTCGGCGGGAGCCTCGCCCTCCCATATGCTTTTGCCCTGTCGGCAACATCGAACAAATCAGGGCAAGACATGGATTTTCGCTTGAATCGGTTATTGAAACCGCTTACAGTTGACGCTGAGAAAGATGGCGGGGGATTCTGAATAACATCATGCCCAAGCCGCTCGCGGCTCGCCACTGAACGCTTCTTCGTCAGGTGAACCATGCTTGCATTGACGGAACTCGGCGCCGCCTTCTTCAGTCTCATCCTCACCATTGTCTCGATTTACTGCGGCATCAAAGGCGTCATGGTATTGTTTGAACGCAATGCAACGAGTCGTTTGAAGAACATCGTTTACGGCTTATCATTGCTCGCGCTGTTTGGCGTCGGCATGTGGGCTGTAGGACGAGTCAGTGAGAACATGCACTGATCGTCCATGTCACCGATGCGGCGCCCGGCGTCGGGTGGCTGAAGCTTTGCGCCTTGGGTGGCTGGGGCTGGAGCTCTGCGCAAGCCCCGGCCCAGGCGATCATCGACTTTCGGTTGCGCCATCGTGCATCTGGGCCGGGGCTTCGCGGACTCAGCCCCAGCCACCCGAGTGGACTCAGCCCCACCCAAGTGGATTCAGCCCCAGCCACCCGCCTGCGCGAATTCTCAGGCGGCAGGCGCCGCGTCCAGAAAGGGATCGTGCGTGTCGTTCGCCACGGTTCGCAGCGGTTTTCGCGAGCGCCTTCGCCGCCTGCCTTCACCGGCATGCGCCGCAAAGGGCGAATCGCTTTCGAGGCGCTCGTTGAGTTTCTGCAAAGCCTCGATCTCGATCTGCCGCACGCGCTCGCGGGTCAGGCCGATCTTGTGGCCCACTTCCTTGAGGGTGAGGGGCTCTTGGCCATCGAGACCGAAACGAAGGCGCAGAATGGTTGCCTCGCGCTCGTCGATCATGTCCAGCAACTGCTGAATGGTTTCGAGGTCGTCGTTGTTGAGCACCTGCTCTTCCGGGGCGGGTGTCTTGGTGTCGGTGAGCAGTTCCGCCAGTGCGACGCCTTCCCGGTCCGCCGCCGAGGAGGATTGTGCCGGTCGCTGAAACGCACGGACCGCCTTGCGAACGATGCGCACCTTCTTGGGTGTCAGCTCCATCGCCGCCGCCAGTTCCTGGGTCGAAGGCGAACGGCCAAGCTCATCTTCCAGATCGCGGAACGCTTTCTTCCAGCGGGCGATCAGTTCGACCATGTAGGCCGGGATGTGAATCGGCTGCACCGCGTTGATCAGCGCCCGCTTGATCGATTGCTTGATCCACCACGAGGCATAGGTGCTGAACCGCGCCCCCTGATCGGGATCGAACGCCTCGACGGCACGGAGCAGGCCGAGGTTGCCTTCTTCGATGAGGTCCTGAAGCGGCAGGCCGCGATTGGAGAAACGCTTGGCGATGTTGACCACGAGGCGCAGATTGGAGCGGATCATGTGATCGCGCGCCATCGGGCAGTTTTCGTGCATGATCTTCCAGCAAAGCTCGCGCTCCTGATCGGCGGTGAGCAGCGCGGATTTGTCAATCTCGCGCAGGTAAAGCTCCAGCTCGCTTTTGACAGATGTTTCTCTCATCCTCACTCCATCCCTTCGTCGCTTGGGCGCTGACACCCTTGTGGGATGCCGACCTGAATGGAACCCTGCTCCGCTTCCTGTAACGTCGGCCCAAACGGGCGGGGTCTTAAGAGCGATGGGGGGTGGGGAGGGGGAATGGGGCAGGAAAAAACCCACCCACAGGAGTGGGTGGGCTTTGGGGGTGTCATCTCTGATTTCTGATTTCCGACTTCCGACCTCTGTTTCACTTGGGCAGTTTCCACAGCGTGTAATAGCCTGTGTTATGCAGTAGCGGCAGGCCCTTGTCGGAGCGGATGCCGGGCATCGCCAGTTCGTGCACCGAGCCGATCGCCAGGCCGTCGATCACCAGCCGGGCGCTCTTGGCGTCCTCGGCGATAGTGATGCTCTTGATCGTCGGCTTGGTGTGATCGATTTCCGGGCTGCCGTAGTCGGATTGCAGGAAATAGGTGTAGGTCTTGATCGAATAGCTCTTCACATCCGCCGTGGTTTCCTTGTTCACCGGGTGGGTGAAGGTGAGCTCGAAGCCGTCGGGCTTGATGCGCATCTCGTGGACTTCGAAGGGGACTTTGCCGTTCCAGAAAATGCGATCGACGGCGCCTTGCTTGTTGCCGCGCGAGCCCCAGCCGCGGTTGGTGCCGCCGACGTAGAGCGAGCCGTCCTTGCGGTCGAAGAGCATGGGCACGTTGCCCGAGCCGAAGCCGGAGCGGAAGGCGAAGATGGCGGACTGGTACTGGCCGTCGATTTTTTCGAGGAAGACGCGATTGACCTGCGAGAAGGATTGATCGGAGATGAACATCTGCCCGGCGAAGGGGCCGAACTTGCCCTGGGTGTCGTCATATTCGACGCCGCTGGCGGAATTGCCGAGCTTGCCGTGCGGGACAAGGTTGGTGGGGGGGACGAAGTGAGGCAGTCGCGCTGCTTCGACATGCCAGCGGCTTTTGGTCTTAGGCTCTTCAGGGCGCGGTCCCATGGCTGCATTGACTTCGGGCAGGTCATACCACTTGAATCCGCCGGGGTGGCTCTGGAAGGAGCCGGGCTTGATGTGCTTGAAGGTGCTGGTGCCGTTCCACGGTCCCTGGTTGTCGCAGTAGAAGACATCGCCGTCGGGGCCGAAGCCGATGCCGCCGGGCGAGCGGATGCCGCTGGCGGTGGGGGTCATTTTGCCGTCGTGGGAAACGCGGACGCACCAGCCGCGGTAGGGGACATTGCTGTTGAACGAGCCGGTGAGGCAGAGCACGATCCACAGGTGGCCGTTCTTGTCGAATCTGGTGGAGAAGTTGTATTCGTGGTAGTCGCCGGAGATTTCCCACTTGTCGCTGACGGTTTCGAAGAGGTCGGCCCGGCCGTCGCCGTCGAGGTCCTTGGCACGGGTGATCTCCGGCCGCTGGCAGATGTAAAGCCAGCCGTCGCGCTGCGCCAGGCCCAGGATTTCGTGAATGCCGCTGGCCCAGAGGGTGTATTTCATCCTGGCGGGGTCGGTCTGGGCGGGATTTTCGATCATCCAGATTTCGCCGCGCCGGGTGCCGACGGCAAGTTTGCCGTCGGGCATCATCTCGAGGCCGCCGGCTTCCATCACCGTTTCCTTCGGCGTGGTGAAGGCGACCATCGGATAATAGTCGGCTTCGGTCGGGTTCTTCACCTGCGCGAAAGCGGAGGAGGCGAAGACGAAGCAGAGGACGGTATGGGGAATGAAGTGTTTCATGGGAAGGATTTTGATCATTTGAATCAAGCCCGATGGCGAGTCCGCGAGCCGTCGGGGTACCGAAGTGAACAGTGACATTCATTACCCCGACGGCTCGCGGACTCGCCATCGGGCTTGGACGTGTTGATTTATTTCACCACACATACTCGACCGTGATCACCACCTTGCCGCCGACGAGTTTCACGGGCACGATCAGTTCCTGTTTGTTGCCTGCCGCCCGCACGATCGCCTTGGCGTCGCCGGTGACTTTGATCACCAGGTTCTTGTCGATGCGGTAGCCGCCTTGGACGTTTTCGATGCTGCCGGCAGCGAGGCGGGCGTAAAGATTTTCCGCTGATTTCGCTTCGATGGTCAGCGTGCGTTTGAGCGTGGCATCATCGTCGCCGTTCTTCGCGGCAACGTCTTCGTAGAAATCCTTCACGCCGACGCCGCCCTGGTTGATCACATACATGAAGGTGGGTCGGCGCAGCTTGTCGAGGGAATAACCCTTGAAGTCGATGCCCGCGGCGCGGGTGACATTGTTCGCCTTGAGCGGGGCAGGCCACGGGGCACTTTCGCTGTCGAGCATTGCAAGAGGCGGACCATCCGGCAGGTTGATCACGCTGTAGCCCGCCGGTGTCTGGAAGCCTGAGCCGCGATCGGTCCAGTGCTTGCTCGCGTCGATGAACTCCCCCTGCCAGATCATGGCGGGGCGAAGGGTGTTGGCGTCCCAGGCGATGTTCACCTTCTCCGGGTAGCCCACGCCGATGGCGCGGGGGCCTGCACCCTGGATGAAGTTGCGGTACATGACCGCTTCGGTCTCGTGCGACAGGAGCATGGCGGCCCGGGCCAGCCCCGGCGGCAGCGGGCCTTTGCCGCCCATGCTCAGGTATCGCCAGATGTGTTCGATCTGCGACGCGGTGTTGCCGTCGAGAATATCCTGCCTCACGCTCTTTCCTTCAGGCCAGAACTGCGGCATGCGCGTGCCGGGGCGAAGCTGGGCGGGATTGAGCAGGTAACGGCCAAACCACTCGCGCTGCAATCGCTGAGGCATGAAGGCCAGGTCCATCGCGGGAAGGCCCAGCGATTTCTCACCGGCAAACACGTGGCACTGCACGCACGACATGCCGCCGGTGCCCACCAGTGCCCGGCCATGCTTGACCGCATCCTTCTGCGACGGCGGGGTGATTTCCCATTTGAAACCGAGGTCGAGATTACCGTCATCGGGATCGACCGGCCGAATGTTGACGATTAACTGGGGCTTTGCTTTCTCAAAGTCATCCACGAGGTGTACCGCCGCCGCGCCGAACACCGGCATGCGCGTGTTCATGTAAGGACGCACCTTGGTGCCCTTGGTCAGAATCTCCGCAAGCCAGGGCTTGGTCAGCTTTTCGCCGACATCCCCCAGATGCGGCGGCAGACGCCCTTCATCAGCCAGGTCTTCATAGGTGCCGGTGAACGAAGCCTTGTGCCCCTCTTCGGGGCCGCCCTTGTCGTGTCGCGCATGGCAGGCATAACAGTTGAGAGAAGTCATCGTGTGATCGACTTTCTCCACAGCGGTGAGCGCCGGGGAGGAATCGATCGTTTCCAGCGCGACGGCGATCGCGTCGATCTGGGCGGCGCTGAGGGAGAAGTTCTGCGAGAAGCCGACCGGTTTTTCACTGAGGCAGCCTTTGCCCTTGCCGCCTTTGAGCTGCGTGAGAGGCTTGGGCGCCAGGGCCAGATCGCTCGCCTTGACGCCATCGACCTGATGGCAGGCGACGCAGCCGACCATCGCGAAAATCGCTTTGCCTGCCTTGGCTTTTTCCGGGTCCATCACGAAGCCGCCTTCGGTGACGGCCTTCTTTTCTTCGCCGATGATGAAGCTGCCGTCCTTGTGATGGCTGAGCATGGCGGGCTTGATCTCCTGCCGGTTCACGCCCGGACCGCTGAGGAAGACGCGCAGTTCCTCGCCGCCGCCGGCCTCGAAGAATTCGACGGTGATGGCGTGCAGGCCTTTGTTGAGTTCGATGGAGCCGGACTGCTCGGCGGGGGCGTGGACGCCATCGTTGTCAACGACGACATCGCGGCCGATGGTGACCTTGCTGCCGTCATCGCTCCGCGAGGCGAAGGTGTAAACGCCGTCGCGCGGGATGTTGATGTAGCCTCGCATGCGCAGGCCCATGTTGTCTTTGCCGGCGGTCTTGCCCGGAGAAAACATGGACATCACGCCGGTCTCAACGGCCTTGAGCGAATCGAAATTCGGCAGCTTGTTCCATGAGCCGGCGTAAAGCTCGTAGCGCACGCCGGGAATCATCGCATCGGCAATGCCCGCCTGCTTGAGTGCTTCATCATCACTGAAGCGGATGGACTGGCGCACGGTGCTGGTGCCCAGTCCGAAGGCGGAAGCGATGGAGAGGGCTTCGTCGTTGGTGAGGTTGAGCCTGGGCATCCGGCCGCCGGCGCGCCATTTGTGCGGATCGAGCAGGAACGCGGCCAGCGCGGAGCCGCTTGAGTATTTCGCTTTGACATCAGGCAGCGGAACGGTGCCTTTGTCATCCTTGACGGATGCTTCTTTTTCCAGCGGTGCGTGACAGGCGGCACAACCGATGTTGTTGAAGATGTTCACGCCGTTGCCGGGTTTGCCGCTCAACCGGGGCGGTGTGCCGGCGGTGAGGGACATGAGATAATGCGTGAGCACTTCGACATGCTCATTGACGATTTTTTCAGGCACGGATGAAGGCGGGCCGGGCATGCGCGTGCCGGGCTTGACGGCGTGCGGATTCTTGACGAAGGCGGCAATCCACCGGGGGTTGAGCCGGTGGCCGACGTCTTTGAGGGAAGGCGCGGGGTTGGCTTGAATCCGCGCTGCCGCGGCGCCTTCCGCCTTGTGGCAGGCGACGCAGTTGAGTTCACCGATGAGCAGCCGGCCGCCGGCGGCATCCTTGGATGCCGCGTGAAAACGATCAAAGCCCGGGACGGCCGGGGCGGCATCGGTGGTGATGGAACCAGCCCCGCCCATGATGGCGAGCAGGGAGAAGAAAAAAACAGGAGCGCCACGAAGATTTCGCATTCGCAATCTCACAGTGCAAAGGATGAGCGGACTGAGCGCAGGGAATTCTGGATAACCTCCGATATACCGCGAACCAGGGGATCGCGAAGCCGCAAGCGGCTTGGGCGCGAGGTTATTTCAGGATGCCCTGCAAGACTATACAGGTTGTCCGGGAAGATGGAAGGGTTTCGGAAAAGCGGAAAATGTGGAGGAGAAAGCGGGAAAGCGAAAAAGCGGAACGAAGGCAAACGGTCGCCTCCGGCTCGGCTGTTCCAATTTCCTGCTTTCCTGCTTTTTTGCTTTCCTGTTTTTGCCTTTACACTACACCCCATGTCCATCCCTCGATTCCACCTTTCCCACACGGCTCTGCTGGTCATTGACATGCAGGAGAAACTGGTGCCGGTCGTGCGCGAGCCGCAGCGGCTGACTGACGCGGTGGGGCGGCTCATTGATGGGGCGGCGGCACTGGGCCTGCCGGTGCTGGCGACCGAGCAATACCGTAAAGGTCTGGGTGACACGATCACGCCGATCGCCGGTCGGCTGGGCGGGGCGCTTTGCCGGGCTGAGAAGCTCAAGTTTTCCGCGATCATCGAACCGGTTCGGCAAATCCTCATCGAGAAGCAGATTCGCAGCGTCATCGTGTGCGGCATCGAATCGCATGTCTGCGTGCTGCAAACCTGCCTCGATCTGATCGACGCCGGCTACATGGCGGGCGTCGCTCTCGATGCCATCGGCAGTCGGCGGCAGGCCGACCACGATGCCGCGATCCTGCGCATGGCACAGATCGGCGTGATCCCGACGACGGTCGAATCGGCGCTCTTCGAGCTGACCCACGAAGCGGGAACGGATCGGTTCAAGCGCGTGCTGGGGGTGGTGAAGTAGGGGGTGGCGGAAAAGCAGGAAAACAGGAAAGCAGGAAAGCAGGAAAGCGATAAAGCGGAAAATTCAGAAGGCGTTCTGGCGTTTGCCGTCTCTCCGATTTTTTCGTTTTCCTGTTTTCCTGCTTTCCTGTTTTCCTGCTTTTCCTCCTCCTCCTTTGCCCCATTCCCCCCCAGCGGCTAGGCTATGGGCTTGTTGGAAGGTTCAACCTATTCAGGAGACATCGCCCATGCTCGACACCTACGAAAAGCTCAAATCCATCGTCGCCTCCATCGAGGATGATGTTCGCAAGACCGCCGGCGGCAACAAGGCGGCGGGCACCCGCGTTCGCAAGGTCATGCAGGAAGTCAAGGCGGCGGCCCAGGAACTGCGCACCAAGGTTCTCGAAGGTCGCGGCGCCGATGAAGGCGGCGATGCGGCGGGCGAGTGAAACGACGGCATCCGTCCACCACCGTTTTCCGACTGAAACACCACAAAAAACCCTTCCTTCGGGAAGGGAAGGGCTTTTGGCATGGCACCAGCATTCCTGTTTGACATCTCCATGATCGATCTCGACAAGGTGCTCTACGACACCGCCGAGATTGAGAAGGTCAATCCGCACCGGGGCCACATGCGGATGCTCGACGCCATCACTCATCTTGATGATCAGGCCGGGGCCTTCGCCGCGTACAAGGATGTGCGCGATGATGAGTTCTGGGTGGCGGGCCACATTCCCGGCCGGCCGATTTTTCCGGGCGTGCTCATGATCGAGGCGGCGGCGCAGCTGGCCAGCTTCATGATGCTCCGCTGGCTCAAGCGCGACGGGTTCATCGGTTTCGCGGCGGTTGACGGTGTGAAGTTTCGCGGGCAGGTGACGCCTGGCGATCGGCTTCATCTGATCGGGATCAAGACCGATCTGCGGCCGCGACGGGCCATCTGCAAGATTCAGGGGCTGGTGCGAGGCACGATGGTGTTCGAAGGGGAAGTGACCGGGATGCCGATCTGATTCGCATCAGGCACGGGACCTTGAAGGTCCCGTGCCTTTCGCTCCCTTGACCTCTTTCACCTCGACCATTACCTTGTCCACGATCCATTCGGCTCGGTCGTTCGACTTGAGGTGTTCTTGATGCTTTCGTTCGCACAGCAATCGGCGATTGATGGAAGCCAATCTCTCGGGGCCGTGCTGTTTTACGCATTCGCCTCGCTCACCGCGCTCAGCGCGTGGGCCATCGTGCTCAGCGGCAACATCGTCCGCATGGCGATCTACCTGCTGTTCACGCTCTGCGGCGTGGCGGGTCTTTACTTCATGCTCAACGCCGAGATTCTTGCCGCGATTCAACTGATCGTTTACGCGGGCGGCACGCTGATTCTCATCATCTTCGGCGTGATGCTCACCAGCAAAAATCCGTTCATGCAGCTCAAGGCCGGGGGCTGGGAAACGGCGGTGGCGGTGGGCGTGGGCCTGATCATGGCCGGGCTGCTGACCTGGGCGATGATCAACACGAATCTGGAAGGCGGGACGAAACCGCCTGCGGAAGGTTACAGCGAAGTCGCCACGATCGGGCGCGGGCTGCTCTCGAAGTATCTCGTCCCGTTCGAAGTGGCAGGCGTGCTGCTGCTGGTGGTGATGATCGGCGCCGCGTACATGGCGCGAAAGCGGAAGACGGAATAGGAGCGGGTGTCGGGTGTGTCGGGTGTCGGATGTCGGAAAGAAGCAAATGCCATCGTGTTGAGAGCAGTCTCATCCGCATGGATTCGTCTTCTTTCGACGCCCGACACCCGATACACCCGGCACCCGACACCCGACCCATGTTTGAAATCGGCCTGACCCATTTCGTGCTTCTCTCCTTCACCCTCGTCGGCGCGGGGGTGGCGACCATTCTCACCAAGCGAAACGCCATCGGCATCCTCATCGGCGTCGAACTCATCCTCAACGCGGCGGCGGTCAACCTCGTCGCCTTCAACCGCTACTCGCTCAAAGTCCAGCACGGCGCCAACGAGGCCAATGTCGATGGCCTGGTGTTCGCCATGTTCATCGTGGTGCTCGCCGCCGCCGAGGCCGCCGTGGCGCTGGCGATTTTCCTGAACTTCTACAACCGGTTCAGCTCCATCGATGTCGAACAGGCGGATGAGATGAAAGGATGAATAAGTTCCGAGTTTCGAGTTCCGAGTTCCGAGTTGGAAAAGGCGTCGGCTTTTGACTTGGATCTCGATGAACAACACTCGGAACTCGGAACTCGAAACTCGGAACTTTTCATGCAAGCCACGCTCATCACCCTCCTGACCCTCGCCACGCTGCTGCCGCTTTTCAGCAGCGTCACGGTCATTCTCTTCGGCAAACGGCGGCTGCCCGGTAACAGGACGGCTCTCTTCACCACCGGCGTCATGGGTCTTTCCTGTCTGCTCTCCGTGCTGGCGATGATCCTCTGGTTCGCAGGCGACCGCAGCCCGGCGGTCTGGAACATCCCCTGGATTCCGGTGCCCGGCCTCGAAGCGAAATGGCTCTATTTGGGCGTGCTCGTCGATGGCCTGACCGTCGCCATGATGGTCATGGTCACGCTCATCTCCACCCTCGTCCACACCTACTCCATCGGCTACATGCACGGTGACAAGCGCTTCGAGCGATTCTTCGCCTACCTCTCGCTCTTCACCTTCTCCATGCTGGGCATCGTCACCGCCAACTCCATCATGCAGCTCTTCGTCTTCTGGGAACTGGTCGGCCTGACCAGCTATCTCCTCATCGGCTTCTGGTTCGAGAAACGAGGGCCCCAGCAGGCCTGCAAAAAAGCCTTCGTCATGAACCGCATCGGCGATGCGGGGTTCCTCATCGGCTTCGGCATCCTCTTCACCCAACTCGGCGCCAACATGCTCCTGCCCGGCGGTCAGCCTCTCCCCGGAAGTGTCCCCGGAAGCGAAGCCGCCGTGGTCGAAAATCACTCGATGTTCGGCACGCTGGCTGAATTACTGAAAGTTCAAGGCGTCACCATCAACGGAAACACGCCGGAGACCGCCGCCCCCTTCTGGCTCACCCTCGCAGGCATCGGCCTCTTCTGCGGCGCCATCGGCAAGTCGGCCCAGTTTCCGCTCCATACCTGGCTCCCCGACGCGATGGAAGGCCCCACGCCCGTCTCCTCCATCGTACACAGCGCGACGATGGTCGCCGCCGGCGTCTTCCTCACCGCACGCATCTATCCGATCCTCACCCCCGATGCCCATCTCTTCATCGCCACCATCGGCCTGATCACCCTCATCATGGCCGCCTGCATGGCGCTGGTCATGACCGACATCAAGCGCGTCCTCGCCTACTCCACGCTTTCCCAACTGGGCTACATGATCCTCGCCCTGGGCACGGGCAACTACATCTTCGCCCTTTATCACCTGTTCACCCACGCGTTCTTCAAGTGCTGCCTGTTCCAGTGCGCCGGCTCGGTCATTCACGGCGCCCATCATCAGCAGGACATGCGCCACTACGGCGGCCTCAAGGACAAAATGCCCAGGACCGCCCTGGCTTACTTCATCTGCACCCTCTGCATCGCCGGGGCTTCGATTCCCATCATCAACCTGGGCATCAGCGGCTTCTATTCCAAGGACGGCATCATTGCCGGCGCGTACAACTACGGCAGCGCGTATGGCTCGCTCTTCTTCTGGGGGCCGACGATCGTCGCCTATCTCACCGCGTTCTACATGGCCCGCAGTTTCGCGCTCACCTTCCTCGGCAAGCCGCGCGATCAGCATCTGTATGATCATGCCCACGAGGCGCCCAACACGATGGTCGTGCCGCAATTGATTCTGGCGACGATCGCGGTGATCAGCGTGCCGTTCTTCCTCTGGTACGGCCTGATCGAGCAGACACACGCTCATATGACGAAGACCATCGAGGTTTACTCCGGCAGCGGACAGGCCTGGGTGCAAAGCGTCGGGGCCGTGCATGAAGGCGAACACCACATCCACGGCCCGCTGCTCTTCGGCTTCGCCTGGATACTCGCCATCGGCGGCGGCATCTGGTTCTATAAGGACGGCATGGCCCGTGCGGACAAGGTGGCGAAACTTCCGGGGGTCAACCTGCTCTACAAGTGGGCTTACAACAAGTTCTACTTCGACGCCTTCTACGACATCTTCACCGTCAACCTGGGCAAGACCATCGCGGGCATCGCCTCGGTGTTCGACAAGCTCATCGTCGATGGCATCGTGAATCTTGTGGGTCTGCTCACGCGGATGTGGGCGACGGTCACCGGCAGGTTCGACAACAAGTACGTGGATGGCGCGGTCAACGGCGCCGCCGACTTCGCCTACAACTCCGGCTCCATGCTGCGAACCTCGCAGGGCGGCCGGGTGCGGGCCTACGTGCTGACCACCCTCGTGGTCGCGTGCCTGGCGATGCTCACGGTGATGGTGGTGGTGATGGTGAACAAACAATGACGGAAATTGCAAAATGGCCAATGGCCAATGCAAATTGCAAAATGAAAAACCGATTGCGTGCGAGTTGAACATTCCGAACACTTTGCAATTTGCAATGGACATTGGCCATTTTGCAATCTTCCGATCTCTGACCTCTGATCTCTGACTTCTGGTTCCTCATGAAAAGCAGCTTGAACATGTCGTTCTTCGTTTCATGTCTGTGCGTGCTTGCATGCGCGGGTTGTTCCCGTGAGCAACCGCCGCCCCAGGCGAACGGACCGAAGGTGGAGAATCAGCCGGTGGAGAGCAAGCGGGATCAGGTGGCGGAGGAGAACCAGGCGAAGCCCCCGCCGTCGCCTGTCGCCGCGACCCCCGACAAGCCCGGGGCGGACAAGGAGCCGTCGCCTGTTCCGAGGAAGATGAAGTCTTACTATTACGATGTGGTGACCGGCGGGCAGTTCGTCGCCGAGTCGGACGAGTTGCCGCCGATCATTCGTGAGAATGGAAACAAGGCTTTCAAGGCCTACGTCTTCACCTGCGGCAGTTGCTCGAACGAATCGGAGCGATTCGTCGGGTATTACGAAGGGTTCACGGACGATTTCAAGAAGAAGCGAGCGGCGGCGATCGAGGCCGCCAAGGTTGGCGAGCTTTTTTCACCCGAGATGCTTGCGCTCGAAGAGGGCATAAGCGGAGGTCGGCTGATAAGCACCGATGCCAAGATATGGGGCGCGTTCGATTCGCCTGAAGGCATCGAGATCAACATCGCCTTGGTCAAAGCCTGCGACGGCAAGGACGGAGAGCTCAAGCTTTGTTTTCCCGGTTTGAAATGACATCACGATGTTCGTGCTGTTCGAAGCAAATAGTCCCCCAAGCCCGATGGCGAGTCCGCGAGCCGTCGGGGT
>CAZYPK010000159.1:0-12041 GCA_964649195.1 uncultured Phycisphaeraceae bacterium
CAGGCTTTGAATCCTCTGTTCATCGGGCACGCTTTGGCCCGCGCCCTTCCGGGCGGGGCTTATCCGAAACTCAGGTTGAAAGGGTCGGAGGCGCGCCCTCCGTCAAAACGGTTGAACCTTTTCACGCGCTGCGCCGCTTCAGTGGTGACTCATTCCAAGGAGCAGCGCCGATGCAGACTTTTACGCGCGGATGTCAAGCCCTGTTGCTGGCACTGATGATGTTCACCATGCAAGGATGCTTCACGCCGGCGCATGTCGCGGGCATCGAATATGCCGACTCGCTTCGACGGGAGTTTGCCGCCTGCAATACGCCGCCGTCGCTGGGCCTCTGGGGGCTGCGTCTCATGTCTGTTCCACTGGCGCCTGCCAAAGGCGCGTGGTCCGGCGTCGCGCAGCGCGAGGGCGCGCTCTTCGATGAATACCAATTCGCTTCGATCCTCGCCAGTGAAGACAAACGCCGCTGTCTTCGCGTGCTGCTCCCCGTCATCGCCGAGGGGGAAGGATCGCACCCGGCCATTCTCGAAGAGTTTGAAGGTGAGCCGCGCGGCGTCAGGGATGCGTGGCTGCACATCGGCATCTCGAAGCATCCGGGCGCAGGAGGCGAATCACCTTTCAAAGTCCTGCGGGAAGAGGAGATGACTGCCGACGCCGTCGAAATATCACTCGCCCTCGAATCCAGGGAAGTCGCCTGGACCCGAGGCCCGACGACGGATCGCATCATCCACCACAAAGCCTTTGAAGATCGGCTTCACTGGCGGCGGCGCAGCGGCGGCGAGGTGATCCTGCGCGTGGTCACCATTCCCGTGGCACTGGCCGGTGATGCGGCGCTTGCGGCGGGCGTGGTCGTTGTCGCTCCTTTTTTGCTCGTGGACCAGATGATTCAAAGCTTGAAAAAAGATTGAATCGAATCGGCGGGTTTGGCTTCACCGCCCTCGCAGGTCCATCTCCGCCGGCTCCATCGGGCCGCCGGTGGGCCAGTTGATGAGGTGCGTCATCGAGGCCACCACCGCCGGCAGAATGAAAGGCATCAGCACGCCGGCCAGGTGGGTGACGATGATGGTGAACATGGCGATCGTTTCGCAGATCGCCAGGAGGATGAGGTTGCCCGTCACATATCCCTGCGGGGTGACGGCATTCATCACCCAGTGCTTTTTGTAGGTTTGCAGGCGGATGAAGTAGCCCGCCGGCAGCAGCGTCGCCGCCATGCCGATGGAGATGTAATGGAGCAGGCTGATCAGCGCGGGATCGGTCGCCGGCGCGGCCGGCGCGGCGGGCGCCATGCCGATGATGAGAATCCCAAAGAGCAGAAACGGCCCCAGCAGCAGGGCGGTCCAGATGATGCGCAGGCGGGTGAGGGTGACCGGCTTGTTGTCAAGGTTTGGCTTCATGGATCGATTACCCTTCATTGGCTTTCCTGAGCGCGACCAACATGCCAAAGAGCGTCAGGTGCGGGGCGATGCGGTCGATCAGTTCGTCGCCTTCGAAGAGCATCGGGGCGTCGCCGCCGGTGGCGATGATCATGGGGTAGGCGCCTGCGGTTTCGGCGAACTGTTCGATCAGTTCCTTGACCATGCCGCGCAGGCCGTGGTACATGCCGCTGCGCATGGCTTCGATGGTGTTGTGGCCGATGGCTTCGAGGGGCTTGGCGACGGTGGTTTCGGGGAGCTGGGCGGTGTATTCGTGCAGGGCGTTGAGCATCATGGCGGCGCCGGGGGCGATCGCGCCGCCGTGGAAGGTGCCTGCGCCATCGACGAAATCGACGGTGATGGCGGTGCCCGCATCGACGATGACGCAGGCCTGTTGAAGCACATCGAAAGCGCCTGCCGCGTTGAGCAGGCGGTCCTCGCCGACCATCGCTTCGGGGTCGAGCTGTCTGCCGATGGGCGCTTCGATGTCGCGTTCGACGCGCAGGAATCGCTGCGGGCTCAGCTCGGTGGCGATGTAATTTTCGATCCGCTCCGCGAGGGCGGGGTTGACTGCGGCGAGCATCACGACGGGTTCCTCCCGCTTGAGGATGTTTTCGTAGGCTTCGCGGATTTTGTCGGTGATGCTGCCGTACCTGGCGTTGTCGAGTGCGACATCCTCATCGAGGCTGCCGCGGGTGAAGGCGCCGATGCGGGTTCGGGTGTTGCCGACGGAGATGGCCAGAAGGTTCAGGGGCATGGGGATGCGCTCGTGCGTTTTGAATCGGTGAGGGGAAAGGATAGCAGGGGGAGCGGGAGGAGCAGGAAGAGCAGGAAGAGCAGGAAGAGCAGGGAGAACCGGGGGTGGCTGGGGCTGAGTCCGCGAAGCCCCGGCTCCTCTTGCCACAAAAGATGGGCGCACCCGTTCAATCCGATGTGGCATGCACCGGCCTGGTCGTCATTTTTCCACCACCAGCCAATGCCAACATTCGGTCGAGGGCGACCTGCGACCAGTGCTTGACCTCCGGCTTCACCGTGATCTGATTCACGACTTTTCCTCCCCCGGAAGGCGAGAGATTGTCCAGCACCCAGAGCAGGTGCGGCAGATCGATGCGGTACATGGTCGTACACAGGCACTGGCAATCGGAAAGGATGCGGACGGTGACGCCGCGTTTGGCCGCCGACTGCGCCAGGCGGTTGACCATGTGGACCTCGGTGCCGATGGCCCAGCGCGAACCGGGGGCGGCGGCGTCGATGGTCTTGATGATGCCTTCGGTGGAGCCGGTCATGTCCGCCTTGAGCACGACTTCGTGGGCGCATTCGGGATGCACGATCACCGTCACATCAGGCCACGCGGCCTTGATCTGATCGACATGCTCAGGCCGGAAGAGTTTGTGTACCGAGCAGTGGCCCTTCCAGAGGATGAAGGTGGCCCGCTCGATATCGGCGGCATCGAGGCCGCCCATGCCTGCCGCATCGCGCGGGTCCCACAGGGCCATGTCGGCGTGAATGTCGAAGCCCATCGAAGCGGCGGTGTTGCGGCCAAGATGCTGATCGGGCAGGAAGAGAATCTTGATGGTTTCATCATCGCGCCGAGGTTGCGTGCCGCCGTTGAGCGCCCAGTCGAGCACGGTCGCGCAGTTGGAACTGGTGCAGACCGCCCCGCCATGCTCGCCGCAGAAGGCCTTGATCGCGGCGGAACTGTTCATGTAGCAGATGGGAATGATGCGGATAGCAGGCACGGAGGCACGAAGGCACGGAGGCACGGAGGGGGGAGAGGGGGAGGAAGGCACAAAGGCACTGAGGCACGAAGGCACGGAGGGTGCGGATGCAGGGAAAGCTTCCGAAGGTTTTTCCCCTTCGTGCCTTCGTGCCTCCGTGCCTTCGTGCCTTCCCTCTTCCCCCCCTTCGTGCCTCCGTGCCTCCGTGCCTTCGTGCCTTCCTCCTTCATCCCTTCCCCCCAGCACCTCATGAATCTCTTCCCACGCCTGGATCGTGTCGTGATGCGTGGCCATGTCCGCCATCGAGCAGCCGGCGCCAAGGTCGGGCAGGATCACGCTCACACCTTCCGGTGCAAGGATGTCCGCACTCTCGGCCATGAAGTGAACACCGCAGAACACCACATATTTCGCGCCGGATTTTTTCACCGCATCGGCGGCAAGCTGGCTCAGCCTGTAGCTGTCGCCGGTGAAGTCGGCAAAGCGGATCACCTCATCCTGCTGGTAGTGGTGACCGAGGATGATCAGATCCTTGCCCAGTTCGGCCTTGCGGGCGGTGATGGCCGCGGCGAGCTGGTCGTCGGTCATGGCGGTGTATCGCGGGGGTAGCGGCGGTTGCCAGAGCATGGTGCCTCCTTGCGGGATTATAGGAAGGAGCGGGGCGGGAAGCAGTCGATGCATCGTCACAGCCGCAGCGTCCTCGCTGCGCGTCTTCGTGTCATAGCCGCAGCGTCCTCGCTGCGCGTCTGCATCGTCACAGCCGCAGCGTCCTCGCTGCGCGTCTTCCTTGTTTGTGGCGTAAACTTTTGGGATGGGTGTTGAGATCGATCAACAGGTGGATGCGGGCGGCGGTGGCGGAGCGAAGCCGCAAGCGGCGGGGTGGCGGCGCGCCTGGCGCGGGCTTCGCATCTTCCTGATCACGCTGTTCGTCTGCTGGCATCTGCTGATGCTCTTCGTGTCGAACACGACGCTGCACACCGAGCTGACCCGCAAAACCCTGGGCAGGTATGAGCGATACACGAGCATGGATCAGGCGTGGGGGATGTTTTCATCGCCGCTCTTTCGCACGCTGCCGTTCCCCGCGGTGCGCATCACGTTTTCCGACGGCGGCAGCGAACTGGTGCGGTCGAGCAACGAGCCGGAGGACCTGACCCGTTTCCTGCGCATCGGCGGAGCCCGGCTGCGCAAGCTCGAACATTCCTTCGTCACGAATCGCTCCAGCCTGCGCGGCGACTACCGCGAGCCGATCCAGCGAAGACTTGCCGAGTCCTACCTCCATCGCTGGCGGGCGGCCCATCCTGACGACCCGCGCCGCCCGGTCAAATTGACCCTGATTCGCAGGGATTTCACGATCCCCCAACCAGGCGAAAGCTGGCCGGCGGAACCGGTGGCCACCGAGAGCGACATCGCCGGTTTTGATCTGGAGGGATCGCGCTGATGGAGAACGATCGCGATCCATCTCAGGGTCAACCGCTGGAGCATCCGCAACTGGCGCAGGAGCCGGCGATGGTGAAGCGGGCGTGGCGGGCGCTGGTTGATTTCTGGATCGCGCCGATCCGGGCCGAGCCGCTGGCGCTGATGCGCATCCTCACCGCATTGGGTGTGCTGCTCAGTTCGCTCACCTCCATCGCGCCCAATCTTTCCACCTTCTGGTTCGATGAAGGCATCATCCCGGTTTCCGCCGGCGACGAAATGATGCGGCTGGGCGACCGGTTCAGCATCCTGCGCGGCGTCACCTCCCATGCCGCCATCATCGCCTGGTTCATCCTCTGGATGATCTCGCTCGTGATGCTCCTCATCGGCTGGCACACGCGCATCGCCTGCATCATCGCCTACGTGCTGGGACTCTCCTTCAACATCCGCGCCCTCTGGACGCTCAACGGCGGCGATGATGTGGCGGTGCAGCTCCTCTTCTATCTCATGCTCAGCCCCTGCGGCGCGGCGTGGTCCATCGACGCCCTGCGAAAGCGATTGAAGACCTACCGCGATCCTGAAACAGGCTTTGAAAAACCCGATGCCCGCCCGCCTGCCGACCCCGTGCTGATTCAGCCCTGGGCCGTCCGGCTGATGCAGATTCAACTGGTGATCATCTACCTGCTCAACGGCATCAACAAGATGAACCTCGCCCAGACCAACGACTACCTCACCGGCGAGGCGGTTTACTGGGCCCTCAATGACGCCACGCTCACCCGCTTCGCCTACGACATGCTGCCCGCGCCGATGTGGCTTTGCCGTCTGCTGAGTTGGGGCACGCTGCTGTTTGAGTTCGGCTTTGTGTTTCTCATCTTTCTGCCACGGGTCCGGCCGCTGCTCCTCTGGGCCGGCGTGCTCTTTCATGCAGGCATCTTCGCCACCATGGAGATCGGCTGGTTCAGCCAGCTCACGCTCTGCTACTACCCCGTCTTCATCCGCGGCGTCACCGTCGCCTCGATCCCCGCGCTCATGGCCCGCCGGGGTGCGAAGGAAAAATACACCGTCTGCTTTGACACGTTCTGCCCCGTCTGCCGTCGCTCCAAGTTTGCACTGGAACTGTTCGATGTCGGCAGACGGCTTGCGTACATGGACATCCACGATCGCCAGGCGATGGAAGCGGCGCTGCCCGATGTGAGCTATACGAGAGCCTTGCGGGAGATGCTGGTGATTTCGCCCGGCGGAAAAGTCACCGGCGGCTTCGATGCCTTCCGCACCGTCATGCGCGTGCTGCCGGCGTTCTGGCCGCTGCTGCCGTTGGTCTATCTGCCCGGCGCGGCGTGGATCGGCAGACGAATCTACAAAGCCGTCGCCCGCAACCGATACAAACTCGTCAAGTGCGAGCAAGGCGTATGCAACCTGCACCTGATGGCGCTGTCGCGCGAAAATCTGGATGAAGAGGAAATCGCCAAGGTCGTGCAGGCGGCGCGGGTGAGGAAAGATGCTTTTTGAATACTGGAAGCGCTACCGGGCTTCGCCCTTGATGAATTGAAGAAACTTTTCGGCGTCAATGAAGAGGGCGCGGCACACGGCATCCAGCACGCCAGGCGTAACAGGCAGGTCAAGTTTGGGGATGGGATGCATATGGATGTCCCCATCGCTGCTTTTGCGAACCAGGACGGCGGCGCCTTGCTTTGTTTTGGCAATGGTGACGCCAACACCCGCAAGGGATTTGATGGCGTCCTCCCAGTTCATGGTGGGAATATCCATCCGGGCATCTTAGCGGAACGGCATCCCGGCGGCATGGCGGTGATCACGCCGCCTTTGACAAACTCTTGATATGCAATCCGTTTGTCTTGGGTGCGTGAAGAATGGCGGCCAGCGCCTGGGCCACTTCCGGACGCAGGTGAATCTCGCCCATCTCATCGAATACGGTCATTTCAACGAAACCTTTGACTTCGTCTCGTTTAAGCAAATGAAACGGCTTTTGTCCCAGGTCGATGGCGATTTCGTAGTGCGCGTCGATCAAACGTGAAAACTCGCTCAGCAAATCGCCGACCGTTTTCCCCGCCGCAACGATGTCAAGTTCAATCAAACGGGCTTCAAGAATTCCCTGGGGCAATGTTTCAATGATGGTGTGCAGGCTGAAGTTGTGATGTTTCATGTTCTGCCACTCCTTGCGAAACACATGCGCCAAACGCGCCATTCAGCATAGCAATCAAAATTGTCAACGGCAAGACGGAGCAATGGGAAAAGCGAAATGAGACGTGATCGGCAATGGTTCTTCGCGCCTTCGCGTCAAGTTTTGAACCATCCCTGCGCCCCGATCCACTGACCCAAAACCTGCACCCCACGATTTGATTCTTCATGGCCACGTCCACCCTTTGCGGATATTTTAAGCGGTGAAGATGCCCCGCCTCGCGTCCACCTTCCACTGCAAAGGATCATCATGATTCGCCTCCGCCTGCTCATCGCTCTGTGCGTTCTGCTTTTTGCCTCCTCCACCTTCGCCCAGCAGACCGGCCCCAAGCGCCGCGTCCTGGCCGGCGACTACACCGGCGGCAAGAAGCGGCTGGCCATCGTCGATGCCGATGGCAAAATCCACTGGGAACAGAAGATCAACAACATCCACGATGTCCATCTGCTCGACGATGGCAACATCCTCTTCCAGACCGATTGGACCCGCATCGTCGAAGCCGACAAAAACGGCAAAATCGTCTGGGAATATGACGCGGCCAAATCCAACGGCAATGAAGGAAAAAAGATCGAGGTCCACGCCTTTCAACGGCTCAACGACGGCCTGACCATGATCGCCGAGAGCGGCTCCGGACGCATCATCGAAGTCGATAAGGACGGCAAGCTCCACAAGGAAATCAAGCTCAAACTCAACAAGCCCAGCGTCCACCGCGACACCCGCAACGCCCGCAAACTCGCCGGCGGCCACTACCTCGTCGCCCACGAAGGCGACGGCATGGTCCGCGAATACGATGGCGATGGAAAAGTCGTCTGGGAATACGAAACCAAAACGCAGGTCTATTCCGCGATTCGTCTGCTTGACGGCAACACCCTCATCGGCAACGGCGGCGGCTCCAGCGTCATCGAAGTCGATCCCAAGGGCGCCGTCGTCTGGACGCTCTCCAAAAACGACCTGCCCGGCGTCACCCTCGCCTGGGTCACACAGGTCGCCCGCCTGGAAAACGGCAACACGATCGTCGTCAACTGCCACGCCGGGCCGGACAATCCGCAGATCATCGAAGTGACGCCTGACAGGAAAGTCGTCTGGTCCTTCAAGGATTTCAAAACCTTCGGCAACGCGATGCCGGTGGCGCAGGTGCTGGACATCGAGGGGAAAGTGGTGCGGTGAGCCGCGACTCAACGAGTCGCGGACGCCTGCATAAATGAAGGAGTAAAGTTACAGCGAAGGACTGCCGTTCATCGGCGTTACGCAGACGCAAGTCTGAAAGTGACCCCCTTCACTGCGGTGACGTCCGCGACGTGTTACGTCGCGGCTCGCTCTTATTCCAAACGCAGGTCTGCAATGAATGCGCCCGATCCATCCAGCGCCCTTGCAGGGCTTGATGGACATTCACGCACGCCCCCAAGGCATCGCCTTGGGCTGAGTTGCTTTGCACATTCGGTGCGGAAGACAGTGAAGCACAAATAAGCGGGGTCAAGGCAATGGCTGATCGAAATCGCTTTCAATCCGGCACTTCGGCAAAGCCAATTTAAGTGTTGCCACACCTTTTTTAGTGACTTTCGTTCCTGAGAGATTCAGTTCTTTGAGACTTGCCAGCAACTTCAAATGCTCAAGGTCCGCGTCGGTGATGGGATTGGCGTTGAGGTGGAGCACTTGCAACTTCGCAAGCTTGCCGATCTCAGGCGGCAGCGTGGTGAGTTGATTGCCTTGAAGGCTCAGCCCCTCCAAATTTGCAAGCTTGCCAATCTCTGGCGGCAGCGTGGTGAATTCGTTGTCGTTAAGGCCCAGCACCTCCAGATTCGTGAGCTTGCCAATCTCTGCGGGTAATGTGTTGATTTGGTTGCCGCCGAAGAACAGGTGTCTCAGATTCGTGATATTCCAACACTCCGACGGCGGCGTGATAAATTGGTTGCCGCGAAGGTCCAACTCCTTCAGATTCGTGAGCTTGCCGATCTCAGGCGGCAGCGAGATGAGTGGGTTGTCGTGGATGTCCAGCATTGTCAACTTCGTGAGCTTGCCTATCTCTGGCGGTAGTGTGGTAAGTTGTTCGCTGCTGAGGTACAGCCTTTCCAACGCCGTGAACCTGCCTATCTCTGGCGGTAATGTTGTGAGTGGCCCGTCGGGGAAACCCAGAACAGTGAAGACTGAATAGTCAACGTACTGCAACCGCTCATGCAAGAAGGGAATGCATTTTGCCCATTGATGAGCGTCTTGGGACCATGCCCATCTCAGATTCACACCGACCTTCTCCAACGCCTTCGCCGCCGCCATCTCCCGCTGATACCGCACTTCGATCACACCCAGCGCAACCAACACAAGAGTAAAAAACACCAGCATCCACTGAAAAAACCGCCTTAGCCACTTGGGCCACCCCACGCTCTTGCGATATGTCTTCGCATCCCCGGCATCAAACGCGCGGCCACACTCGGGACAACGCCGCGATTCAATCATCGTGAGATTGTACCGGCAGCGCTTGCAGAACATCACTGCGATTGTAGTCGGTGAAGTGGAAAACGAACTGGTCAATCTGAGATTCGCTTAAGCCCCGCCCCGGCCCCCGGAATGGCGCGGGCCGGGAGGGGGCGGGAGACGAGCCATCAACAGCTTGTTCACGAACCCAAACTCGATTTTCAATCAAGTTCGCCTCCTTCAGACCACGAACAAGGGGTTCACCGGACGATTCTCGGTCCGCGCCCTGCCGGGAGCCTGGGAACTTTTGGGTGGCTGGGGCTGAAGCGCAAGCCCCGGTCCAAGGGGACCCTCAGCGATCATCAGTTGCCTCACCTTGCTTTGTGCGCCTGGGCCGGGGCTTCGCGGACTCAGCCCCAGCCACCCGGACCCCCGGAATAAGTTCTCAGTCTCCGGGGGCCGGGCGGGGCTTATCCCGAACTCAGGTCCAAAGGTTATTGGTGGACCGGATAGGAATCCACCCTCCTGCGAGGTAAGATGTCACATTCCATCCGGCGTCACCCTCGCCTGGATCACGCAGGTCGCCCGCCTGGAAAACGGCAACACGATCATCGTCAACTGCCACGCAGGGCCGGACAATCCGCAGATCATCGAAGTGACGCCTGACAGGAAAGTCGTCTGGTCCTTCAAGGATTTCAAAACCTTCGGCAACGCGATGCCGGTGGCGCAGGTGCTGGACATCGAGGGGAAAGTGGTGCGGTGAGGGGGTATGATGTGACGGATGATGTCTTGATGACTTCGCCCCGTCAATAACGCGCCATCATTTCGGGAGCCATTCGGATGAAGCCACTGTCAACGCGATGGAGTGCTGCGCCGTTGAGCGGTTTGGGCAGCCAGGTTTGTTTGATGGTCTTGCTCGCGGCAACCCTTGCATCCGCACAACCATCCATTCATCCCGACGAGCGGGCCGCAGCCGTTGCCTTGGGCAAGATCGGTGGCCGTTACGGGTTCGATGCCCAAGGTCGGATCACGGAACTGGCATTCGGGTACGAATTGATCCTCGCCAAGCCCGGCGACTTCGATCACATCGCCAGGCTGCGCGACCTGAAAAAACTGGACCTGCGAGGATTCGGCCCGTCGGATTTGAAGTTCCTTGCGGCCAATGTCAACCTCGAAGAACTCGACCTGTCGCGCTCGAGTGTTGGCGATGCCGCGCTGGCCTCGTTGAAGAACCTTTCGAAGTTGCGCGTTTTGAAACTGGAGCGATCCGCCGTGACGGATGCGGGTCTGGCGCACCTCGTCGATCTGCCGGCGCTCGAAGAACTTTATCCGGGTGAAAGCTTCGGCGATGAAGGCGTCGCGCATGTCGGGAAAATCAAATCGCTGCGGAAACTGGATGCAGGCAACGCGAAGATCAGCAACGATGGCTTGAGCCATCTGACGCAACTGAAAAACATCGATTCCATTACGCTCTACGGCACGAAGGTCAACGATGATGGCATGATCCACCTGGTAAAGATGACTTCGCTTCGTCACATTTACATCGGCGGTCATCTCACCGATGCCGGTTTGAAGGAGCTGGGCAAAATGACCGGGCTTCAAACGCTGTGGCTGGGTGTCAACGATATCAACCACCGCATCAGGATCACCGATGCGGGGCTTGCCCACCTGAAGGACCTCCAGGACCTGCGCACTCTTTCGTTGAACCAAACGCAGGTGACCGGCAGGGGCTTGGCTCATCTGGGCCACATGAAAGCGTTGCACACGCTGGAACTGCTGGGCCTGCCCATCGCGGATGACGACCTGAAATCATTGCGCGCGTTGCCCGCATTGCGAACTCTGGACTTACGTTACACGCTGATCACGGACGCCGGCGTGCCCGACCTGACCGCGATGCAGTTTGACAAACTGCTTGTGCAAGGAACGAAGATGACGAAGGTCGGCCATGCCGCATTATTCGCCGCTTTTCCGAAATGCCATTTCGTCTTTTGAAAAGCGGCCGAAATGAGGAGGGGTACGTCCCGGCGACGATCCTTCCCCACATCATGAACTGAAGAGCACGGCCACACTCGGGACATCTCCGCGACGGAATCATCTTCAGGTTGTACCGGCAGCGTTTGCAGAACATCACTGCGGTTGTAGTCGGTGAAGGAAAAAACGAACTGCTCAATCTGATGTTCCGCCAAAGCCCCGCCCGGAAGGGCGCGGGCCAAGGGGTGATCGATTCACGGCACGTTCACGAAACAACCATCGATTTTCGATTGGAATTTACTTTGTAAGCCTTGGATCCTTTGTTCATTGAACACGCTTTGGCCCTCGCCCTGCCCCGGGGGGCCGGGGTCCGGGCGGGGCTTAAGCGAAACTCAGGTTGATAAACATTCACGCACGCACCCTGTGTTGCTTTGCACCTTCGATGCAGAAGACAGTGCGACACAACTAAGTGGGTCAAGGTGTCGGCTGATGGAAATCACTTTCGATTCTACATTTCGGCAAAGCCAACCGAAGTGCCGCCACACCTTTTTTAGTGACTTTCGTTCCTGAGAGATTCAGTTCTTTGAGGCTTGCCAGCAACTTCAAATGCTCAAGGTCCGCGTCGGTGATGGGATTGGCGTTGAGGTAGAGCGCATGCAACTTTGTGAGGTTCCCTATTTCGGGCGGCAGTGAGGTCAGTTGGACACCAACGAGTGATAGTTCTGTCAGATTCGTGAGGCTGCCAATTTCTGGTGGTAGGTAACTGAAGTTATTGCCACTAAGGCCCAGAAATTCCAGAGTCGACAGCTTGCCAATCTCGGGTGGTAACGCGGTGAGTTGATTGGAATACGCGTGCAGTCCGACCAGATTTGTAAGGTTGGGCGTGAGTCAGCCAACTTCACTGGCGGCGGTGATCAGGGACAAACCAAAGTG